>DYKX01000039.1 GCA_020722375.1 Anaerolinea thermophila
CTATCCGCTGGTCATGGGATGGAATGCGCCCAACTGGTTTTAGTCACACTCAAATAATTCCTCCCATTCCCCGAAACAAAGACCTCCTCGCCACTCACCGACGAGGAGGTCTCTCATAACGCACTACGCAACACGCAACATGCCCCTACTTCCCCAACCTCTTCCTCATCGCCTCTATCACCGCGACGGCAACCTATCAAACTCCTCAGGCTCCACGTCAGGGACTTTACTCAACACAGCCAGCAACTTCTCACGACTACCGCGTTTGGCTCGTTTCTCCAAATACTCGATGGTGGAAATCGCCGCGACCTTTTCCGCCACAGCCAGCATGACAAACTGGTTGACGGAAACGCCTTCTTCGCGGGACAACTCTTTGAGTTGCTCGTGCAGGGATTTGGGTAATCGTAAACTCAATGCGCTCATATTACACCTCGTCGAGAATCGTTAGGAACACGCCTGGCGTGATTGCCTCAATGCCGAATTTTTCTATGCCCTTGAAGTCGTTTATGTTGTGAGTGACAATGTACTTGCATTGGGCAGAGACGGCCAATTCCAGAATCATTTCATCGTTCGGGTCGGACAGGGACGGTCTCCATAGAAAATAGATATCATGGTGATGGGCTAACGAACACAACGCGTCAATCAAATCGGAAACATCATCTTGTGATAATCCAAGTTCAGTCCGATATCGTTGGATCACATCTTCGTACTCAAGGATGAGCGGGACAGAATCGTGAATCTCGAACTTCTGCGTTCCAACCTGCGACAGCAACTTATATGAGGCGCCTCTCTTCGACCGAAGCGCGGCAATTACAACGTTGGTGTCAATGACTATATCTGGAACGCCCATGCTGGTATTATAGGCGATATGCTATGTAATATCAATCCCCGAAAAAAGACAAAAAGACCTCCTCGCCATTCACCGACGAGGAGGTCTCTCATTACGCACTACGTAACACGCAACACGGGTCTCGATACGCGAAGAACGCTACTCGACCATCCCCTGCTTCCCCAACCTCTTCCTCATCGCCTCCGTCAGTGCGGGATACATCAAGAACCTCCCTGTCACTTGATAGCCTTTTCCGCCCAAAAGACCACGCGCGCGGCAATGGCAATTGACTCCTTGTATTCCTCCCTGGTAATTTCCTCCACCCAGCTTGGATAGCGCGTTTCGACCGCATATTGAGTCAGAATATCCGCCTCCCGTATGGTTTCGGGAATTTTGATTCCGCCTGATTCAAGAATATCCACCAAACGGACGATGGAATGTGTTTTGGGAAATTCCAGGTCGTTGGCAAGACAAACGGATTTCAGCGCCTTTTCCGCCGCTTGTTGGGCGTTGAAGCACAGGTCTTCATAGCGAACGCCTTTGAGTCGGCCTTTCAGCCAGGCGAAGGTTGCTTTTTACAAACGACAGCCAGGCGTGTGGATCTGTCGGATCGTCATGCTTCATAAAGCACGCGTCCGTATTGAAGGGCTGGTTTCAGCACAGTGCCGTTTCGTTGGCCGAACTTTTGCACGTCCG
Organism: Anaerolinea thermophila; assembly: GCA_020722375.1. GTDB lineage: Bacteria > Chloroflexota > Anaerolineae > Anaerolineales > Villigracilaceae > Denitrolinea. The sequence goes on from DYKX01000039.1 coordinate 1,526, forward strand.
ATTCGGTCGCGACGATGACATCAATCGCGATTCCCAGCCCGTGTAAATTGCGGTAAATTTTTTGCGCCATTTGGCGGCGGTGAATCGTTCCACGCATGATGACCAGCACGTCCAAATCGCTGTCTTTGGTCATTTTGCCGCTCGCCGCAGACCCAAATAATAGAACGCGCGCAGGGTTTGCCACATGCACGATTCGTTCCGTCATTTCCTTCAAGGTTTTGTTCATCGAGGCTTTTCTCATGGGTTGGATTATACATGCAAGACACAAAAAAGAAAACAACAAAAACCTCCTCGTCGCACCTTAACCGTAGACAAATCCCGTTAAACGGATAGAATCCACCCTGAGACCGAATCCCATTAAGAAAAGTGCGACGCACCCTCATGCCCACCCGAAAACTCCGCGTCTTCCTCTGCCACGCCTCTGACGACAACCCCGCTGTGCGGACGTTATACGCGTCTCTCAAATCCCTCCCGTGGATTGACCCCTCATCCCGTCAGAATCCGTTCCCATCCGTGAGTCCGCGATGAAGTCCGCTAACAGAAAACTCCGCGTCTTCCTCTGCCACGCCTCTGACGACAAACCCGCCGTGCGGAAGTTATACGCGTCCCTCAAATCCGTCTCGTGGATTGACCCCTGGCTGGACGAGGAGAATTTCCTCCCTGGGTAGGATTGGGACTTGAAATGTTTCTGCGCTCTGTAGTGCGTGAAGCGAGTTGTCTCAAGAACCGCAAAGAATAGAAATCAAAGAGACTTGTTGTCATTGAATGCTAAAAGAGGAATAATATGGATAATCTTTGGAAAGTTATTCAACAGACATGCTTAATAGGTGTGGTTTTTGCTAACATATTATTACTATTGTTGATATTGATACCTACCTCACGGCTGAGAAATTTTCTATTAAGATTTATAGGTGTAATTTTATTGGCTTTATCAGGCTTTATGGTTCTATATATAATCCTTCCTGTTGATCTCTTACCTGAGGCAATCCTTGGAGTGATTGGCTTGATTGACGATAGTATCGTTGCAGTTCTCACGTCAGTTTTGTTCGGCATAGGAATTTTTCTTCTTTTCCCAATCAGCGATATTCCTAATAAAATGCTCCTAAAAGAAGATAAGCCTGATAATGTACAAGGGCTTCAAAGAAAAAGTATTGATCCAGAAGTGTCCATGAAATTATCAGTCGCATATCCACGAGTACTTTCAAAACGATTTGAATCCACTTTCTTGATTCACATCTATTTACCTCAGAAACGCGATCAGGTAACTCGCAATATCAAATCCGAATTCAAGGAGCAAACGATCAACGAACTTATTCAAACGAGTTCAATGAAGATTAGACAAAAAATTAAACTTAGATTATTCAGTCCCGCCTTCGATTTTCCAGATGCAGTAATAAAAGTGATTAGCGGCGCGATTAGTAAGGTTACATTATTGGGGATGCCAAAGGATAACTGTGAGCCAGGGGCACACAAGGTTTTAGTTTCAATTTCAGATGCTGAAACAGATCGCGAATTTGAGTCGTTTGCAGTAAACGTACGGGTCGTGGATTTTGCCTTTGACCACGTTTCTCGTCCTTTGCTCGCAAGAGTTTCGGCATTTGTTTTGGGTACAGGTTCACTTGTAGTGTTTATTCTCACTCTCTTGGAGCAGATTGATAAAACGATCGGACTTACATCTGGCACAGCGGCAGGTGTTTTGGCGGCAGTTGTTTACGCAAATTTTTACAACTTGTATCAACGTATCCGTCCAACTACGCCATAAAAGATTTGGAACTTTCACCCCCTTTCAATGCAAAAGACCTCCTCGCCATTCACCGACGAGGAGGTCTCTCATTACGCACTACGTAACACGCAACACGCCCCTACTTCCCCAACCTCTTCCTCATCGCCTCCGTCAGCGCAGGCACAATCGCAAACAGATCCCCCACCACGCCATAGCGCGCCTGCGTGAAGATAGGCGCTTCGGCGTCCTTGTTGATGGCGACGATCAGTTTGGCGTTTCGCATTCCAACCAAATGCTGGATCGCGCCTGAGATTCCGCAGGCGATGTACAGGTCGGGGGCGACGACTTTGCCCGTCTGGCCGACCTGGTGGGCGTAGGTGATGTACCCGCCGTCCACCGCCGCGCGCGAGGCGCCGACCGCGCCGCCCAAAACGCCAGCCAATTCGCCGAGCAGTTCGAATCCTTTTTGCGCGGTGGCCTTCTCGTCCAGGCCGAGCGACGGGTTGTTGCTCACGCCGCGTCCGCCAGAGACGATGACCGCCGCGTCGCCGATGTTGACCGCGGCCTCGGTGGCCGAATAGCCTTCCACCGTGGACTTCGCGTCCGCTTTGGTCTCGGCTTTGGTCAACGTGCCAGTGCGTCCCGCTTCCACGGCGGGTTTGGGGAAGGCACGCGAGCGCAACGTCACAAAGGCGGGCTTGGCCGTGCAGACTGTCTTCTCGATGACCTTGCCCTCGTAGATCGGGCGGATCACGGTGACCTTGTCCGCGCCGACTTCCACCGCGGTGACATCCGTCAGCACGCCAGAGTTCAAGTCGAAGGAACTCATCGCGGAAAGTTCGCGGGTGCGCGCCGTTGTCGGGAACAGGATCAGGTCGGGGGTCAGGGATGAGGCGAGCGCGGAGAGGGTGGAGGCGTACGGTTCGGCGCGATAGTCTGCCAGCGCGGCGTCGTCCGCAACGAGGACTTCGTCCGCGCCATATTCGAAGGCGGCCTTCACGACCGCATCCACACCGCTTCCAAACACGATCGCGCTGACCGCGCCGAACGTCTTGCCGAGGCCGAGCGCCTCCCACGAACCAGGCTGGACTTCGCCCTTGAAGTGGTCAATGTAAACCCAGGTTTTCATAGCACCTTCTCCGCCAAAATTTTATCGGCCAGCGTTTCGGCGATGGCTTCGGGCGTCTCGCCCGTGATCATCTCGCAGACGGTCTCGCGCACGGGCGGGTTGCTGATCTCGGTGCGGCTGACAACCACCGCGGGCGCGCTGATGCCGAGATCGGCCAGCGACCAGACGGGGATCGTCGCCTTCGAGGCTTTGCGGATGCCCATGAACGACGGGTAGCGCGGCTCGCCGATGGATTGGACGATGGACAGCACCGCAGGGAGATTCGCCTTGACGATCTGCCGACCCTCTTCAAGGACGCGTTCGACTTGCACGCTTCCTCCCTCGCCCTTCGACAGGCTCAGGGTATCAACTTTGATCTGGCCTACCCACCCGAGCATGGGCCACCCGAGGGCGCGCGCCGTCTGCGGCGGAGTCAATCCCGATCCGTTGTCCAGCGTCTGACGCCCGAACATGACCATATCCGCGCCGCCGATCTTGTTGATAGCCGCGGCCAGGACGCGCGCCGCCCCCGCGCTGTCGAGGCTTTCGAGCGCCGCGTCGCTGACGAGGATGCCCTCGTCCGCACCCATGGCGAGCGCGTGCTTGATGGCCTCCCTGGCGGATTCGGGACCGATGCACAGGGCAACGACCGTCCCGCCGTTGGCTTCCTTTTGCTGGAGCGCGCCTTCCACCGCGTACTCGTCGAACGGGTTGATGACCAGCGGCGCCTCCCCCCATGTGACTTGCCCGTCGTCCGCGACTTTCACTTTCGCTTCCGAGTCAGGCACTTGCTTGATGCAGGCAATGATTTTCAATGCGACCTCCGTAATTTGAATTCTACAAAATGGACAATTTCCTCGTTTAACTTTTCCAGATCCAGCAGAACTTTTGCTCGTCTTGGTCTGCCATTTGAGTTTCTGAAATCAGATTGAAACGAGCCGCTTTTTATCAAGGTTTCGTCGGTCAGTTGAATGAACGATATTTGCTGTAAATCAAAAGATACTTTTCGCAATCGCGACCATGCCCCGCGTTTTATTCGCTCCTTTTCATAGTCTGAAATTCCGCCTTTTAGAATATTATGCCATTGCTGAAAAGCGCGGTTCTCGTCGTTGTATTCCACTTTTCCCATTGCCAAAATCAAACCGACGCTGCCAAACTCCTTTATGCCCATTGAAATTGCCTGCGAGTCATTAACAATAATTTCGTGACTACTGGTATTCATTGCATGGGCTTTGAAATCCCAAGGAATCTCCAAAAACCCATCAAATTGAACCCTGCCATAAGATGTGCCAGGGATTTCCATTATCTTCGACAGTTGTTTGGCGCAGAGATATTGAAAGTAAAAACCGATCCACTCCATCTGTCTCCATTGTGGATATTCCGCTTCCTTCATCTCAGTGATAACGCTCTTTCCATCCCACACTTTTGGGATTTTGGAAAAACGCCTGGCAATTTTCCGAGAAGTGGATTTAAAATCCATAATCATCCCTTCTTTGGTCTTGATTTCTTTGTTCTGTATTTCCCTTTTGGCTCTAAAAGGGCAGGCTGAACGGATTTCTTGATTTCATCCACTTTCTTTATGGTATTGGGAGCAGGTTGTTTTTGCCCAGACGGTTCATTCAAATCAACTTTGTCGAAAATGGCAATAAGTTGCTTGGGGCGAACAGACAATGGATCCCGAATTCTATCGTGTGCCAAATCTACATATTTTTGGATTGTCTCATAGCCGACAAAATTGCGTTTCAGATGTCGAGCAACTTTCAGCGTTTGTCCTGACCCAACAAATGGATCGAGAATTAAGTCGCCAGTGTATGAATACATGGAAATTAAGCGATAAGGTATTTCTTCTGGAAAAGGGCAGGGATGATCTAGCGTATCAGGTGGAACTGGAGCGATATGCCAAATATTATTAGCCACATCCATTGTAAATAATCGGTTAATTGGATATTTAGCCGCCTCTTTTTCTTCTACACTTCGATTTTGATAAATGGGCGATCCTGGTTTGCGAAACAGCAGAATATATTCCGTCATAATATTCGGATAGAAATAACCAGGGTAAGGTTTCTGAATGGCAACGCCTGCTCTCTTAACTCCAGCGGTACATTTATGCCAAATTATATCTTGATGAAAGTCCCACCCTTTTGCTACTAATCGGGAAATCGTTTCGAAAGGAACGGGATAATGCTTCCCTTCCCAAAGAACTGTCCCAATAACAATTGCGCAAAAACCGCCAGGCTTCGTTACTCGCAAGACTTCGGTAAAAATACTCTCAAGCCATTCAAGGTAATGCTCATATTCTGTATAGCCATTGCTATAAGCTCGAGTACGATAATGTTGATTCTTGTCTGTTGAATGAATATCGTAATCTATCGCATTCCAGTATGGAGGCGACGTTACTGTTAACGCGACGCTGTTGTCATCAATCTCTGGCATATTCTCGCATGAATGGGAATAAATTTTGTTTATTTGCATTTTTGCTCACCACAATTCGATTCTAACAGTATCTCAACTCAGTTCGCGGAAGCCGTCCGAGAATGGCTTTTTCAGGCGTACTCATACACAGGCACTTGCAGCAGGCGTTTGGGCTTTTTCTGTTCCCAAACCAGTTTTTGCAGGCGTTCGACGGTTTGGGGCGCGAAGAGTTGCTCGCCTGTTTCCACGTTCACCCGCGCGGGGACGTTTTCAACGACGATCAATTTACCTTCCACTTCGAGGGTGTAGGTCACTTTTTGTTCCACTAAACGTTCGTTCCACTGATAATCGTTCATGTTATTTTCTCCTTACTTTCCAATCAATCCATTCGGCAGGGTCAGGTTCATAAATTGTAACAATTCGTATCAACGGGCGGGAGGGATAAGTGCATTGAACGTGTAGCGGTCTGTGATGTCGTGTAAAACCGAGAAGCAAGCAACTCGGTCCATACTTGTCGTTGGGGTAATCTTCGATGATTTCTGCATTCGCAATCGCTTTGTGTAATTCCTGAATGGCAACACGGTGCAGGATGCTTTGGTCGGTTGCATGTTTCGAGAATTCAAATAAGCCAGAAGCGATTTTAGAGCGAATGTCTTCGATCATGGCTATCCCTGCCACTCCTTCTCATCATACGCGGGCGGCTCACAGCGCAGGGGCTTGTCTTTGCGCAGGCCGAGGGCGTAGCCAGCCTGGATGAGCGTCTGCACTTCGCTGGAGCCTTCGTAGATGATGGCGCCCTTCGAGTTGCGCAGGTAGCGTTCCACATCGTATTCGTCCGAGAAGCCGTACGCGCCGTGGATCTGGATGGCTTCTGTCGCCGCGCTGTAGGAGGCTTCGGTGGCGAATTTCTTGGCGAAGGAAATTTCGCGGGTGCAACGCTTTCCGAGATTCTTCAACCAGCCTGCCTGCAAATAGAGCAGGTGGGCGATTTCGTAATCCTGTGACATCTTGGCGATCTTCTCTTGTATGAGTTGGTGTTCGGCAATCGGCTTGCCGAAGGTTTTGCGGGTCTTGGCGTAGGAAACGCTGGCATCGAGGCAGGCGCGGATGATGCCCGTCGCGCCCGAGGCCACGGTGTAACGTCCGCTATCGAAGGCGGACATGGTGATCTTGAAGCCCTCGCCTTCCTCGCCGATGCGGTTCGCGGCAGGGACTTTCACGTCGGTGAAGGAGATCCAGCCCGTCGAACCCGCGCGCACGCCGAGTTTGCCGTGGATGTCGCCCGTTTTGACGCCGTCCGAGTGCAGGTCAACGATGAAGGTGGAGAGTCCCTCCGAAGGCTTGCGGGCCGCGGAATCCGTCTTGACGGTGACCAGCGCGAGGTCCGCGAGAGAGGCGAGGGAGATCCACATCTTCTCGCCGTTGAGGATGTAGTGATCGCCGTCTCGTTTGGCGGAGGTGGTCATCGCGGCCACGTCGGAGCCCATCCCAGGTTCAGTGAACGCGCCGCAGCCGATCTTTTCGCCCTTCGCCAACGGGACGAGGAATTTCTGTTTTTGCTCTTCCGTGCCCCATTGCAGGAGGGTCAGCGAGCACAAGCCCACGTGGACGGACATGACGACGCGCAGGGAGGTGTCCACGGCTTCGAGTTCCTCGCACGTCAGGCCGAGGGAGATGTAGTCCATGCCTGCGCCGCCATAGCGGACTGGAATCGAGATGCCGAGGATGCCGAGTTCGCCCATGCGTTTGAGCGCGAAGGGGATGGGTTCCTGTTTGCGGTCGTACTCTTTGATGACGGGTGCGATCTCTTTTTGGGCAAAGTCGCGCACCATCTTGCGGGTCATTTCGTGTTCGGGGGAAAGGGAGAAGTCCACGGGTAGGCTCCAAGGGGAATTTAGGGTATTATATCGCAAATTAAATCAACCGACCGTTCGGTAGGGAAACTCGCCTCTCTGACGGAATGTTAATGGGACAGGACGTAATATATTCTTGCGTGCTCGCGTCTATGGGCTGAAACAATTTTTGGAGGTAGTCAATGCCCGAAACCAGACCCCAGCCTAAAGTGATCGTTTTCAGCACGCCAACCTGTTCCTATTGCAACATGGCAAAGCAGTATTTTCGCCAGAAGAACGTCCGCTTCACGGATATCGACGTGAGCCGCGACCAGGCCGCCGCGCGCGACATGGTTCGCCGCAGCGGGCAAATGGGTGTGCCCGTCATTGATATTGGCGGTAAGATCATCGTTGGGTTCAATCGCCCGAAAATTGACCAATTGCTTGGTCTAAAATAAACTTTTTGGAGGCTTCCATGTCTGACGTAAAAATTCAACCCCTAGGTACGCGCGTTCTCATCCGCCCGCTGGAGCAGGAGTCGAAGACCAGTTCTGGCCTGTACCTGCCCGAAACTGCCAAGGAAAAACCGCAAACAGGACAGGTGATTGCCATCGGCGACGATGAGTCCATCAAGGTCAAACCGAAGGACAAGGTGCTGTTTGCCAAGTACACGGGCACCGAGTTCAAGATGGACGGGGTGGAATACCTGCTGATCGAAGCGAACGATCTGCTTGCCCGCCTGAGCTGACCGATTTTTTCTCGGGTGAAAAGTCTCCTGCCACGCGCATGGAGACTTTTTAGTTAAACAAAAATGCCCGACGCGTTAGAAGTCCGCATCGGGCTAGGGGAGGGGATGATTGGGTGTCATCGTTTCTGGACACCCATATCGCTCAGTTCGTCGGCATTGAACTGGGACAGGTACCAGTCACCGCCGATGAAGGCAAGCAGGGCAACGCAGATCAAGACTGCAAAAATGATTAACAACATGGTGTCTCCTTTTCTTATAGTTTAACGTTCATTCGCGAAAAAAGAATCATTTCCTTTCTGGTCTGTAATGAGTTTGCCATACAGATATGAAAGGGATTTGTGTAACGAGGATGGAAGGTTTTTTGTTCCAGTGATGTGTGCCTGTCGTGAGTTCTGAATCAAAAAAAATGTGCTGGAATTTTTTCAAGTGCATTGACAAAAAGTCTGATTCGGATAAAATAGGCACGCACTTCAAGCCGAAGTGGCGGAATTGGCAGACGCGCTAGGTTCAGGGCTTAGTGGCCGCAAGGCCGTGAGGGTTCAAGTCCCTCCTTCGGCACCAGAGGAGACCCGCGAAAGCGGGCCTTTTCCTTTTTAAGGAAGGGGTTTCGGGTGGTATAATCAGCCTAATTACAGCGTGTACTTCATCTAAAGACACGAAGTCAATTTTTCGGCGGCTCGTGTCTTTTTAATGCCATATCGCAGGAAATTCTATGGACATTGGAACCATTCAGCATATAGATATTGACTCCCAGATGCGCGAGGCTTACCTCGATTACGCCATGAGCGTGATCGTGGCGCGCGCCCTGCCCGATGCCCGTGACGGCCTGAAACCCGTCCACCGACGCATTTTGTACGCCATGGACGAACTGGGCATCCGCTCGAACGGCTCGTACAAGAAGTCGGCGCGCATCGTCGGCGAGGTGCTGGGAAAGTACCATCCGCATGGCGATTCCGCCGTCTACGAGACGATGGCGCGCATGGCGCAGGACTTTTCGATGCGCTACCCCCTCGTGGATGGACAGGGGAACTTCGGTTCGATTGACGGCGACGCCCCCGCGGCCATGCGTTACACGGAGGCGCGTCTCAACAAGATGGCCGAGGAGATGCTGGCCGACCTCGACAAGGATACGGTGGACTTTGCCCCCAACTTCGATGACTCGCTCAAGGAACCGTCCGTTTTGCCTGCGCGTCTCCCGAATCTTTTGCTGAACGGGTCGGCGGGCATTGCCGTCGGCATGGCGACCAACATCCCGCCGCACAACCTGCGCGAACTGACGGGCGCCATCAATTACCTGATCGACAACTTCGACACAATAGATGAAATTTCCGTCGAAAACCTGATGAAATTCGTTCCTGGTCCCGACTTTCCGACAGGCGGCATGATCGTCGGCAGCGAGGGCATCCTTTCGGCGTACGCGACCGGCCGAGGTCGGGTGGTGATGCGGGGCGTCGCCCACATCGAGGAGATGAAGGGCGGTCGTCACCAGATCGTCATCACCGAGATCCCGTACCAGGTCAACAAGACCACATTGATCGAGCGGATCGCCGAACTGGCGCGCTCCGAAAAAATCGACCAGATCTCCGATATGCGCGATGAAAGCGACCAGCGCGGCATGAGCATCGTGATCGAACTGAAGCGCGGCGCACAACCCAAAAAGGTGCTGAACCAACTTTATAAGTACACCGCGCTTCAATCCACCTTTGGCGTGATCATGCTGGCATTGGTGGACGGGGTGCCGCGTACCCTGCCGCTCAAGCGCATGTTGCAGATTTTTATCGAGCATCGCCAGACGGTGATCGTGCGCCGCTCGAATTTCGAACTGGCGAAGGCGCGCGCCCGTCAGCACATTTTGGACGGCCTGCTGATCGCGCTGCAAAACATCGACGCGGTCATCAAAACCATCCGCGAGGCCGAAGACGCGGATGTGGCCAAGCAGAATTTGATGAAGCGCTTCAAACTCAGCGAGTTACAGGCGCAGGCCATTCTCGATATGCAGTTGCGCCGACTGGCCGCTCTCGAACGCTGGAAGATCGAAGAGGAACACAAGCAGGTGCAGGCGCAGATCGATTATCTCGAAGATTTGCTCGCACACCCGAAGAAAATTCTCGCGCTCATCAAAAACGACATGAACGAACTCGCCGAAAAATTTGGCGATGACCGCCGCACACGAATTGCCGCGGATGCGAAAGAGGAATTCCACGAAGAGGACCTTGTTCAGGACGAGGCCGTGCTCATCAGCCTCACTGAACGCGGCTATATCAAGCGCGTGGCGGCCACAGCGTTCCGATCACAATCGCGTGGCGGGCGCGGCGTGACGGGTCACACGATGAAGGAGGAGGATGAGGTCGTCATGCTCATCCCCGCCCGCAGTCTCGACACGATGCTGTTCTTCTCCGACAAGGGCAAGGTCTACTCCGAGAAGGTTTATCAGATCCCCGATGCGGACCGAGCCGCCAAGGGCATCCCACTTGTGAATATCCTTTCGCTGGATGCCAACGAACGCGTCACGGCGGCTATTGCGGTCTCCAACTTCGAATCGCACGGATACTGCATCATGGCGACCGCGCGCGGAAAAGTGAAACGCGTGGATTTGGAGGAGTTCGCCTCTGTCCGACCTTCGGGGTTGATCGCCATCAACCTGGAGGAGGGTGACACCCTCGGCTGGGCGCGCCTCACCAGCGGCAAGGACGAGGTCATCTTTGTCACCGAAAATGGACAAGCGCTTCGCTTCAGCGAAGACAAGGTTCGCGCCATGGGACGTCAAGCCGCAGGCGTGCAGGGCATCAAACTGAAAAAGGGTGACCTCGTCACCAGTATGGATGTGGTCCAGCCTGACGGTTCGCTCCTGATCGTGACGGAGAACGGCTTTGGCAAGCAGACCCCGCTGAAAGAATATACCGCCAAGGGACGCGCCACTGGCGGGAATTACACCATTGACCCGAAGGCCATCCCTGTCACTGGCAAAATTGCCGCGGCGCGCGTCGTCCAGAAAAACGACGACCTGACCATCATCACCGCCAACGGTGTTGCCATCCGCATCAAGGTCAAGGATGTGAAGCAGGCTGGGCGCGCCACGCGCGGTGTCCATCTCATCAAACCGCAGGAAGGTGACAGCGTTGCTTCGGTGGCGCGCATCGCCACCGAAGACCTGAAAAAAGCCGGTGCACAGATTATCGAAAACGGGGAAGCGGAAAAGCCACAGCCAGAGTTGTTGTAGAAAAAATCGGTCGGGACTTCTCCCGACCGATTTTTTACTTGGTGATTTCCCAACAGGCGACTTTTACTTTTGCCTTTGCCTTTTGATCGGTATCCAATGTAATCAAAGGTAACTTGAGTCGCGCGGCAACCGCCACGTAAGTCGCGTCCGCGCCGCGCAGACCAAGTTCCGCGGCCAGCCTCGCCGCATCCTGCAAAAGGGCATTATCCATTTCCACAAGCCGCACACCAGGCAGTTTTTCCACTTGCTGGATGGCTTCCAAACCCAATGCAGGGATGCTTGTCCTTCGGCTGATCGCGCCTCCAATTTCCGCCAATAATAGAAAAGGCGATACGAACTCAATATTTTGTTCGCGTTGCTCCGCCATCCATTGTTTAACCGTCCCATGAAAAACATCATCTGAAACCAGCCGCGAAACCCACACACTGGCATCAACAACCACAAACATTACTGCCGCCCCTCAGCAACTGCCTCGGCCGCGGAGACTCCCTTCGGCCAGCGCGCTCCAATCTCGGCAGCCAGGTTGTCGAGTGAAGTCCATGCTTTTGATTCATCTTTTACTCTGGAATTCTTTATGGGAACCAGCAAGGCCACCACCTCACCGTGATAGGTAATCTGGATTTCGCTCCCCTTTTCCCGAACGAGGCGAATTAACTCACTTGTTTGTTGCTTCAACTCGCGAATACCAACGCTAATCATTTTGGCCTCCAAATTATATCTACAATTGTAGACACATTTTATCACGATTTTCGGGAAACAAAAAACTCGGCTGGAATTTCCAACCGAGTTCTAAAATGCGAACTTGCCCGTGATCAGCAAACACATCGCCCCCATCGAGCAGACCGCGATCATCAGCATCACCGCAATGAGAAAGCGCTGCGGCGCTGTCATGCCGAGGAATTTTCCCGGGGAGGAAGTTGCTTTCCTGCGGCGTACAGGCTTGGGAGCGGGCTTTTTCTCATCTGGGAAGAATTCCACAGGTTGTTCGTCAAACCCGCTGGTATCCGATGCGTCTTTGCGAAGGCCGTCAAACATGGGCGTATTTTATCACACGGCAGGGCGCAGGTGAATCTCCCCAAATTGTACTGTCACGATTTTGTCATTGATCAGCAGGCGCAGACTGCCGTCCGCTTCCAACCCCATGACGCGTCCTGTCAGCGGCTCCTCGTCTCCCCGCGTGACCTGGACCTGCTCGCCGCGAAACGACAGATTCTCCTCCCATGCCTTTACCACTTCTCCCGTGGACATTTTTGGCCGCCAGCCAACCAACGCGGATAAAATATCGCGCAAGAGTTCCGCGCGTTTCAGCGAACGCCCAAGTTCGGTCTCCAGATTGGTCGCGGGGAACAGCAGCGCATCGTCAGGCGGATTGGACCCCGCCAGCACGTTGACGCCCATTCCCAGCACCACGGTATCGAGCGCGTCACCCGTCCAAACGGACTCAACCAAAATCCCCGCCACCTTTTTTCGGTTCAGTAAAATATCGTTCGGCCATTTAATCTGCGGCTTAAGGCCGCGTTTCTTTAGCGCATCCACGAGGACCAGTGCGGTCAACCCGGTGAACAGCGTGGAAGAATCCGCCTCCGCTGGCGCGGGGCGCAGAATCAGGCTGAAGGCAAGAGCCGTTCCCTGCGGCGTGACCCACTTTCGTCCCGCGCGGCCGCGGCCTGTCGTCTGCTCATCCGCGACGACGAGGGAAAAGTCCCGCGCGCCCTCTGCGGCCCAGGCCAATGCCTCGTCGTTCGTCGAGCCGATGGAATCGAAGAGCCGCAGATCGGCAAGCGGCAAAGAGGCGAGCACGGATGGAAGTTTCTTGAGCATGGGGAGATAAAAGACCCGCTTTCACGCAGAAAACGGGTTCTTGAAAGATTACTGCACAAAGTCGAGCGGATTCACGTTCGCGCCGCCGAGGCGGATCTCGAAGTGCAAGTGGGCGCCAAACGAGTTGCCTGTGTTGCCTGCCAGGCCGATGAGCGTGCCCTGACCAACGCTTTCGCAGACCGACACATTGATCTGGCTCAAGTGGGCATATACGGTCACGTAGCCGTTGCCATGATCGATCATGACCACATTGCCATAGCCGTAGTTGTTCCAGCCCGCCTCGGTCACCACACCCGCGTCGGAGGCGAAAACGCCGTCCCCCTCGTTGGCGGTGATGTCAATGCCGAGGTGTCCGGGGCCGTAGTTGTTGCCCGAGATCGTGTGCGGGCCGTTGGTAGGCCAGCCGAACACGCCATCGCCCACCAAACCACCACCACAGCCAGAACCGCCGATTTCTGACGTGCCTGTGTTGCTGCCGCGTGTAATGGTGGGAATGAATTGTGTCCAGTCCAGCAATTCGCGCGAGCCGCCGGGGATCATCACCAACGTACCGGGTTTGAAATCGGGGTTGGTCAGGTCCACATCGTTGCCGGGAAAATTGACAATATCATCCACCGTGGCGTTGAATTCCGATGCCACTGCGTCGATGGCGTCGCCTTCCTTCCAGGTGTAGTAGATGCCGTCCACCGGCGGAATGAGCAGGGTCATACCGGGCTTCAGTCCGTGCGGGTCATCGTTCAAGGCGTCCTTGTTGTTGTAAAGGATGGAGACCGTTTCGATCTTGAATTTCTCGGCGATCTTGCTCATGGCGTCCCCGCGCTGGACTATGTAGGTGACTGGTTCATAGCGCGGCAATTCTGCGGGGACATTCGTGATGAGTTGGATCTGCCGACCGATGCCCGCGGATTCGTCCACTGCGGCGGGAAGCGGCAATTCGACATTAGGCGCCTCCTCCGGACCCGCGGTGGGCTGCGGGACGAGAGCCGGCTCCAGCGCCTGGGCGGATTTCCACCAGACCGCGCCGCCCAGCAACGAGGCCGTCAGCGCGACCGTCACCAGCCACGAGACAACTCCAAAACGGTTGTTTTTCCAAAACGATACGAACTTTTCCATTCTCTACATACTGTCTGTAAGTGTTTCCAGGAATTCCTGGTTGTTCCTTGCCTTGCTCATGCGCGTGATGATGGCTTCGGTGGCCACGGCAGGATCCATGCCCGCGCCTTGCGGTGGGTTGGACGTCATCTGAATGTACATGCGGCGCATCAGCCAGACGCGTTGCAAAATATCGGGACCCAGCAACAGGTCCTCGCGACGCGTGGACGAGCGTTCGATGTCCACGGCGGGGAAGATGCGGCGTTCCTGCAATTTGCGCGAGAGCAACAATTCCATGTTGCCCGTGCCTTTGAACTCTTCATAGACCACGTCATCGAGACGGGAGCCTGTGTCCACGAGGCAGGTGGCGATGATCGTCAGCGAGCCGCCCTGTTCGATGTTGCGCGCGGCGCCGAAGAATTTTTTCGGCGGGTACAACGCCGAGGGGTCCATACCGCCCGAAAGCGTGCGTCCCGACGGGTTGACCACGAGGTTGTAGGCGCGGGCGAGGCGGGTGATCGAGTCCATTAAAATTACCACGTGACGGCCCAGTTCCACCAATCTCTTAGCGCGGTCTAAGGCGATCTCCGCGGTGCGGACGTGTGAGGTGACGGGTTCGTCGAATGTGGACGCGATGACCTCCGCATCCACCGAACGATCCATATCGGTCACTTCTTCGGGACGCTCGCCGATCAGGGCGACCATCAGGTGAACATCGGGATATTTGGTTGAAATGGAATTGGCGATTTGCTTGAGGATGGTGGTTTTCCCCGCTTTGGGTGGCGAAACGATCAGACCACGCTGGCCTCTACCTATGGGCGCTATTAAATTGATCAGCCTGGGGGCGAGGTTATCGTGTTCCAGTTCCAGATCGAAGCGTACTTCTGGGAAGATCGGCGTCAGGCTCTCGAAATTCGGACGGCGGCGGGCATCTTCGGGGTCCACGCCGTTGACGGTCTCCACTTTTAGCAGGCCGTAGTGACGTTCCGATTCGCGCGGGGGGCGTACATGCCCGATGATGAGGTCGCCCGCGCGCAGGTCATAGCGGCGAAGTTGCGCCTGCGAGACGTACACGTCTGACTCGCTGATGCGGTAATTCTCCGAGCGCAGGAAACCAATGCCCTCGTTCATGATCTCGAGAATTCCGCCGCGCACCTCGACGCCTTCCTTCTCGGCCTCGGCCTGGCGGATTCGTACGATCAGCGCTTCTTTTTTTAGTCGGTTGGCATTGGCAATATTCAGGCTTTTGGCCGTGCCCCGTAGTTTTGAAAGAGGCTCGTTTTCCAGTGCAATTATGTCCATGATTCCTTCCAGAGTGTGTTTGCGAGTTGGCAAAGTGAAATAGGCCTCTGCCCCCTGGGGCAAGGCCGATGTAATGGTTAATTGTGAGATGAGGGAGTTTCGTTCAAGTGTCGAAGGGATGACCTGTGACAGGCACGCCGAATCACCGTGATATGAACAGGTCTCAGTTTTGAAGTGGTCGGGGAAGTTGCCGTGATTATAGCACGCACCTGCATGAGTTGCAAGCACGATTCTAAAAATCGAATTTCATCCTGCGTCCAAAATTCGATGTTGCAGATCCCACAGACGGCGATACAAACCTTCGCGCGCCAGCAACTCGGCGTGCGTGCCGCGTTCCACGATTCGCCCGTGATCCATCACGAGGATCTCGTCCACATTTTCCAGGCCGACGAGTCGATGTGTGATCAATAGCGAAGTTTTGCGCTTCATCAAGGCATAGAGCGTTTCGAGCACCTGCTGTTCGGTCAGCGGGTCGAGGTTGGCCGTGGGTTCATCCAAAATCAAAATCGGCGCGTCTTTGATGAGCACACGCGCAATCGCCAGCCGCTGACGTTCACCGCCCGAGAGGCGCAGTCCCTGCTCGCCGATCAGGGTGTCGTAGCCCTTCGGCATTCCCAAAATAAAATCATGGATTTGCGCGTCCCGTGCGGCGGCCTCGATCTCCTCCTGCGAGACTTTGCGGCGGGCGAACTTCAGATTCTCGCGGACGGAGGCGTTGAAGAAGTATGCGTTCTGCGAGACGAATCCGATTCTCGCGCGAACCTCGTCTGGATTCAGCGCCTTGAGCGATTCCCCGCCCAGGCGGATCTCGCCCGACTCGTACTCCCAGAAGCGCAACAAAAGATTGGCGAGCGTACTCTTCCCCGCGCCGCTCGGCCCGACGATGGCGAGGGACTTTCCTTGTTGAACGTTGAACGTCACTCGTTCGAGCGCGGGGGAGGCGGTGTTGGGGTAGGTGAAGGTGATGTCGGTAATTTGTAATTGGTGATTAGTAATTGGAGATTGCTTACTGATAACTGAAAACTGATCACTGATTACTGGCCGCGCGTCCACCACTTCAAACAATCGCCGCGCGGCTTCGCGGGCGGAGTTCCACATCTGCGCGGCGAGGGGCAGGGAGGTGACGGCCTCGAAGGATGCAAAGGTCAGCAGGGCGAGCGAGGCAAGCATGGGGCCAGCCAGGTCGCCTGAGTTGACCAGCGGGATGCACAGGTAGAGCACTGTCCACATGCCGAGGTTGGTCAGCAGGGTGGACAGGCCTGAGTGGATGCCCGTGATGCGCGCCATGTGACGTTGGGCGTCGCCGTAATCGTTCCCTGTGGCGGCGATCTGTTTCAGGCGGTCGGCGCCGCGGCCGTAGGCGAGGAGATCGGCCATGCCCTGAATGCCGTCCACGAGGCGGGTGTGGAGTTCGGCGCGCAGGCTGACGGTCCGCGCGGCGGGGCGGCGGCTGGTGACTTGCGCGAGGATGGGCAGAATCAGGCCGAGGGCGAGGAAAAAGGTCAGGAAGACAGGAGCCAGCGCGGGGTCGAATGAGGCGAGGAAAATCGAGGTGAAGAGGCCGACGAGGATGGCGGTCAACGGCGGGGAGACGACGCGCACGTAGAAGTTTTCCAGCGTCTCCACATCGCCGACGATGCGCGCCAGCAGGTCGCCCGCGCGGAATTCCATCAGGCGGGCTGGCGCGAGCGGCTCGAGTTTTTCGTAGAACCAGACGCGCAAACGGGAGAGGAGGCGGAAGGTGACATCGTGCGAGACGAGGCGTTCGGTGTAGCGGAGCAGGCCGCGGGCGATGCCGAAGAAGCGCGTGCCGACCACCGCGACGCCCAGGTCCGCGACGGAGGTGGCGATGGCGGCGGTGGAGATGAGCCAGGCCGAGGTGCCCATGAGCGCCACACTCGCGCCGATGGTCCCCGCGCCGATGAGAACGGAGAGCGCGACGAGGCGCCAGTTGCCGTTGAGGAAGGAGAGCAGGCGGAGCAGGATGGACGGATGACGGACGGCTGAGGGGGGACGAGAAGGGAGTTGCGAGTTAGGGGCGGGGGAAGATGTGTCTACAAGTGTACGTGTGTACGTGTTTACCTGTATACGCTCCACCTGCGTCTCATACGTCTTCACCATGCTGGCATACATGCCATTATTTGCAAGCAGTTCGCGATGCGTGCCTTGTTCGATGATTTGGCCTTCGTCAAGGACAATGATCTGGTCGGCCTGGAAGATGGTGTTGAGGCGGTGTGCGATGGTGAGTGTGGTGCGGCCCTGCATCAGTTGCCGCGTGGACTCTTCGAGCAGGGCTTCGGTTTCGGGGTCGAGGCTGGAGGTGGGTTCGTCGAGGATCAGGAACGGCGCGTCCTTGAGGAAGGCGCGGGCGAGGGCGAGGCGCTGTGCCTGCCCACTGGAGAGACGCGCGCCGCCTTCGCCGATGACGGTCTCGTATTTTTCGGGAAGCGATTCAATGAAATCATGCAGGCGCGCGGCTTGCGCGGCGGCGGTCACTTCGGCGTCGGACGCGTCCGCTTTGCCGAGGCGGATATTGGCCGCGATGGTGTCGTGGAAGAGGTGCGGGCGTTGAGGGACCCAGGCGATGGATGAAGGATGAAAGATGAAAGATGAAAGATGAAGGTTGGTTGGCGATTGTGTACCTGTGTACTTGTCTACTTGTGTACCTGCCTCCGTGTCTACCTGTGTACGAATTTCTCCCGACGATGGTTGAATAAATCCCAACAGCAGATTCACCAGCGTGGATTTTCCTGCGCCTGTCTTGCCGACGAGGGCGATGTGTTGTCCCTTGCGTATCGTCAGGTTGACGTTTTGAAGGGCGGGAGTGGATTCGCCTGGATAAGTGTAAGAGATATTAGATAAATAGAGAGTAGAGAATAGTGAGTCGTTGGAAGATGTTTGACTGTTCTCTTTTCTCTGTTCTCTACTCTCTGTATCCAAAATCTCATAAATCCGCTTCGCCGCAGTCGTGCCATTCATCCCTGCGTGGAATCTCGCGCCGAGGGCGCGCAAGGGCATGTAAAATTCGGGAGCAAGGACGAGCAAAAAGAGCGCGGGCTGGAATTCCATCTTGTCGTACAGCAGGCGGAAGCCAATTTCCACGGCGATGATGGCGGTGCTGAGGGTTGCGAGAAGTTCGAGCGCGAGCGCAGACAAAAACGTAATGCGTAAAACGCCAAGCGTGGTATCGCGGAAGCGGTCACTGACCTGGGCGATGGTCTTTACCTGCGCTTTGGATTGGCCGAAGAGCTTGAGCGTGGTCAGTCCCTGCAAACTGTCGAGGAAGTGCGCGCTGAGCAGGCGGAGCGTGTCGTACTGACGCTTGGTGATGATCTCCGCGCCTTTGCCGATCATGACCATGAAGAAGGGAATCAGCGGGGCGGTGATGAGGAAGACGAAGCCCGTGAGCAGGTCAATGGGGAAGACGAAAACGAGGATGGAGATCGGCACCAGCGTTGTGATGACCAACTGCGGCAGGTACTGACTGAAATACGCGTCCAGCGCTTCGATTCCCTCGACGGCCGCGGTGGTCAACTCACCCGTGCGTTGTCCACGCGAATAGGCGGGTCCGAGTTTCAGGATGTGGGCGAAGAGATGCTGGCGCAGGTCGGTCTTGATGCGGACGGCCACCGCGTTGGCCGAGACTTCGTTGAGCCATGAGAGGAACGCGCGTCCGCCGATGATGACGAGGATCCATATGAGGGGCGTCATCACTTGTGCGAGGGACTGTCCCTGCAGGAAGACGGCGTTGATGACACTGCTGATGAGCCAGGCCTGTCCGATGGTCAGCAGGCCAGCCGAAAATCCAGAGAGGATCGTGGAGAGGAGGGGGAGGCGCGCGTCGCGGGTGAGGGAGAGGAGTCTACGGTGCATGTCGAAGTGTCAGGTTTCAAGTTCCAAGTTTCATGTGTCAGGTTAAAAAGATGGAAGGTTGAACGAGTATACCCCGCCAACCTTCCAATTTTCAAACGTATAACCGATTTAGTAAACGAGAGTCTTTTTGTCTGTGCTGATGCGCTTGCGGAACATGTAGTAGGTCCAGCCCTGGTAGGCCAACACGATCGGGACGAAGATCAGGGCGATGATGGACATGACCGTCAGTGTGTACTGCGAGGAGGAGGCGTTGTAGATGG
Organism: Anaerolinea thermophila; assembly: GCA_020722375.1. Lineage (GTDB taxonomy): Bacteria > Chloroflexota > Anaerolineae > Anaerolineales > Villigracilaceae > Denitrolinea. The sequence goes on from DYKX01000039.1 coordinate 20,917, forward strand.
TGAGGCTGTAGGCGGGATTGGTGGATGAGGTCATCACGTTGGGGAAGGTCATGCTGAAGAAGGTGACCTGAGTCAAAACGATGTTGAGCGCCACCATGACGAAGGCCCAGCCTTCGCGTTTCTGGTTGATGAAGTATCCCGCCGCGAGCAGGACCACAATCGCCGTAATCGGGATGACGCCAGGGTCGACGATGCCGCGCGCCCAGAAGCCGCTGGTGTAGGTGAATACCATCAACGCCAGGTAAAGGATGACCGCGCCGATCCATAGTTTTTTGGCAAAGCCGTTGACGCGTTCGCGCAGTTCACCATCGAGTTTGAGACCGAGGAAGTTCGCGCCGTGGAGCAGGAAAACCGCGACCGTAGTGAGTCCGCCGAGCAGGCCGTAGGGGTTGAGCAGGGTGAACAGGTTGCCCGTGAACATCATGTTCTCGTCA
>DYKX01000193.1 GCA_020722375.1 Anaerolinea thermophila
CAATCTTACCAAAGTTTTGTTAAACTATCCTTGGCTGAACCTGTACACGCACCTGTTCGTGCATGAAAATGCGGCGAAAAGCTTTGCGGAGTGAAGCCTCGGCGCTGAAAGACTTTACCGGTCATGCCATCCATGATTGTTTGGCCGCCTACTTCTTCACTCAGGCCCAACACGGCTTATAGTATTGCTCTATAAAAACTACGCCAACCACGAAGATTTTGCACGATGCTCATCGTTTGGTTGCGGAATGAATTCCGCGCTACGTGATGCGCATGTGGGGCGCGAATTGCAGACCCTCATGGGAGAACACTCGTTGTGGGCCGAAGAGATGCGAACCTTTCTGCTGGAACTGTACGCCCGGGTTCGTCCATTGCCGAGGTGTGCTCCCCCCTCCCCACGCCCGGATAGACATCACCCCGGTTGCGGAGGCGAAATCCGCAGCCAGCGCCTGTCGCGTCTCGCAGGGCGGCGGCCAGATGCGGCGCGATCCACCCTTATTGATCTATTCGTACCTTCTCGCGTTCCTGCTCCCATAATTTTGTAAATCGTTCAAAGACATCAGCGATGATTTCCAGTTCATTTTCCGAGTAACTTGAAACCAACTCGTCTTGTGCCTTTCTCGCCGATTCAAACCATGAGGCGACTTTTTCGGCGCCCGATTTCAGGGGAGCAACGAGAGTCCCGCGGCGGTCATCGGGATTAGGCCGCCGCTCGATCATCCCTGCCTTTTCGAGCCGGTCGAGCATGGCGGTCGCCGCGCCAGAAGTGAGACCCGTATACCTGGCAAGCTCAGAAGGTGTGGCAATGCCTTTGAGGAATAGAAGCCTGAGACATTCCATATCGGTTACATTGAAGCCCATCCGTTCACTCATCGCGTTTCGGAACCGCGTCAAATTGACGCCATATTCCGCCACCGCCATCAGGGCCCGTTTCTTCAAGTCTGTCTTTGTGGATTGTGTCATAGTGATACCCTTGACAATATCTTGAATTTCAAGTATCTTTATTATATAACATAATTTGGATGTTGTAAAGAAGGAGATTTCTATGAGTACAAAGAAAAACACACAAAAATCCGCCAAGAGCGCCGCCGCGACCGGCAAGAAGTCCACGGGGCTTACGGCCGAGGAACGCGCGGCGATGAAGGAGGCCCTCCGAGAGCGGAAGATGGAAGCGGAAAAGGCGGACTGGGAAGGTGCCGTGCTCGCAAAGATCGCCGAGATGCCGGAACCGGATCGCGTCTTGGCCGAGCGGATCCATGCCATTGTCAAAGCCAACGCGCCGTCTCTCTCGCCAAAAACCTGGTACGGGATGCCGGCCTATGCCAACCAAGACGGCAAGGTTATCTGTTTCTTTCAAAGCGCGGACAAGTTCAAAGCGCGGTACGCAACGTTCGGCTTCAACGACACGGCGAACCTCGACGAAGGCGCCATGTGGCCGACCTCCTTCGCGCTGAAGAAATTGACCGCCGCCGAAGAGTCGAAGATCGCCGCCCTCGTGAAGAAGGCGGTGAGTTGAACAAAAACCGTGCTGGATTGAAAATTACCGGTTCTCGGCCCTGGTCCCGTCGGCCGCGGAGATGACGATCCGGTTTTTCCCCAGTTCCTTGGCTTTGTAGAGCGAGTTGTCGGCCCGTTTGAGCATGTTTTCGACGGGTTCACCGGCTATATATGAGGTGATTCCCACGCTGATGTGGATGGGGGTGGGATGGACTTCCATCAGTTTCCGGCTGAGCCGTTCCATGATGTAATGTGCCTGTTCGATGTTGGTGTGCGGCAGGATAATGATGAACTCGTCGCCGCCCATGCGGGCTGCGGTGTCGCTTTCACGTAAATTCTCGAAGAGCAGCCCGCCCACCTTTTGCAGGGTCAGGTCGCCCTGGTGGTGGCCGAAGTTGTCGTTGATGCTCTTGAAATTATCCAGGTCGAACATGGCGACGGTGAGCGGGTCTTCGTGATGGAAGCAGGCGTTGATCTCTTTTTCCATGGTTTGCTGGGCATAGCGGCGGTTGTACAGGCCGGTCAACTCGTCGGTGATGGACAGGCGCTCCATTTCGCTGGATTTTTCGAGCAGGTCGGCTTCGATTAGCTTGCGCTGGGTGATGTCGTGGACGGTGACGACCCGTCCCAGCAGGCGGCCCCGCCGGTTGGTGATCGGCGACTGGCGGACGTCCACGAATAGGGGCGGCTTCTCGGACAGGGCGATCTCGAACGCGCCGTCGGTGGGCTGGTGGATCCAATGAGCGAGATCAGGCCACGGGTCCAGCAGCGCTGCGATATTTTGACCGGCGGGGAACTCCTTCCAGCCGAAGAGACGCGAGGCGGCCGGGTTCGAGTCCAGCAGGCGGTCCTGCAAATCCAGCACTAAAATCCCGTCATTCAGGGTTTCGAGCAGGGTGGTGCGCGCTACCGGGATCAGCCCGCTGAACTTGTCTTTGAGGAACCCCTGCCCCAGGATGACGGCCGTGAGCGCAAAGGACAGGGGGGCCATGTCCAGGCCGGGGATCGGGTTGAGGTCGAGCAGGTATAGGATGCCAGCAACGAACGGGAAAAGGAGGGCCAGGATGAGATACCCGAATTGCCTGCGATAGAGGTTGTGGGCCTGGGTGTAATCGCGGATGAAAATACCCAGGACGACAAGCAGGCTGAGATAAACGTAGGCAATGTCTACCCAAAATATCGGCCCGTGATAGTACTCGTACAGGTTGTGAGGGCCGGGGATGGGGGTGTAACCGGTCCAGATCAGGTGGTGGTACTCGTTGGTAAAGGCCAGGACGACGGTCGTGGCAGGGATGGCTGAGATCAGGAACAGGACTTTTTTGGAAAGCCATTCCTGGCGGTTGGTGTAGAGGGTACTGAAAATGAGCAGCAGGGGGATGGCGACGCTCCCAGAGAGGTATTCGATCTTCGACCACAGGATTTTGTCATTCAGGTCCACAACGAAGGTTTCCACCCCGGCAGCCAGCGCCCAGCCTGCGATGGCGGCCAGCATCCAGAACAGCGCCTTCGAGGCTGGGGACCGGCGGCGTTTCCAGGCCACGCCGGAGACCGCCGCAACGATGACGGCGGCGGAGGCCAGGAGCAGGGTGGGGATGGTGATGCGGAAATCCATGTTGACGAAATTATACATCCTGCCCTGCAAATTAGCCGGAAATTCTGCCTGAATTTATGAGTGAGTCTACTGCAAAAAGGTCTTTATCCACAAAGGACACGAAGTACACCAAGG
>DYKX01000040.1:0-17917 GCA_020722375.1 Anaerolinea thermophila
CTTCTCAGCCATCAATCGTTTCCTCTCGAACAATCAACATCGCGTATCAAGTAACATGTAACTTGTAACCTGTATTAATTCCGCAACGGCTTTCCCGTCTGCAACAGCGACCACATCCTGGCTTGGGTTCTTTCTTCTCCACAGAGAGACAAGAACGCTTCACGCTCCAAATCCAGAATGTACTGCTCACTGACCCACGCGGGTTTGCTTAATTCGCCGCCCGCCATCACGTAGGCGAGTTTGGAGGCAATGTGCGCGTCGTACTCGGTGATGTACTTGCCCTCCTTGAACGACCACGCGCCAATCCTCATCGCGTTATACATGTCGCGGCCTGCGGCATAGATCAACTCTGGCGCGGGCGGATGGTATCCCGCCGCGGCCATCGCCAGCACTTCACGCTTGGCTTCGGTGAGCAGGTGTTCGCGGTTCATTACGATTCGGTCACAGGGAGTGAGGATGCCCATCGAGCGCGCTTCCTCGGCGGAGGTCGCCACTTTCGCCTGTCCGATTTGCAGGAAGGCGCGTTGCAGGAACGGCAGGGCTTCCGCGCTGTCCGTCTTCATGGCGGGGTTGATCACGCGGCGCATAATTTCCTTCGTCCCCGCGCCCGCAGGGATGACGCCCGCGCCGAGTTCAACGAGTCCGATATAGGTCTCGGACGCGGCGACCACGCGCGAGGCGTGCATGGTCACTTCACAGCCGCCGCCCAGCGCCAATCCCGCGGGAGCCGCCACAACGGGCTTCGGGAAGTAGCGCATCCGCATATTCATGTTTTGCAGTTTCTTCACCGCGCCGTCGAGCGTGTCCCACATGCCCTGCTGTGCCGCGACCACCACCATGAACAGGTTGGCGCCCGCGCTGAAGTTATCGGCTTCGTTGCCGATTACGAGTCCGTCGAAATCTTTTTCCACGCGGTCGAGTGCCTCGGTGGTGATGTTGAAGATGTCGTCGTCGAGGGCGTTCATCTTGGTATGGAACTCCACCAGCGCCACGCCGTCGCCAATGTCGTACATGGATGCGCCCGCGTTCGAGGCGATCATCTTCTTCGTGCCGCGCACGTCCTTCAGGAAGACCATCCCCACAGGCCTCTTGATCTTGACGTACTTTTCTTTCGTCACATCATAGACGCCGACCTTTTCGCCGTTCTTGTATTGATAGAACGTCTCGTAACCCGCCTTCAGCATCGCGTCCACCCACCTGGCGGCAGGATAGCCCGCGGCCTTCATCTTCTTGACCGTGTCGCGCACGCCGAGCATGTCCCACGTCTCGAAGGGACCCGCTTCGTGCATGAAGCCCCAACGCATGGCGTCGTCAATCGGTTTGGCGGTGTCGGCCACTTCGGGGATGATGGACGAGGCGTACTGGAAACTTTGGAGGGTCAACGCTTTGACAAGTTGCGCGGCCTTATCCTCCGCTTCGAGCATGACCTTGAGGCGGTCGCCGAGATTCTCGAGGTCTTTCGCGGCCTTGACGGAGTCGAAGCGCGGCTTCGTCGGCGCGACGTGTTCCATCTTTTGCAGGTCGAGCGACCAGAATTCCTTCTTGCCATCGTCCGTGCGGACTTCCTTGTAGAAACCGACCTTGGATTTGTTGCCCAGCCAGCCGCGCTCCACCATCGTGTGGATGAGTTTATTCGGCGCTTCGGCTCCCAGATATTTCACCGCGAGTTTGTCGTGCTGCACCAGCGGGGCGAGATTCTTGCCGACATGCTCCCACACATCCACGCCAACGAGGTCAATCAGGCGGAAGGTGGCTGTCTTCGGGTTGCCGATCAGAGGTCCCGTGATCATGTCCACTTCGTCCACGGTATAGCCGTTGGCAAGGATGAAATCCATCCCGAACGCGCCCGTGCCAAAGGCCACGCGGTTGCCGATGAAGTTGGGCGTATCCTTGCAAAGCACAACGCCCTTGCCCAGGCGCGCTTCGCCGAACCACGAAATGAACTCGGTCACATCCTTGAGCGTATCCGCGGTCGGGATGATCTCCAACAGTTTCAAGTAGCGCGGCGGATTGAAGAAGTGCGTGCCGAGGAAGTGCTGTTTGAAGCCCTTCGAGCGGCCTGCCGCAATATCTTTGACGGGAATGCCCGAGGTGTTGGTGCTGACGATGCACGTTGGCTTGCGGACCTCGTCAATGCGCGCCATCAAATCCTGTTTGATCTTCAGGTTCTCGACGACGACCTCGATCACCCAGTCCGCTTCGGCCACCGCGCCAAAATCATCTTCCAGGTTGCCGAGCGTGACGAGCGTCTTCAGGCTGGCGTCCATCAAGTTGGCGGGCTTCGCCTTGAGACAGCGATCCCAACCCTCGTTGACGATCTTGTTCCGCGCCGCCTTGTTATCCGCAGGCGCATCCTTCGGGACGATATCGAGCAGGGTCACACGCACGCCTGCATTGGCAAGGTGCGCCGCAATCGCCGCGCCCATTGTGCCAGCCCCGACGACTACTGCTTTGTTGATTTGATAGTTCATGGGTTCCTCCAATGGGTACACAGGTAAACACGTACACACGTAAACAAGTCTTGTGAGCAGGTGTGTACCTGTGTACTTGTGTACCTGTTTACCTCAGTTCGGCTCCACTATAACCAAGGATCTGCCGCGCAACCACCAGTCTATTGATTTGACCAGTTCCTTCATAGATGTCGGTGATCTTGGCGTCGCGGAACCATTTCTCGAGCAGGAACTCGCGGCTGTAGCCGAGCGGACCCAAAATCTCCACAGCCTTCTGGGCGATCTTCGTGCCAACGTCGCCAGCCTTGACCTTGCTCATCGAAGACTCGAGCGCGTTCGGCTTCTTGTTGTCGGCCATCCAGACCGCCTTCAACACCATCAGCCAGGCGCTCTTGAGCATGATCTCACAGTCAATGACCTCGCGCTCGATGTTAGTCAATTTCTGGCGCGGCAGGCCATAGCGAATCTGGACTCCGTTCTCGGCGAGCTTCTCTTTCAGGAACTCCAGCGCCGCACGCGCAACGCCCAGGCCGGCCGCGGCCACGAGCGGACGAGTCGCGTCGAAAGTGGCCATCGCGCCCTTGAAGCCTTTGGTAGTCTTCTCGACGGTGGGACTGCCGAGGATGTGGTCGAACGGGACGCGCGCGTCCACCAGCGAGATGGAGGCCGTGTCGCTGACGCGAATGCCGAGTTTGTGTTCCAGTTTCGTCACCTTCACACCAGGCGTCCCCGCCTCGACCACAAAGGAGCGCATCCCTGCGCGTCCTGCCGTCGGGTCAATCGTCGCCCACACAACGACAAAGCCCTTGCCAAGTTTCTCGTATTCCGTCAGGGACTTGTCGCCCGTGGTGACGAAAATCTTCTCGCCGTTGAGAATCCACTCTTTGGTCTTTTCATCCAACACGGCGCGCGTGCGGATGGACGAGGTGTCCGAACCTGCGCCTGCCTCGGTCATGCACATGGCGCCCATGGTGGGTTTTTCCTCCATGAAGCGCGCCAGGAACTTGGCTTTCTGTTCGGGCGTGCCAGCCGCCTGTACCGCCGCCGCGCCCAATCCGCCGCCGGGGGTGATCAGGTACATGCCCGCGTCGCCCCACGAGAGCATCTCCATCTGCGTGGCGAGCATCTGGTAGGCAATGGGCGGACGCTTCTCCTTGCCCTCCTCGCCATCATGTTTTTCCTTCGGCGCCAGCGAGCCGACGCCCATGGCCTTCATGGCCGTGTGCATGAACTCGATGTAATCCCAGGGGATTTCGTGCTCGTGCTCGTCGAAGTAACGCGACTTCGAGCGCATCATTTCTTCAGCAACGGTCTTCAACACGAATTGTGTTTGGACAATTGGTTTGGGGGGTTCAAATTCGATGGTCATTGTTTACTCCTCGTATACACGTACACAAGTACACACGTATACAAGTACACAAGTCTCATGTCACGTGTTTACGTGTTTACCTGTGTACCTGTTTACCTGTGTACCTACACTATAGCCATCCCAGTCCACATCGCGAAGCCGCGGCCCTCGCGCATCCACATTTCCACGGGATGCTCGCGGATGTAGCCATGCCCGCCGAGGATCTGCACGGCGCGGTCGGTGACCATCATCGCCATGTCGGCCGCGCCGGTGGAGGCGAGATACGCCTCGATGAACGCGTCATCCTTGCCGGTGTCCAGTTTCCAGGCGGCTTCCCACGCCAGCAGGCGCGAAGCCTCAATCTCGGTCCGCATCTCGGCCAGCATGAACGCGATGGCCTGTTTTTGGGCGATCTTCACACCGAAGGCTTCGCGTTCCTTGGCGTAATCCCGCGAATATTCGAAGGCGGCGCGCGCCACCCCGACCGCGGCCGCGGCGTTGGCAACGCGCATCGAAGCCAGGACCCGCTCGAAGTCCAGGCCTGATTCGCCGCCGATCCGATTCACTTTGGGAACTTTCACCCCGTCCAGTTTGACGCGGTACGTCGGCAACGCGTTCAGTCCGAGCATCTTCTCCGCTTCATCACTGACCGAGAGGCCTGCCGCGCCTTTCGGGACAATGAAACCCTGCGTGACACCATCCAGCGCGGCGTAGACGATCATGGCTTGCGCCTCTTTCGCGAACGGGACGTAGGCCTTCTCGCCGCTGAGGATGTATTCCCCGCCCTCGAGCGTTGCCGTGGTCTTGAGCGCGAGCGGGTCGAAGTCGAACGCGAACTCGATCAGCGCGGCCGTGTAGGGAGTCCAGTCGCCCTCGATGATCTTCGGCAGGTATTCCTGCTTCTGCTCCTCGGTGCCTCCAAGCAAAATTGGAAGCGCAAACAGGCTCGGGGTCCCGACTGCGATCGCACCCGCCAGGTCGCCAAAGGCCAGTTCCTCCTCCGCCAGCGCGCCCGTCACCGCGGAGCGGTCCCCAAATCCGCCATAGGCCTCGGGGATGGAGGCTTGCAGGACGCCAAGTTCCCAGCCCTTGGCGACCAGTTTCGGAGGCAGGAGCCTGCTCTCCTCCGCTTCCCGCGCCGCGGGGCGCAGGTCGTTGACCGCGTACTTGCCAACTGCGTCGATCAACATTTTTTGTTCTTCACTAGGTTCGAACGAATACATAAGCCCTCTCCTTTGGTAGTAGTTCCGTTTCAGGAACGGATTGGGAACAACGATATCGAATGACAGGAGTGTCTTCGAGTTCGTTCAGGTTGGAAATCTCCAACAGTCCGCGCTGGTAGAGATATTCAACGTACGCGCCCGTCTTTTCGAGGACGAGCAGGGAGTTGTAACCGCCAATCTCGCCGTAAAGCAGTTTGCACACATTGGCAACCGTGTTCGGCTGGGCAAATCCATCCAACGTTTGACGCAGGCGGCGGGACAGGCTGGCGCGGATCTCGGCGATGCGCGTCCGCAGATCGGGGATCGGCGCGTCATGTCCCGACAGGACGAGGGCCGCGCCCTCCGACCAGTGTTCAAACAGGGACAGCGACTCGAGGTAGTGATTAACTCCCATGAACGGAGTCAACTCCTCGGGCGATTGATGCGGCGTCACACCCTCGACGATGAGGTCTCCGCAGAAGATGACATCGTCCAGCCTGATGACGACATGCCCAGGGCAATGGCCTGGCACGTGGAGCATCTCGAACGGACCGACGCACATACCCGCGGCTTCGTAGGTGAAATCCACAGGGACGGAATGGTAAACCGACTTGGTGAAGCGATACATGCGGAGCAGGTCTGTGCGCGCCTCCTCGCTGACCCCCCATTGCTCCATGAAGGCTTCCAGCCGCGGCTGGACGACCGCCAGCCGTTCCTCGTGATGCGCCACCGTCTGGTAATCCAGTTCATGGATGCCAATGCGGGCGTTCGTCACATCGCGCAATTTGACGATTCCGCCGAAGTGGTCAATGTGTCCGTGCGTGATGAGGATGTGCGTGAGGTCGGCAAATGTGACGGGGTGACCGAGCGCCACGCCCGCCTGTTCGAATCCAGCCTGCAAGGTCTCGTGACTGCGCTCGCTTCCCGAGCCCGCGTCGATCAGCGCGAGCAAGTCTCCCGCCTGCACGAGATAGGCGTAGGCATAGAAATTCGGGAAAGCCTCCACAGGAATCGCAAACACCCGCGCCCCGCGCGAGGTGGTGAAGGATTGGAAGGAGGAAATCACAGTCATGCAATCAAAGGCTTTTTGCCGCGAATTTCACGAATTGCACGAATTTTTTATTCTATTCGCGAAAATTCGCGTAATTCGCGGCTGGGTCTTTCTTCATTTCGAAGCCAACAAACCGTGGTAAAGCAGATCCACATATTGGTCGGCGATCTGCTCGATGGAGAGGTCGCCGTTCGGACGGTACCAGGTCAGGGTCCAATTGAGGAGGCCGAGCAGCCCGCGGACGGTCAACGCGGGATCGGGACAGTGGAACACATCCGCCGCGGCGCCCTCGGAAATGACGTCCCGCCATAGAGCCTCGAACTTGTCACGGTTCGGGATATGGCGGGCGTGTTGCTTGGGTTCGAGCGAGCGATGCTCGAACAATAAGACCGAGGCCAGGTCGGCATTCTCGGCCATCAATTGCAAATATGTGCGGGTCATCTCGCGCAGTTTCTCGTCCGCGGGCGCGGAGCGGGTGGCGAGCGGCGCGATGCGCTCGGTGAGCATGTCAATTGCGCGGTCGAGCAGGGCCAGCAATATCTCCTGCTTGCTCGCAACGTGGTGATAGAGACTGGCCTTCTGCAAATTGACGGCCCCGGCAATATCTGCCATCGAAGCGGCATGGAATCCCTTCTTGCGGATCACTTGCGCGGCGGCGTCAAGAATATCATCACGAGTCATGGATGCTCCCTACCGAACGGTCGGTAGGGACAGTTTACTCCCAGCAAGTTATAGAGTCAAGAGGAACAAGGCGAAAATACCAACCGTTAATTCTGCGTGCTACAATCGAGGCGAGCTCCAAAATGAAAAAATTCCTGATAGCCCTATTCTTCCTCTCCATTTTTGCTCTTGCGTTATGGCTCTACTTCTTCCACGACCTCCCCCGCGTGGACTCGCTCTCCTCGCGTCTCCTCCAACCCTCGCTTCGCATCACCGACCGAAGCGGGATTCTGCTCTACGAGATTCTCCCCTCCGAGGGCGGACGTCATGCCGCGCTTGCATTCGAGTCCATCCCGCAGTGCATGAAGGACGCGACCATCGCCGTCGAGGATAGGAATTTCTACACCAACCCAGGCGTGGACATTGAAGGCGTCGTCCGCGCGTTGTGGATCAATCTACAGGGTGGAGAAACTCTCGCAGGCGGAAGTACCATCACCCAGCAAGTGGCGCGGAATCTCCTCCTGACACAAGAACTTGGGACGCGCTCCCCGCGGCGCAAAGTGCGCGAGATCGTCCTTGCCTGGCAGATGACGCGTCAACTCTCCAAAGACGAGATCCTCGCGCTCTACCTCAATCAAACCTACTATGGCGGGATGGCCTACGGCGTGGAAGCCGCGTCCCAGACTTTTTTCGGCAAACCCGCTTTGGCGCTGACTCTTCCTGAATGTGCGCTGCTCGCGGGGTTGCCGCAATCACCAGGTAAATACAACCCGTTCACAAATCCCGAAGCCGCGCGTGAACGTCAACTCGTGGTACTGGGCCTGATGGAAAAGGACGGCTTCATCGCCGCCGAGGAGCGCGCCCTCGCCGAAGAGACGATCCTCCGCTACACCGAAACGCCCTACCCCATCCGTGCGCCGCATTTCGTGTGGATGGTCAAATCGCAAATCGACGCACTGGAAAAAAGCGGCAAGATCAATCTTGCGGCACAGAGTCTCGTCATCCGCACCACGCTGGATTGGAATATCCAACAGATCGCGGAGGAGGCCATTACGCGTCAGTTGAGGGAATCTCGCGAACGCGCGCCCGAACAAAATGTCAACAATGCCGCGGCGGTCGTGATCGATCCGCGCACGGGCGAACTTCTCGCGCTCGTCGGCAGCGCCGATTATTTCGACGAGTCCATCGCGGGTTCGATCAACATGGTCATCTCGCCGCGTCAGCCTGGCTCGGCCTTCAAGCCGTTTCTCTACGCCCAGGCGCTCGACCCGCGCGGCCCAAATCCCTGGACAGCCGCGACGCCGATGCTCGACGTGACCACCACTTTCCCCACGCACGAAGGCGAGTCATACACGCCCAAAAATTATGACGGCCTCGAACATGGCCTCGTCCCCGTGCGGCAGGCGCTCGCCTCATCGCTCAACATCCCCGCCGTCCTAACGCTCGAACACGTCGGCATCGCGAACACGATCCACTTCGCCGAGCAACTGGGCATCACCACCCTTGGCGATCCCAACGAGTACGATCTCTCGCTCGCCCTCGGCGGCGGACAAATGTCCCTGCTCGAGTTGACTTCCGCCTACGCCGTTCTCGCGGACGAAGGCGTCGCGACCGACCATCCCATCATCCTCGACATCCGTGACGCGGACGGGACCTTGCTCCTCGAGCCGACTCCCGCCCCCTCGCGTCAAATTCTGGACCCGCGCGTGGTCTGGCTCCTCAGCGGCATCCTCTCTGACGACGATGCCCGCGCCCTCGGCTTCGGCCACAACTCCACCCTGAAAATTGACCGTCCCGCCGCGGTCAAGACGGGCACCACCACCAACTTCCACGACAACTGGACGATTGGCTACACGCCAGACCTTGTCGTCGGCGTCTGGGTCGGCAACAGCGACTACAAGGCCATGAAAGAGGTGACGGGTCTCACAGGCGCCGCGCCCATCTGGCACGAAGTGATTCGTAAAGCGCTGGAAGGCCAACCCAAACGCGAATTTACGCGTCCCGAAGGACTCATCCAGGTGGAAGTCTGCGCGCTCTCTGGCCTGCTCCCCACCGAGTTCTGCGACCACACCCGCACGGAATGGTTCATCGCAGGGACAGAACCCGCCCAACCCGACAACATCTTCCAGCAAGTGACCATTGACGCGCTGACAGGTTCCCTCGCGGACGCGTCCACTCCCGCCGAGCGCCGCAAGACAATCATCGTCCTCGACCTGCCCATCACCGCGCAACCCTGGGCGCGCTCGCAAAACCTGCCCCTGCTCGCGGACATTCCGTCCTCATCCGCTTATCCGCTATCCAATCCGCTGGTCGCACTCATCTCCCCGCGTCCCAACACAACCTACCGCCTCGACCCCGCCTTCGACCCGTCCGCGCAAAAAATACTCATCGAAGCCATTGCAAGCGCGGGAGTCACCGAGATTACGATTTGGGTGGACGGCGCGCCACTCGCTACACTCAACTCGTCACCCTACCAAGCCTGGTGGCAACTCTCCGCGGGCGAACATCGCTTCTGGGCTACGGGGGTGACGGTTAATGGAGAAATGGTAACAAGCGAGATCGTAACGATTTCTGTCCAATAATTCTCTGGGCAAATGGTAAAATGGATTCGTTATGCTAACAAGAACTACAGTCGCCGCAAAAAGAAAATACAATGTTCTGGATGTGAAGTCCGCCAAGAAGGTGGCAACTTTTTGGCTTCAACGCGCCAAATTAGAAAACGCGATTGAATTTGGCTTGCCCGAAGTAGATGACCGTTACCATATTTGGCGCGTGCCACTGCTGGGAAAATCATCAAATGAGCGAATTGGGGAAGTTGTAATTGACGCATATACTTCTCTGATAATAGAAGATAAGTCAACTACTTCTGACGTGCTCGAATCTCGCCTGCTTGGACGCAATGGACATAAAAAGACAAAAGCCAAAAAGCAAAACAGAACTTATGTTTTGTCCTCCTTGCGAAACACAATCGCGCAAGGCGACAGCGAAGAATTATTACAGGAACTTCCCGCTGGAAGCGTAAATTTAATCTTCACATCTCCGCCCTATTACAACGCCCGCCCTGAATACACCGATTACGTCACGTATGAAGAGTACCTGCTCAAAATCCGAAAAATTATTCAAAACGCCCGCCGGGTCTTAGCGGAAGGTTGCTTCTTCGTGATGAATGTTTCTCCCGTACTTGTGCGCCGCGCCAGCCGAAGCGAAGCATCACGTCGTATCGCCGTCCCCTTTGATATGCACAGACTATTCACTGAAGAGGGATACGATTTCATTGACGACATAATCTGGGAAAAACCCGAAGGCGCGGGTTGGGCAACAGGTCGTGGCAGAAGATTTGCCGCTGATCGAAATCCCTTGCAATATAAACCTGTGCCTGTAACGGAATATATTCTGGTTTACCGAAAGCACACGGATAAATTGATTGACTGGAATATCCGCGCTCATCCCGAAAAAGAAACCGTGGAAGCGTCAAAAGTTGGCGATGGCTATGACAGAACGAACATTTGGAGAATTACACCAGCACACGACCAGCGGCATCCCGCCATTTTTCCTGTCGAATTGGCAGAAAAGGTAATTCGATACTATTCTTTCAAAGGCGATGTTGTGCTTGACCCATTCGCAGGAATCGGAACAGTTGGAAAAGCGGCAACCAAACTTGGCAGGCGTTTTGTGTTAATTGAACAAAATCCTAAATATGTGTCCATCATTCGAGAAGAAACCAAATCCTGGCTTGGAAAAGAAGCAAAACAAGTCCACACCATCAACTGCGCCCCGATTGACGCAGAAAATTTGCTCTTTTGATGGGTAATATGCCCAAAACCAAAAGACGACTAAATGCTTTAACAGGCCTAATCTCGCCCGCGGATTTGGAATTGTTGTCCGCCAGTGGCAGCCAACTCGTCGAGCAAATCGGCTTGGATATTGTACGCGGTGTCGTACTGGATATTCTCACAGGCAGGAATTTGCGAGATTCGACCGAATCCCTGACGCGCCACAGAATTGCCTCATTGAATTTGGCAACCATGGAGTTGTTCATTAAAGGCTCGGCAAACTCCAAGGATTTTGTCAATCAACTTCCCAAAATAGCCACAGACATTCTTTCAAAAGGGAATTTATCGAAAGCCGAAAGGTGGCTTGCTCAATGGATTCTTGGCTTGACCGACAAAGCATTTCAAAATGTTTTGAGGGACGATCCCGATTCAATTGCAGAATATCGGGATAGGTATATCCAAATATGCGATGAAGTCATTGCCGCACGAAGAACTGAAAAAGGGATGTTACAAGGCGAAATTACAATCAACGGAAATCAAAGGGCGCAAATCAATTGGCTATGGATGACATACCTGCTAAACACAATTGGCGCACAAACCCTGGCGATTCGAGGTTCAGAAAAATCCGCCTACGGCAAACTCTTTGAAAAGTTAGTCCTCGGCTCACTGCTTCACATTTTGGGATTCAAACATATTACGCCACCGCCACAGGAATACGAGAAAGTCTTTTGGCTTGCATCTCGAAACGAAAAAAGGGAAAGCGATGCAACCCTGCTTTATGAGTTGGGCCAAGGTGTCCGCTTCGACATTGGCTTTATCGGCAGGGGAAATCCCGAAATTTCGCTCGATAAAGTGACGCGCTTCGAGCGCGAGATTTCATTGGGCCGTTCAAAATTCTTCATGGCGACCATCATCCTTGTTGACCGTATTGGGGCAAATAGCAGAATTGAACGCATGGCACAGGAAGTGCAAGGTACAATAATTCAAATGAGCGCGGGATATTGGCCGAGGCAAGTTGCTCAGGTTTTGAACAAATCCATTGGATTCAAACACGAGTTACTCCGCATGAGTGAAAGCGAAACGGAGAAGTTTTTGCGAAAAGCTATTCGAAAAGTTCCTTTGGAACAATTTATTGGTTTATCTGAAAAATTCGGGAATCATTTGGTTAAAGAAGACCAGGCGCAATACAATTTGTTTGACGAGGATTCGGATGATGGTCTTGGTGATAGTAGATAGCGAAGAGAATTAGCACAAAGGCAGAAAGGCACGAAGTTACGAAAACCGTACTTCGTGCCTTTCTGATTCAAGCCAATTCGCGCAATCAGTATTCAATTTTACGGCTTCACCACGAACACCGTCCCATCTCCTCTCCCATACACATCAGGGAAGTAAAACTCGTAGGCGGTGGTCGGGATGACGTTGAACGTCCCAGCCGTGCCCGCGCGGGCGAGGTAGGTAAAGACGTACGTCCCTGCAGGGAGGTAATCGGCAGAGAGGACAACCTTCTCGTCGCGGAGTTCGGTGTGGGTGAAGTACCACCAGCCCCAGCCCTTCCGAGCGAAGTCGGTGACGGTGTAGGTCGGCGGGACCTGGGCATCCGTCAGCAGGGACGAGTCCACGGCCTCGAGGCCAGCGGGGAGCGGATCGTTGACGACGACGTAATGCAGCGCGGCGGGCGCGACGATGGTGACGCGCACTCGCACGAGTTCGCCGCGCGCAATCTCGGCAATGGGATTCTTGGCGTCGTCAAGCGTGAAGTATTGCCGCGAGACGATGATGCCGCGGTCGAGGGACTTGACTGATTCAACGGGCAGTTCGGCGTCGAGATAGGCGGTGTAATACAGGTTGCCTGTCCCTGCACCGCGCGCGATGACGAGATAATTCACCTGCTCGGAGAGTTGCTTGTCCGTGATCTCCACAGTGATGGGCGTGGTCAGATTCTCAGCAGAGACCTGTCCCTGCGCGAGCGATTCGCCGTTGACGCCGACCGCGTAGGAGTAACTCGATTCAAATTCCTTCGAGTAGGTCAGCCAGTCGGTGAGGGCGAGCAGGGTCCACGCGGTTTCCTGGGTGGAGCCCCAGCCGTCGGAGCGGCGGTGCGCCATCAGCCAGCGGACGGCTTCAGTGGTGTGGGCCGCCTCGGGGTTGATCCGAACGAACGCGTCGAGCACAATGGCCGTCGAGCGGAGGTCCGTATTCCAGTTCCAGTAGTCCGTCTCGGTCTCTTCCCAGTGCGCGCCCGAAGCGGAGAGGACGGCCGCGGAGGTCAGGTCGGACATCAGCGTTTTGACGCGCGTGGATTTTTCGTCGTCGAGGAAAAATGCTTGCGCGAGATAGGCCTTGCCGTAGTTGCCGAGTTGGGCGCGGCGATCAAACAGGAACTGCGCCGTGGACGAGGGGAATTTGTCGGCGCGGGCAAGGACGTAAACGATGAAGGCCTGACGGTTGAACTGCCACTGCGCGTCGTTCTGGTCGAGGCGCGGCAGGTTTTCTTTAAGGTAGTTCACGCCGCTGGCGAAGATGTCCTCGTCAATTTTGTAACCCGTCGCGCGCGCTTCCACCAGGCCGAGCAAAACGTAGGCGGTGGTCTGCGGGTCGCTTTCCTGTCCGTCCCACCAATTCCAACCGCCATCGTAAAGTTGCTTGGCATAGATGCGCTGGAGCGCGGCGTTCACCTGCTTGTCGAGTTTTGCGCGCAATTCTTCGGAGGGCTGGCCCGCGAGTTCGAGTGCGCGCAACGCGGCCAGGTTCGGCAGGATGCGCGAGACGGTCTGCTCCATGCAGAGATATTCGAAATCGTCGAGCGCGTCCAGGCCATCCACCATCGAGGCGGCGAGCGAGGGAGAGAGTTCCACGTTGACGGTCGCGGATTTATATGGGATGGACGCGGGCATCGCGACCGCTTCAGTGACGGAGTTCGCGTCCCGCAACACGCCCGACGTTCCGACGGTCTCTTCGACGTGGAAGGTGTACACGGGGATGCCCTGCGCGTCCAACGTGCCGACGGCGGGTTTGGCCGCGTCCGAATATTTGCCACCCTCCGCGCTGACGGTGAGATCGACGCGCGTCGCGCCGCTATCCACCTTCACATCCCACGTGACATATTCCTGCTGACCCGCGCCGACTTCAACAGTCTGCGCGGCATCGGATTGGATCGCGACGCCCTCCGCTTCGAGTTTGACCTTGACGGTGAGCGGCTCCGACGTGTTGTTGTGCACGCTCGCACCGACCCGCGCCGAATCTTCGACGATAAAGAAGCGCGGCGCCTGTACATTGACAAGCAGCGGTTTACTGCTGACGATCTCGTGAATCTCCTCGCCGACGAGGGAATCCCTGGTGACCGCGCGCGCTTTCATCTGCCATGTGGTTAAATTTTCGGGCAGCGTGACGGTGACTTTCGCCTGTCCGCTTCGGTCGGTTTCGACTTGCGCTTCGTAGTACGCGGTGTCGCGGAAATCCTGGCGGATGGTCATCACGCCGAAATCGCCATCGCCTTTTCCGCCGCCGCTTCCCGCGCCTTCACCGAGGGCGGCCGCTTCGCGGTATTTTGCGTTGAAATCATCCGCACTCAAAACGATGCCCAGCGCGGTCTGAACCCCCAGCCAGCGTTCGGGATAGAACGCCGAAAGGATGGGCGGTGTATTGGACGGCGCGAGCGCCAGCACGGCCTTATCCACCAGCGCCAGCGAGACTTCGGCCTGTACGGGTTTGCCCGCGTAGTCCTTCACGGTGACGGTGTACGTCACCTTGTCGCGCGGCCCCGCGGACTCTTTGTCCGCTTCGATGGACACGCTCAATTCCTGCTGTTTCAAGTCCACGTCCAGCCGCGCCATGCCCACCTTGAAATCGGGGCCAGAGGTCTCGTCCGCGCCTTTGATGACAACAACGGAGACATACACAACGGGAGCCATGTCTTTGGTAATTGGCAATTCGTAAATCGTGCTGTTGCCGTCGAGTTTGACGACTTCCTGTTTGTAAATGTGACCGCGTTCATACGTCACCAGCGCGTAATGCTCGCCCTCAAACGGTTGGGCGATGAGCAGTTTGGCGGTATCGCCAACCGAGTAGAAGTCCTTGTCCTTCACGAGTTGGAAGGAGCGGTCGTTCGTCTGCTGCCACGGGATGTATTCCCTGCCCGCCACCCAGATGAACTGCGACGACTTCTGCTGGTTGCCCTTCTCATCCTCCACGCGGACGATGGCCTTGTAGACTCCGCCCTGCTTCGGCGTGAACGAGACCTGGGCGCGGCCGTCCTTGTCGGTGGTCACTTCCAGTCCCGTTTCCACGGGGACATCCTTCACGGTCGTCACCCAGCGGAGGGTGCCCTGCGCGTCCTTCTCCTGGACGCTGTACCACTCGCGGCGGACGATGTCCACCGTCAATTTTTGATTCGCAATGGGACTCGACTCCCAATCCAGCACGACGAGTTCGAACACCGACGGCAGATTTTCCACGCCGACATAACTCTGCGAGCGGATCCCCGCGTAGATGAGGCTGGGGTGCACGTGGACGCTCGTCCCGCCGCTGACGAGATTCCCTGAAACGTCCGTCACGTTGGCCGAGAAGCGGACTTCGCTCCCGTTGGTGTGCTTGCCGAGGGTGGCGGTCTGCGAAATTTCGAGATGCCCATGCGCGTCCAGTTTGTCTTTGCCTTCGTCGAGGGTGGCGGTCGGCGCGTAGGCTTCGGGCTTGTCGAAGTCGAAGTCAGAGAAGGAGAAGTTCGAGAATTCAGGAGCAGGCGTAAAGGTCGAGGAGGAAGCGGAGAGGAACCAGTCCACGTCCGCGCCGCCGACGAAGCCGCCAGAGTAGTAGGTCGCGTCCACCGCGAGGGTGTACGGATCGCCCGCCAGGACGTCCGTCACGTTGGGCGTCGCCTTCACTTCGAATTCTGGCTTGCGATATTCGGCCACGCGGAAGGAATGGTAGGCAAACGAGAACTCGTCCGCTTTCTCGAATCGGACGGAAACGTCGTACGTGCCAAGCGAGACTTCCTCGCCGAGTTTATAGTCAATGGCGAAGGTGCCCATCTTGTTGAGAGACACTTCCTGCTCGTAGAGCGTCTCGCCTTCGAATTGAATCGTCACCCAGACCGAATCCTGCTTCGGCAGGCTGTAATGCAAGTCGTCGTTCTGGCGGACAATGCCCTTGATGAACACATCCTGGTTCGGGCGGTAGATTGGCCGTTCGGTGTAGACGAACGCGAAGGGCTGATTTGGCGAAGACCAGTAATCCTGGTTGATGCCGAAGTCGCCCGCAGAGACGCCGCTTCCCCAGTGCTGCGCGGCGAACGCAAGACGATCCTTGCTGTTGGTGCGCGCGTAATATGGCTTGTCCAAGTCCTCCGCGTAGGCAAGGCCGTCCCTGTTTGTGGTGGCCGCGCCCAGTTGTTTCCCGTCCATGTCGTAGAAGACCACTTTTACGTTATTGACAGGCGCGCCCGTCTCGAGGTCCGTGACCCACGCGAGCGCTTCGCTTTCGGTCATCTTGAACGTGAGATTGTCGGTGGCAACGATGACCGCTGCTCCCTGCAGGAAGTTGGTCGCCGACTCGAACGGCTCTGCTTTTACGCCGATGAAATAATAGCCAGGCGCGAGCGGCTTCCCGTCGGCATCCTGCAACTCGTATTCCACGATCTGCGAGTCGTTCAGCGGCACATCCAGATCGGGTTTCCAGGTGCGGATGGCCTTGCCTTTCGGCGCGAAATTTTCCGATTGAAGGTCCCCGCGCTGGAAGCGGATATACTCCTCGGGCGTGATCGAATAGAGGAGGATCTCCGCCGAATCGAGATTGGTATATTCGAAGAAGAAACTCTGGTCGCCGCCGACGCGATAAATCAGCGACTGCGGAATGGCGAGATACGCAGACGGGTACTTATTGCCTGTGGTGAATTCCCACGAATATCCTGTATTGATGACATTTCCATAAATATCCGCCATGCCAGGCAGGACGCGGACGATATAGTCGGTGGACGGTTCCAGCCCGATGACGTTCAATGTCCAATTGTATTCGTTGTAATAAAAGCGCGCTTCCTCTTTGGGCGCGGGCGTGATCTGGACGCGGTTCTTCAGCGTGTCGAAATCCATCGGCGAACTGAAATGGATCGTCACCCAGGCGTCATAATATTCCTGCGTGGAATTCGGCACAGGCGTCACGCTCTCGATGCGCGGCAACGGCAATGTGGAGAATCGGAACGTCAACCCGTCGGCCAGCGGACTGCCGTCTTCGGCCAGCGCGGTCCTGGCGATCTCCAGTTGATAGTACGCGGACAGGCGATAATAGCCTTCGGGAGAAATGCGGAGTTCGGTGTTGTCGTTGTCCCATTTGAACGTCACGGGAAACGGCTTGTCCGTTTCGCGGTCGGCCAACGTCACCGCGGCCTCAGTGGAGGCCTTGTCCATCGGCTGGAGGAAATTGATGACAAACGCCTGATCGAGCAGGACGTTCTCGATGTCCATCGGCGGATTGTTCTCGCCATTCAAAAGAGAGAAGTAGGAGACGAGCGGCGCGCGTGTGGTGAACTTCCAGACGTACGACTCGCCGAGCGGCATCCCCAGCGTATCGGTGAGACCCGCGTCCACGCTGACCATGTACGGGGTTCCGCTGCTGAGGCCTTTTTCTGGCTGAAACACATACACCGACGAGGAGACCCACTGTCCCGTCCCCGCCACTTCGGGTTGGATCGTCAGCGGCTGGGGCAGGTCCTTCTGCTCCTCGGCAATCGTTACAGGGACGATGGGACGGTTGAAGATGACCGTGATGGTGGAATCCAGGTCCACTTCGGTGGTGTCGGGTGCGGGGAAGACCTGCCCGACGGTGAGCGATTCGACGGTCACAAACTCGGCGCGGACTTCCTCGGCCAGCGCGACACCGTCCCTGCTTTTGGCTGAGGCCAAAACGGAGGCGGTATACGTCACGCCCGCGACCAGCGCCAGGTCAGGGGTGAAGCGCAGGGTACGCGCGTCGGGCCAGGAGAACGTCCCAGCGATTTTGTCCCCGCTTGAGTCGGTAAACGTAAAAGCGGATTCCGTCGAGGCGGAATCCATCTCATGGTCAAAGACGAGGTCGAGCGACCCGTCGAGCATGAGACGTTCGCCCACCGCAGGGACTTGTCCCACCAGCCGCGGCGTCTGGCTGACGGTGGGAACCACGGGCAGAGGCTGAAGCGTGGGCGTGATTTGTCCGCAGGATGTCAGGATGAATGAAGCGAGGAGAAGGACGGAGATGAATTTTTTCATGGCACACCTTTGCTTGTAGTATGCATCCTATCGGAAGTGGTGTCAAGTTGGTAATTGGTAATTGGAGATTGATTAATGGAGAGGCTGATTATTCAACGAAGAAGGAAGGGAAAGAGTTCCGCAAAAGAAAAACCCGCTCTCGTAGGAGGGCGGGTTGGAATCGGATTGCAGACTTCAGTTTGCCACGCGAGGCGGATT
>DYKX01000040.1:18017-20752 GCA_020722375.1 Anaerolinea thermophila
TGCCACGCGAGGCGGATTGAAATCCGCGCTCCGATGTTTATTGACTGGCGGGGGCGGCGGCCTTTTTCTCGCGGCGGGCCTTGAGCCATTCGAGGCCAATGGGGACAACAGAGATCAGGATAATGGCGACGATGACGAATTCAAAGTTGTGTTTCACGAAGGGGATGTTTCCGAAAAAGTAACCCGCCAGCGTGAACAACAGCACCCACGTAATCCCGCCGATGATGTTCCAGCGGAAGAAAAAGCCGTAGGACATGCGCCCGATGCCAGCCACAAAGGGCGCGAAGGTGCGGACGATGGGAACGAAGCGGGCAAGGAAGATGGTCTTGCCGCCGTGTTTCTCGAAGAAGGCGTGGGTCTTGTCGAGGTACTCCCGCTTGATCCACTTGATGTTGTAGGCGCGGTCGCCGAGGTAGTGACCGATCCAGTAGTTGGCGGTATCGCCAAGCACTGCCGCGGCCATGAACAGGATGAGCAAGACCCAGATGTTGAATCCGCTATCGAGCGCGGCGAACGTCCCCCCCGCGAAGAGCAGGGAATCGCCTGGCAGGAAGGGCGTGACGACAAAGCCCGTCTCCATGAAGATGACGAAGAACAGAATGGCATAGGTCCACGTGCCGTATTGGGCGATGATGTCGGCAAGGTAAACGTCAAGGTGAAGGAAAAAGTCGATCAGGAATTTAATGGTTTCCATTGGTTTCTCACTGGTTGGGATGCAGGCGGGCATTATAACCAGTTTTCAGTAATCAGTGTTCAGTGACCGAGACCCGCATCATGGCTTCCTCAAAGTCGGAGGATTCTCAACGCAAATGACGCGAATTTACGAATGACGCGAATAAACCCAAGAAAATTTGTGAAATTCGCCCATTCGCGCTATTCGCGTTCCAAATCGGTCAATCTGCCAAGCAACTTTGGGAAGACCATAAGACCCGCATCCGTTAGCCTTTATAATGGGACCATAAAGAACGTATCCAAGACGAGGAGTTGGCATGATTGCCTGGTTGTCCAAATCAATTGACAGACTTTCGGAGTTTCTGGCCCACCGCAAGGGACTTCTGCCACTGCTGGGATTGCTCTTCATCATTGCAAATCTCATTTTGCAATTCGTGTTTCCAGGCTGGCTGGCGAGCACAAATCTGCTGCTGCACGTCGGTTTGATCATCGCCATTCTGGGATTGATGCTGGCGTGGGCGCTTTAGTCGGGATATGACGACTCGTTTCCGATTGACATTCGCCGCCTGTGCGGTGATCCTTTTCATCCAATCCTGTTCCGCTCCCCTCGCCTCCAGCACGGACCTGCCAGCGGCCTCCCCGACCGACGCGTCCACCCTCCCCGCGACAGAATTGGCGGCGGCGGCCCTCGTCCCTGCCGCGGGGACAGAGTCGCTCCTCGAAACCGCGACCCGCCCCGCGTCCACGCGCGAGGCGGTGGACACGTCCAACCCCGAGTTCTGGAAGGACCTGCCCGTCATCCCCGAGGGAATCAGTCAGCGGGTGCGCGAAATCTACGCGCGCGGGCTGGAGATGGGAAACAATCCGCACGCGTTTTCCAAAGTGGGAGACTGCAACAGCACCGTCCCGTATTTTCTGGCGGATTTCGACCGCGGGCTTTCGGTCTACAATTTGGGAGAATACGAAGAACTACAGCCGACCATCGAATATTTCAGCGGCTCGTTCGGACGGAAGAGTCTATCGGCCAAGATCGGCCTGAGCACGGCGGGCGTGCTGGCCTCGCTGTGGTCCGACTGGAAACAATGCTCCAGCAACGAGACGCCGCTGGATTGCGAATACCGCATCAACCGCCCCAGTTTTGCGATCATCTCGCTGGGAACGAACGAAGCCTACGATGTCAAAAAAGATCGCACGCCCTTCGAGCCGCGCTTGCGCCGCATCATCGAGCATAGCATCGACCAGGGCGTGGTGCCCATCCTGAGTTCCAAGGCCGACAACGACGAGGGCGATCACTTCATCAATTACACCACGGCGCGTCTCGCTGTGGAATACGAACTCCCATTTTGGAATTACTGGCGGGCGGTGCAACCCCTGCCGCAACACGGGATGCGCAGTTCCGACCACCTGACGTTTGCCCCCACCTACTCCTTCGCGGATTTTTCCGACCCCGACTCGTTGAACTACGGGATGCAGGTGCGCAACCTGACCGCGTTGCAAGTGTTGGACGTCATCCGCCGCGAAATTGACGGGACGGCGGGTCTGGCAAACCTGACGCCGACTCCCGCGCCGACATTCGCGGACGGGCCGCATCAGGCGGGCGATACGCTGGCCGCGCCCGTGGACGGGATGACCCTCATCTACATCCCCGCGGGGACGTTCGAGATGGGCTCGGAGGAGGGCAACCCAGACCAGTCTCCCGTCCACACCGTTTCGCTGGACGCGTTTTGGATGGACGCGACCGAAGTGACCAACGCCATGTTCGCGAAATTCCTGAACGCGTCGGGCAACCGGACCGAGGGCGGCGTGACGTGGCTGGACGCGCAGAATCCGTCCGTGTTCATCGCCAACGTGGACGGAATCTGGCAGGCGCGGGAGGAGTTTGCGAAATTTCCCGTAGTGGGCGTTTCGTGGTACGGTGCGAACGCATATTGCACGTGGGCGGGACGCAGTCTGCCATCCGAGGCGCAATGGGAATTTGCCGCGCGGGGAAACACGGGCTTTCGCTTCCCGTGGGGTGACTCTGACCTGAGTTGCGACTACGCGCGCTACGCGGGATGCGGCAA
>DYKX01000194.1 GCA_020722375.1 Anaerolinea thermophila
CCTGCCCAACAGACGTGTTGACTTGCCCAACAGACGTGTTGACTTGCCCAACAGATGTGTTGACCTGCCCAACAGACGTGTTGACCTGCCCAACAGACGTGTTCATGTCAATCTTCTGGCTGTTTTATAGTATTACCATCGAAAATCTGTCACAATCGCGAAGATTTTGTAGCGCGATATTGATATCGCCTTTGGTTGCGGAATGAATTCCGCGCTATAGTATTACCGCGCAACATTTGCATTGAACGCGCAAATCTTTTGCCAATGTCACTGCGAGCCGCTGGTCGAGTAGCTGGTGATTTTCCAGCGTATCGAGACCAGGCGAAGCAGTCTCCTGACCTGCGAGGGGATTGCTTCGACCGGCAAAAAACGCCGGTCTCGCAATGACATTCGGCTGCGGCAGGATGCCGCGCTACGCCCGTCCGATAAAAACAGCGACGCGACGACCCTGCACCCGTTACAACGCCCTAAACACCTTTTCCGCCGCTGCAACCGTGGCGGAGATGTCCGCGTCCGAGTGGGCGATGGACATGAACCCGGCCTCGAACGCCGAGGGGGCCAGGTAAACGCCGTTCTCCAGCATCGCCTGGAAGAATTGCCCATAGCGGACTTTATCGCCCTGCGCGACCGTACTCCAGT
The DNA here is from genome assembly GCA_020722375.1 of Anaerolinea thermophila. Taxonomy (GTDB): domain Bacteria; phylum Chloroflexota; class Anaerolineae; order Anaerolineales; family Villigracilaceae; genus Denitrolinea. Next base: position 640 of record DYKX01000194.1, read on the forward strand.
TGACCGGCGGGACTTCGCTGAAGAGGTTGGTGAACATCGTGCCGACGCGGGTCTGCTGGAGCGGAATCCCGGCAGCTTTGGCCGCCGCTTCTATCCCGGACATCAGGCCTGCGGAGGCTTTCTCGAGCCGCTCCCAGGTCCCGGGCGTTTTCAGCACGTCTAGGGCGGCGATGCCGGCCGACATGGCCAGCGGGTTGCCGGAAAGCGTCCCGGCCTGGTACATCGGTCCAGACGGCGCGACCATCTCCATGATCCCGCGTACCCCGCCATACGCCCCGACGGGCAGGCCCCCGCCGATGACCTTACCCAGCGTGGTCAGGTCGGGGACGATGTTATAGAGCGCCTGCGCCCCGCCGGGGTGGACGCGGAATCCGGTCATCACTTCGTCGAAAATAAGCAACGCCCCGTGTTGGGTGGTGAGTGCGCGCAGCCCTTCGAGGAAACCGGGAAGCGGCGGGACGACGCCCATGTTGCCCGCCACCGGCTCGACGATGATGGCCGCGATCTGATCGGGATACTGTTCGAAAAGCGCCTCGACCGAGTGGAGGTCGTTATAGACCGCCACCAGCGTGTCCGCAGCCGTCGCCGCCGGGACTCCGGGCGAGTCCGGCAGGCCGAGCGTCGCCACCCCCGACCCGGCCTGGACCAGCAGCATGTCGGCGTGGCCGTGGTAGCAGCCCTCGAACTTGATGATCTTGTCCCGTTGGGTGTAGGCCCGCGCCAGGCGCAACGCGCTCATCGTAGCCTCGGTGCCGGAGTTGACGAAACGGATCATCTCGATATTGGGCATGAAGTCCATCACGCGGCGGGCCAGTTCGATCTCGAGCGGGCTGGGCGCACCGTAGGAGGTGCCTTTCAGCGCGGCCTGTTGGATGGCCTCGACCACTTTCGGGTGGGCATGTCCGGTGATGAGCGGCCCCCACGAAAGGACGTAGTCAATGTAACGGTTGCCGTCCACGTCGTAGAGATAGGGGCCTTCGCCCCGGTCAATGAAGAGCGGCTGGCCGCCCACGGCCTTGAAGGCCCGCACAGGCGAGTCCACCCCGCCGGGGAGGAGTTGCCGGGCTTGCTGGAAGAGAGCGATGGATTTTTGGATGTTCATGGAATCTCCGATTGATTTGCGTTATACTTTTGTTATGGCTGATCCAAGAGACAATTACCGGCTCTACTTAGAAAATGCGCAAGAAATGTTGGAAGTAGCCGGCTCAAATCTCAAAAATGATTACTATGGCTCTGTCTGTAATCGCGCGTACTATAGTATTACCATCGAAAATCTGTCACAATCGCGAAGATTTTGTAGCGCGATATTGATATCGCCTTTGGTTGCGGAATGAATTCCGCGCTACGCCATCTTTTATGCTGCCAGTGCGCTTCTGTACGCAAAGGGCATGACTTTTGGCAAGCATAGCGCCGTCCTGGCCGCTTTTCGGCAGCATTTTGTCAAAACAGGTGAATTTGACGTGCGCTGGAGCCGAAAATATGAAAGGATCATGTCGCACCGCCATTCCAGCGATTACGATATCTTTACATCGATTGAAAAAGAGCAGGCAATTGCCGATCTTGAAGACTCCAGAGAATTTGTTCAGGAAGTGGAACAATGGTTACGCAAGAAAAAGTACCTGTAGGACTAACTCAAAATGAAAGGCTTGCAATTACCAAACTGTTGTCGCGCCTGCAAGAAACCTATGGTGAGCAAATCCGGCAAGTTATGCTCTTCGGTTCAAAAGCGAGGAGTGAGTCGACCAGTGAATCGGACATTGATGTTCTCTTGTTAGTTAATGCAGAATCATGGCCACTGACAGATGCTATCGTGGAACTTGCCGCGGACATCAATCTGGAATATGACCTTTTGATTGATGTCCGTGTGATTGGCATCGAACGATGGAAACACATGGCAGAAATGCAGGCGGGTTTGTACAGGACAATTTTGCAAGATGCCATTCCTCTGGCAGGTTAATGGAGCGGAGCAATCCGCTCTTTTTTGTTAAGGGGCTGGGACAAGTTAGCGAGAATTTTCGGCTCTTTGGGATGTTCCGTGATGCGCCCCCATATCTGGCAACACGCCGTAAGGCGGAATTAATTCCGCCCTACATCTGGCGGATCGCCACGCCAATTCCCAATGAACCGAATTTTCTCCACCGCCAACTCGCCCGAATGGATGCAATCGGGGATGCCGATGCCGCGGTAACCGTTGCCCGCCAGGGCCAGACCGGGATGTTTTTCGAGAGCGGCATCTATCTGCGCCAGTTTTTCGAGGTGGCCAAGGTTGTACTGCGGCATGGCGCTCTCCCAAATGAAAACCCGGCTGACGAGCGGTTCGGCGGTGATGCTGAGGGTTTGAGCGAGTTCCTCGCGGGCCAGATCGAGCAGGCCGGAGTCGTTCCAGGGGATGTCGGATTCCTGCCCGGCGCGGCCGACGAAGACCCGGATCAGGGCGTAGCCTTCGGGGGCGCGGTGCGGGAACTTGGTCGAGGTCCAGGTGCAGGCCAGGGCGCGGCGTCCCT
>DYKX01000041.1:0-4620 GCA_020722375.1 Anaerolinea thermophila
CGGAGTTTTTTCTCAGTGTCTCCGTGTCTCAGTGGTTTGCACTTGGAGTTTATTTCCATATTAGCCTCGACTTGGTGACTTCGTGCCTGGGCGCCTTTGTGTCGAGTTATTCAGCAACTCTCTTGTGCGAACAAATTGTTACCCCAAATTTTGCAACGCCAGCCGCAAACGTTCCTCCACGTCCTGCGGCGCGTCCTTTGAGATGGATTGGATGGCGGACTGCGCCTCGACAACGGAGTATCCCAGCGCGGTGAGCGCGGCGAGCACTTCGCTATCCGCGTCGCTCATGGACGCGACGCGTGAGAGCGCGTCGTCGGGCTTGAGGCGATCCTTTAAATAGAGCGCCATTTTTTGCGCGGTCTTTTTCCCCACGCCGGGGACGCGGCTCAACAGTTCGGGTTCGTCGTTGAAGATGGCGCGCTGAATGGCGTCAATCGTCAGCGTGGACAAAACCGAGAGCGCCACCTTCGGACCGACCCCGTCCACGCCGAGGAGGGTGGTGAAGAGTTTGCGGTCTTCGGCGGATTCGAAACCGTACAGCGACAGGTCATTTTCGCGGACGATGAGATGGGTGTGCAGAAAAACCGTTTCGCCCACGTTCAGCCTTTCCGCCAGTATCTTCGGGACGGCGACGCGCAGTCCCACGCCGCCGACGGCGATGACGAGGAAGTTGTCTTCTTTTTGTTGGAGTTCACCGAGGAGGGAGGAGATCATGGGAAATATCTGTAGATGTCTTTGCGATCCAGAAAGCGAATGAAAATCACGATGTTGTTTTCGGTTTTTAAGCCAAGGCGATCTTCGCCAATCCGAATTCGATAATAATCTTTGGCTCCATGTAACTTTTTGACATTTTCGATGTCAAGCAGACTCTGACAATGCTCGACCTATTCAATTACTTCAATCAGCCGTCGTTTTACGTCCCCAGACTTTACCTTTTTCAAGTCTTTGACGAAACTGCTCTTGAACTCGGTTTTCATGCAGAGCCTTCCAAAGCACGCATAACTTCTGCTTTGCTTACGGTTGGGCTATTTTCGCCTTCGCGTATGGCATTGACTAGCAGAATATCCTCCAGCGCTTCGGAGAACAGTTCGTAAAACTCATCGCGGCGTTCGGTCATCAGTTCCAGCATGGCCTGTTTGAAGAGATTCTTGATTTGTTTTTCTTCGGCAAGTGTCATGGCAAACTCTCTTACTATTATAAACCGTTGAAAGAACAAATTGGCAATTTGTTCTACGAATACCTCTTCGTATTCAAATGCGTGATCGCGATTGCCAGCGCGTCGGCGGCGTCGTCGGGCTTGGGGATTTCTTTCAGTTGGAGCAGGGCGCGCACCATATCCTGCACTTGCTTTTTATCGGCGGAGCCGTATCCCGCCACGGCTTGTTTCACTTCGTTGGGCGTGTACTCGGAAACGTCCAGTCCCGCCTGATGGAGGGCGAGAAGCGTCACGCCGCGCGCCTGTCCCACTGCGATGGCTGTCGAGATGTTGCGTTGGAAGAATAATTTTTCCACGCCACAGGTATCGGGTTTGTGTTTTTTCAGCAGGGATTTTAGATCGCGGTAGAGACTCTCGAGCCGCGCGGGGACGCTGTCTTCCTTGGGGGTGAGGATCACGCCCCAGGAAACCGCGGCCAGCCCCCCGTCCGAATCGAGGCGGACGAGTCCGTAGCCTGTCGTGGCGATGCCAGGGTCAATTCCAAGGGCGAGGGTCATTTGAAAAAATTCTGAATTCAGAATTCTGAATTCAGAATTTATGTTACGCGGCTTCGAGGGCGGCCAGGGCTTCCTCGGAGAGTTTCACGTTGTGGAAGACATCCTGCACATCGTCCAGTCCTTCGAGCGAGTCGATCAGTTTCATCACGCTCAACGTGGAGTCGGTGTCGAGTTCCAATTCCTGTTTGGCAATCAGGCGCAGGCCCGAATCGTCGGGGGTGACGCCTGCCTGATGGAGTGCGTCGCTGATGGTCTTGAACGCGTCCACGGGGCCGATGATCTCCACCGATTCGCCCGCATCCAGCACATCGTCCGCGCCCGCCATCACACCCACATCGAAGGCCTTTTCAAACGATAATTGACTGGAAGGGAATGAAAAGTATGCTTTGCGGTCGAACTGCCAGCCCACCGCGCCAGGCTCGGCCAGGTTGCCGCCGAATTTGCCGAAGGCGTGGCGGAGTTCTGCAATGGTACGGTTTCGATTATCCGTCACACAATCCACCATGAGGGCCGCGCCGTGCGGGCCGTAGCCTTCGAGGGTCAGTTCCTCGAACGCGGCCGCGTCCTTATCTTCGCCGGTGCCGCGGCGGATGGCGCGCTCGATGTTATCTTTTGGCATATTGCTGGCGCGGGCCTTTTCGATTGCAAGTTCGAGGCGGAAATTGGTTCCAGGGTCTCCACCGCCCTGCCGCGCAGCAATCACAATCTCACGCGCCAGGCGGGTGAAGACGGCGCCTTTCTTGGCATCTGCTGCGCCTTTTTTGCGCTTAATAGTTGCCCAATGGCTGTGACCAGACATAACCTACTCCTTGAATTTCATCCGTGGCAGGGAAGCCGCGGCTACTGTATGGATTTGCACGAAGCGGCGAAATTATACCATGTGGATTTTAGACAAAGAATCCAACGCCCATCGTTTTCGGGCCGCCGTGCGTGACGATGGCGGGCGGCAACTCGTAGATGGGGACTTCCCCGCTTCCCATCCATGACCCGAGGCGGGCCGCGAGAACCTGGGCTTCCTCCTCCGCCTCGACCTGCATCACTGCCAGGCGCGCTTCCGCCGACTTCGGGCATTGCTCGTGGACAACTTCCTCGAGACGCGCCAGCGCACGTTTGTGGGTGCGTTGTTGCTCGAACGGCTCCACCTGTCCCGCGCGGATGGTCAGGATGGGTTTGATCTCCAGCAGTTCGGCCAGCAGTTTTTTCGCGCCGCCGATGCGTCCGCCCTTGGCGAGATATTCCAGTGTGTGGACAAGGAAGTAAATGCGTCCGCGGGGAATCATTTCCTTGAGTTTCGCCACGATCTCGTCTGCCGAACTGCCCGCTTTTGCCATATCATCTGCCAGCAAAACCAGCGAGCCGAGGTTGCAGGAGATGGTTTGCGTGTCTATTACGCGAATGTTCATCTCGGCGAATTCCTGCGCGGCCGTCTCGGCGGAGCGCACGGTCCCGCTGACCCTGGCCGAGGGCGCGACGACGATTACGCTCTCGCCCTTGGCCTGCGCCTCCTTAAAGATGGGATAGTACAGGGTCGGTTCGGGCGCGGCGGTCTTGGGCAGGGTGGATGAGGCCTTCAGTTTGGCGAGAAAAGTGGCGGTGTCTATCTCGGTGTCATCGTGATAGGACTCTTCCCCAAACATGACGACCTGGGGAATGAGCGGAATGCCGCGTGCTTTCAAGACGTCTCGCGGCAGGCTACAGGTGGTATCGGCGACAATGATGGTCATAGGAACCTCTCGATGAACTATGTAATTGGCGATTGGTAATTGGAGAAACCATACAAGTTCATTGTATGCCTGCCCGCGTCATTGTGAATAGTGTGTTTTGTTCCCTCTTGAAACATCAGAATTTCAGCCTGCCGCGTTCTGAATGATGTTGATATCCGCCCGTAATAGATTGTTTACCAGTTCGTCCACGGCGATGCTCCTTTGTTCAGCCAACTGGGATAGAAAATCGTGGATATCTGGCTCAAGATAAACAGGGAAATGAAATTCTGCGTCAGCACGATAAAACTTACCGCGCTCTGCGACAGAAAAATCATAATGATCTTTCATTTCGTCCTGTTGTACTTCTTTGCTTCGTCGCTGTCGGCTTTGCGGGCGGAGATAATTCTTATTTGCCATAGGTTTTCTGCTATTTGCTCAAAGGTGTGAATAACGACTCGTATAATTCCTGTTTCGTCAACGCCCAGTGTGATCCTTCGGTCTTCCTTTTTGCTATGCTCTTCATCAAAGATTGACAATTGATTGGGATCTCGAAAGACCGATGCGGCTCGACGAAATGAGATTCCATGCTTGCGAAGATTCAAACGTTCCTTGTTGGGATCCCAGTCAAACTCATATCGCAAGGCGCACCTCGTTACCGTCAGTATATCACAAGCCGTCAGGCCAAGTCACGCTGATACGTTCGGTGCATCTTGTAGAAATCCACGCCAAAGTTTTCCATTTCGCGCTGCATGTTCTCGTTTTCGACGCCAATCTGGACAACTTCCGCGTGGCGGAATTGACCAGATTCCACCACAGACTTGAAGATTTCGCTGTAGAGGATGGCCATCCCTCCTGAGCCGCGGTATTCGGGGATGAGTCCCGCGCCGTTGATGTTGAGCCAGTCGGTGCGTTTGAGTTCGCGCAGCAGGGTCAGCCAGCCGAAGGGGAAGAGGCGTCCGCGCGTTTTTTGGAGCGCGGCGGAGACGTCGGGATAGGCCAGCAGGAAGCCGACGGGAACATCCCCTTTCATCACAATCTTGATGAGTTTCGGGTCGGCGAACCAGAGCAGTTGGTCGGCGAGCGCGTTCACGTCTTCATCGGTCAGCGGGGCGTTGCCCCCGGTGCCGCGCAGGGCGTTGTTGTAGAGTTCCTTCAATTGCGGGACGAGGGCGCGCAGGTCGGAGCGTTTGGCGCAGCGCGCGAT
>DYKX01000041.1:4720-20526 GCA_020722375.1 Anaerolinea thermophila
AATTGGCAATTTGCGTTACATATTTTTCGCGCGTTCGGCCATTTGTGCGCGCAGATCGGCGTGATCCTTGTCAATGGTGAAGAGCGCGCCGAGGTAGAAGAGGAAGCACAAGCCCCATGTGACGCTCGGAATGAGCAGGATGGCGGTCTGCAGGCTGGTGGCATCGGCGATGATGCCTGTGATGATGGGAGCGAAGGCCGCGCCCGCGTTCTCGATGAAGTATTCCGTCGCCTGCGCCGTGGAGCGGACCTCGGGGACGGTCACATCGTAGACGGTCGCGATGACGTTGGCTGAGGAGAGCGGCATAAAGACCGCCGTGAGACACATGAACACGAAGAATTGATTCTTGGCTTCGAGCGGTGTGGTGATGGCAAGGGCAAGGAAGATCGCACCGAGCGCCACGCCCGCGCTGGAAATGATGATGCGTCCCTTTTTGGTGAACTTGAAGAGATAGTCGCCGACCGCGCCGCCGATGAAGTATCCCGCGGCGAGGATCAGGATGACAGGTCCCATCGTGAACAGAATGGCATCGGGTTCGTAACCGCGTTCCTTTTCGAGATAGGCGAAGAAAAAGTAGGTGATCACGTTCCACGGGAAAACGCCCGCGAAGCCCTGCAGGAAGACGAACCACATGGTCTTCTTCTTGAATATCTCTTTGGCTTCCTGCCATGAGAATTTGAAGGTCGCCATTTCAGCCATGTCTTCGAACTCGGGTTCGGCCCTGCCACGCGGCATGTCTTTCACAAAGAAGAAGATGAAGACGGCCACGACCAGTCCCAGCGTGCCTGTGATGTAAAAGATGGACCGCCAGCCGCCGATCATCGGCGCGATCATCAGCGCCAGGATCATGCCGAGCAGGTAGCCCAGCGGCTGCGCCAGTTGCAGCACGCCGTAAATTTTGCCGCGCAGGTTGGGGCCGAAATAGTCCGCCACGAGGGTGTAGAGGCCAGGGTAGGACGAGTCGTCAATGCCTGTGCTGGCGCGGGTGACGAGGAAGGCGGGGAACGAGCGCACGATGCCGTTCATCCACGTGGTCGCGCCCCAAATGAGCGAGGCCAACGCCAGCAGTTTTGCGCGGGCGTAACGGTCATAGAGATAGCCCCAAATCGGATAGAGAAGGGTCGCCACGACCAGCGCGCCCGAATTGATCCACCCCCATTGCGTGTTGCTCATCCCAAATTCTTCACTGATGGGGACCTGCATCGAACCGATCATCAATTTATCGGTCTGGTGCAACAACATGAAAAAGAAGAAAATGACGACTACAACCCAGCGGGCGCTTGCGCGTTTTTCAGACATGGGAGCCTCCAGTTGCGAGATAGGAGTTACATATTCCGTGTTGCGTGTTCCATCTGCATTTTACTTGTGTACGCGTGTACCTGTCTACCTGTGTACTCGCCTACGTTTCCGCGTCCCCCGAGATGATCTCGTGTGCGAGGGACTGGAGCGCGTCGGCCTCCTTGATCTTCGCCGCGCGCCAATAGATGTCCAGCAATTCGAGCGGGCTGAGACTGCTGACCGATTGATCCTCAGGCAGGCGAACGCGCGTCTCTATTTGCGGACGCTTCACGAAGTGAAACTCGAACGCATTTTCCATGTATTTGCGGAGCGCGGCCTCGTCAATCAACGCGTCCATCTCGCGGGGATATTCCACGACCAGACGGACGATGGCATCCTGTATTTTCTTCTGTGACGGGAGCGCGGCCAACAAAATTTCGTTCGCGTCATCCCCTGACTGTAGGCGGGCGCGGCAATCTACAAACGGACGCGTCCCTGTGAGTTTTCGCCACTCCACCCGCGTGTCCTTCCCCGCTTCCACCTCCGCGACGACGAAGAAACGGTCTTCGGCGGCCTCGCCAAAGTCCACGCGCTCGATGGAGCCAGGATAGATGACGGGCGGCTGATTTCCCTCGTTCACATCCTGCGGCTTGTGAATGTGTCCCATCGCGACGTAATTGAGTTTCTTATTCTTCACCAGTCCCGCCGAAAGGACGAGATCGTTGCCCAGCATCACCAAACGCTCGCCGCCGAACTTCGCCCCCTCGATGGACGCGTGCGCGGTCAAAATAATCGGCAAGGATGAATCGGCCTCCGCCAGCCAGCCTTCCACCAAATCCGATATGCGCTCTTCGATGTTCGAGAAAACCTCTTCGGGTTTTTCCGCGCTCATTTCGAGATTTGCCATCAACCCGGAGCGCGAAATCCACGGCATGGCAATCACCTGCACGGGCAAATCCCACAAATCGGACGGCTTCAAGAATTGCGGCCTGTCCAACACTTTCAAGAACGGCACCTGCAGCGTGTCGAATTCCTGGATGGCGTGCGCGCGTCCGATGGCGGGAGAAATATCGTGATTGCCGATCAAAAGCAGGGTCGGGATCTTCGCCTGCGAGAGTCGCATAATACGCCTGCCCCACTCCCGCTGAAAGGTCGGAGCGGGCGAGCGGTCTTTGTACGCGTCCCCCGCGAAGATGACCAGGTCCACTTTCTCGTCAATCGCCGCGTCCACGATGGTATCCAGCGATTTGAGAAAGTCCAGCACGCGCAGGGGCAGTCCTGTGGCGGGATCGCGGCGGCCATAGTTGGCCATGTCTATATGCGCGTCGGCGAAATGGAGGAGTTTCATAGCATGTTCAGCGGAAGAGCGGTTACATTTTGTGCGAGGGACAATGCCATCTTTCCTGAATGAATGACATATCCCTTACCTGCCTTTTCCTTGAACAGGGACTGAAACGCGGATATTTCCCTGGCCGTTCTGGGATGCGGCGTCTCGGTCTGTTTAATTTCGAGGGGGATTAGGATGCCATCGGTATCCACGATTAAATCCACCTCTGCGCCATCGGACGTGCGCCAGTAATACAGGTTGGGTTCCTCGCCGCGATGATGGAAGATCTTCAATACTTCAGCGACAACATAATTCTCGAAGATCGCGCCGCCCATCGGTCCCGACATGGCGTGTTCGATATCGCGCAGTCCCACCAGGTAACATAACAGGCCGGTGTCCATGAAATAGACTTTGGGAGATTTGACCAGCCGTTTTCCGATATTGGCAAAATAAGGACGCAAAATGAAAACCTGGAAACTCGCCTCCAGAATGGACAGCCAGTCCCTCGCTGTGTTGACAGAAATACCAACATCCCGCGCCAGTTCGCTCAAGTTCAGGGTTTGCGCGCTGCGCGCTGCCAGCGCCCGCAGGAAAACCTGGAACAAGGTCAGGTCTCCAATGTTCCGCAGGTTCCGAAGGTCGCGCTCCAGGTAGGTTTGCACATAGCTTGCCTGCCAAAGGCGAACATCCCTCGATAAATCCTTCGCGATCTCAGGATAAAAGCCGCGCAGGATTTGATCCCACAATTCTTTGGGGGAACGATCGGGGATGGGATCGTTGGTTGTCTTTTCCCAGGGCAGGGAGCGCGCCGGCAATCCCACGAGTTCCCAATTGGATAAGGGAAGCAGTTTCAAGATCGCGGTGCGTCCCGCCAGGCTTTCCGTCACTTGTTGCATCAACAGCAGGTTTTGCGAACCGGTCAGGATGAACTGTCTGGCTTGCGACCGCTGTTCATCTATTATTTCCTTGATGTAAGGCAACAAGTTGGGAACATATTGGATTTCATCGAAAATGACCGGGGGAGGGTAAAGCGAAAGAAATCCGCGCGGATCGTTCGTCACGGCCAGGCGCACATCGGGCGGTTCCAGCGAGATGATGCGAAAGTCCCCGCCAAATAATTGCTTCAGCAACGTGGTCTTTCCCGATTGCCGCGGCCCGACGAGGACCACCGCGGGAAACTCTTCTACAGCCTTTTTTACGTGCGGTTCAATGCTTCTCGTCAGATAAGAAAATTCCTGCATATTTGCAATTGTACTGCAAATATGCAGGAATTTCAATGATTTTTACGGAAGAAAAGACTGTTTACCATGAAAATCGAAAGCCTCACTTTTGATTTTCATGGTGTTTTGTCGAAATTGAAAAAACTCCTGAAAATCTGCAGGAGCAGACGGCGGTTACGGGACCTGCCCCAAATCCTGTAATGCCTGGATGGCTGTCTCCCACCCAGGATGGATCGCCAGCGCAGCGCGGTAGTCATCAATAGCGGCCTGCGTATTTCCGATCATATATTCGGCCTGTGCGCGCCAGTAGAGGCTCTCTTCGAGATTTGGCTTGCTGATGGTGTCTTCGAGCGTGGTCGTGGCGAGGTTGATCACATCTGCGTAGCGGCCGCTGAAGAAGTACGCCTTGTACGGTCCCGTCTGGTACCACATCATGCGGTAGGGACGGATGCTGTCGTCGCCTGTCAGTTTGGCATACAGACCGAAGGCGTAGTCATAGGCCAGCGCTGCGTTGGAATAATCGGGCTGGGCAAGCGACACGTAACTTGTCCCTTTGTTGAACCAGGCAAAATACTGATTGATGCCAGCCAGGATGCGGCTTTCGTTTTCCGCCATGTCGAGTGCATGCTGGGTGGCCCAATTATCATCCGCCCAATCTCCCAGCAGAGATAGTACCTGCGCCTCGCGTTCGTACGGATACACCACGACAAAGACATAATTGAACGCCCGCCAGCCCTCGATGAATTGCTCAAACGAGATTCGACGGTTGTGTCCTGGCGGCGCGCCCTGCAGCTGGTAAGTGTCCTGATAAATGATTTCCTGCTTGGCGTCGTCATAGCCCGTCACGAACGCGTAATGTCCCATCCAGCCCATTTTTCTGTTCATGTCAAGTTCGTAGATGCCCTTTTCCACCACCACAGGGAATCCAGCCGAGACCATGCGGCGAAGTACGTCAATGTCGCCTCCATACCGAATAACGGACGACATGCTTGGCACTTTCTCGGCGATGTAGTTTTGCAACTCGTACGGCATCACGTTCTTGTCTTTGTCCGCAGGCTTTCCCTCGCTGGTGGTGTTGCCTGGCATCACCGCGCGGCCGATGACATCGCGATTACCGTCCCAGCCCCAGAAGGTGAGTGCCATCGAAAAATTGGCGGGACCGCAGTAGTTATTCCGTCCATGCTGATGCTCGTATTTGACTCCCTCCAACTGGACGAGATCGGGCAGCGGTGTGAGCGTGACCGTCGGCGTCACACTCGGACCTGGACGCGGGGTCGCGGTCTTCGGCGGCGTGGACGTTGGCTGATAAGCCTGCATCGTCTGCGCGACGATGGTCTCGAGCATGGCCTGTTCGGTCGGCTGGAAGACCGCTTCGTCAGGCGGGTTGAAGAAATAGATGACGCGCGTCCGCAACGAGTCGATCCGCCAGACCAGCCTGTCGTGGACGGGCGGGATGTAGTAAACGCCCACAGCCAGGATCAAAGCCAGTAAACCAGCGAGCAGGACGCGGGTCCGCATGGAAGCGTTGCGAAGTCTGTTCAGAATTTCCATGCGGCGATTATAAATCAAAACGGACGGTCACCTTTCGATGACCGTCCGTCTCTCATTGCGGGTTAAGCATCCTTCACTTCGCCGTCAATCACGTCGCCCTGACCGTTCGGAGGCGGTGTGGACGGCCCCGCGCCCGGCGCGCCAGGCTGGGGTTGTCCCTGGGCGTACAACTGCTGGCTCAACGCGTGGAAAGCCTGTTGGAGGGTTTCGCTGGCTTTCTGGATGCGGGACACATCCTCGGTCTGCGCGGCGGACTTGAGTTCGTTGATCTTCGATTCGATGTCGCCGCGTTCGTTCGCGGGAACCTTGTCGCCGAGGTCGCGTAACGCTTTCTCGGTCTGGTAGGCGAGGCTGTCGGCGGTGTTCTTCGCGTCGATCACCTCGCGGCGTTTCTTGTCCGCGGCCTCGTTCTGACGGGCTTCGTTGACCATGCGGTCAATGTCCGCTTTGTTGAGATTGGTCGAAGCGGTGACGGTCACCTTCTGTTCCTTGCCGCTGGCCTTGTCCTTCGCGGTGACGTGCAAAATACCGTTGGCGTCAATGTCGAAGGTCACTTCGATCTGCGGGATGCCGCGCGGGGCGGGCGGGATGCCGTCGAGGCGGAAACGTCCGAGCGACATGTTGTCCGCGGCCATCGGGCGCTCGCCCTGCAAAATGTGGATGTCCACGGCCGTCTGGTTATCGGCCGCAGTGGAATAGGTCTCGGTCTTCTTGACGGGGATGGTGGTGTTGCGTTCGATCATCACCGTCATCACACTGCCGAGGGTTTCCACGCCGAGCGAGAGCGGGGTAACGTCGAGGAGCAGAATGTCCTTCACTTCACCGCCGAGCACGCCGCCCTGAATTGCCGCGCCAACCGACACGACCTCATCGGGATTCACGCCTTTGTTTGGCTCCTTGCCCGTCAACTGGCGGACAAGTTCCTGAACCATTGGCATACGCGTGGAACCGCCAACCAGCACCACCTCATCCAGTTTATTGGCGGTCAGCCCCGCGTCTTTGAGAGCCGCTTCGAACGGCTGGCGGCAGCGTTGGAGCAGGTCTTCGGTCATTTGCTCGAATTTAGCGCGCGTCAGTTTCAATTGCATGTGCTTCGGACCGCTCGCATCGGCAGTGATGTACGGCAGGTTGATCTCCGTCTCGAGCACGGACGACAACTCGATCTTCGCCTTCTCCGCCGCTTCGCGCAAACGTTGCAACGCGGGACGGTCCTGACGCAGATCAATGCCCTGATCCTTCTTGAACTCGTCTGCGGCCCAGTTGACGATGCGTTGGTCCCAGTCATCGCCGCCGAGGTGGGTATCGCCGTTGGTGGCCTTCACTTCGATCACGCCCTCGCCCACCTCCAGCACCGACACGTCGAACGTGCCGCCGCCCAGGTCGAAGACGAGGATCGTCTCATCCTTCTTTTTATCGAGACCATATGCCAGCGCGGACGCGGTCGGCTCGTTGATGATGCGCATCACTTCCAGACCCGCGATGCGGCCCGCGTCTTTGGTGGCCTGCCGCTGGCTGTCGTTGAAATACGCGGGGACGGTAATGACCGCCTGCGTGACGGGCTGTCCCAAATACGCTTCCGCGTCGGACTTCAATTTACCCAGCACCATCGCCGAAATTTCCTGCGGGCTGTATTCGCGGTTCGTGATGGGGATTTTCACTTTCACATCATCCGACGGTCCGCGTACCACTTCGAACGGGACCATACTGCGTTCGTGAGCGGTCTCTTCATAGTGACGCCCGATGAACCGTTTGATGGAATAAACGGTGTTCTCCGAGTTGATGACGGCCTGCCGCTTCGCGGTCTGACCGACGAGGCGTTCCCCGTTTTTCGTGAATGCCACCACGGACGGGCACAGACGCCCTCCCTCCGCAGTAGAAATGACGGTAGGCTGTCCGCCTTCCATCACCGAGACAACACTGTTTGTGGTCCCAAGGTCAATGCCAATGATTTTTCCCATAAGATACTCCTCGTTGAACAGGATTTTTCCTGTGATTTGATTTTGTTCCCCCATAATTTACCCCCGCCGTAAAAGAATCCTGTTAACACTGCGTTGGATTTTTACAAAGACTTGCAGAAAGCCGAACGCGTCACCCAGTCGAGGGTGACGCGTTCGAGTATGAATTGGTCAAGGTTGCGCTAAGGCGCCTGAATGTCGAAGTAGTCAATATCTACGATAACGGGGATTGTCCATAGCGACGAAACGTTGATGCCGACCTTACCATCTTTAAAGCTGAATCTTTTTTCTGTAAACGAAGCTGTCTCCTCGCCATTGATGTATAAAGCCAAGTGATTTCCAAGACAGGAAATTGCATACACATTGGTTTCTTTGCCCATCTTTATGGCATTCGAGCCACCGCTGTTAATCAGATTATAGCCTTTATGCACTGCGCCGGTAGAATCGTACGCCCAAATCTGGAAAAGACCATCATTTCTAACGCTAAATTCATACCATCCATTATTGGAATATCGGCAGATCAGGCTGATATTGTTACTGTTTTTTCCGCGGTTATCGGCAGAGAGTTCCACTCTTACATCTTCGTAGGATTGTTTGTCAAAAATGAGATAAGAATACAAATTCTCGTCTTGAAGATCAAATGTCAACTTTCCGTTCTCGACATAGAATTTTGCCTTTTTTTCATCTGACTTGGAATCGCCAGTAATGATGAAATCCGTCCAGTCGCCGAGTACATCGCTATCGAATTCCTCCTTGAAGAACGGGCTGGGAGGCGGAGGAAGCGTGGCGGTGGGAGGCGGCGGCTGGGTCGGGAGCACCACTGTCGGTTGCTGAATCGGCTCCGATTGCTGAGTAGGCTGGATGACAGGCGCAGGCGGAGGCGGCTCCTGGGTCTTTGTGCCAAAGTCAATGCCGCAGGCCATCCCGACAACCAAAACCAGCAGTGCGATAAAAACAAAAGGTTTCAAAACATTTCGTTTCATGACATTCTCCTCCAAGAGAATAAGGGTGGAATTCCGCATCCTTTTCATTGCGGATTAAAAAGAGTATAGCACAAAGAGAAGAAAACACACCATTCCCCTCTTTGTCCTAATCATTGCCACGTCGCGAATTGACCGTTGAAAAACGGTTCAATCCACGCTAGAATACCTGTAACGAGGACACCCATGGAAGAGACACCCACCCAATCCCCATCCTGGGGCGGGACCACAAAACTAGTGGTCGCGTTAACGTTTGTTGCAATTGTAGCAGCGTTGCTGATCCGTTTCCAGAACATCATCATCCCGTTGTTCATGGCGTTCATTTTTTCCTACCTGCTTCATCCTGTGGCGAGTTTCATCAGCCGCGCCACGCACATTTCATGGCGCGCCTCAGTGGGGATTGTATTTCTGCTGATCGTGGTCATCCTGCTCGGCCTGTTGATGCTCGGCGGTGTGGGATTGGTGAATCAGGTGCAGCATCTCATCACTTTCGTGCAGACCAATCTCGACAGACTGCCCAAGATCATCGGGGACGTGTTCGCGTGGGCTTCGCGTTTCGGTGTGGATATCAGCCAGTTCGACCTTTCAACCATCAGCGACCAATTGCTCTCCGTGGGACAAAACCTGTTGAGCCAGATGGGTTCGGTCTTGACCACGCTGGCAGGAGGGGCAGCCAACTTCCTCGGTTGGACGTTGTTCGTTCTGCTGGTCTCGTTCTTTGTGCTGGCAGAGAGCGGAGGCTTGCGCGGGGACATCCTCAAGATCGACCTGCCTGGCTACACCTACGATCTGAAGCGCCTGGGGCAGGAACTGGGTCTCATCTGGAACGCCTTCCTGCGCGGGCAGATCATCATCTTCCTCATCACCTTTGTTGTGTACTTTATCGTCTTGAGCATTCTGGGAGTGCAATACGCCGTTGGGCTGGCGCTGGCCGCGGGGTTCGCACGCTTCGTCCCGTACGTTGGTCCCGCCATCAACTGGACGGCGCTCGCACTCGTCGCCTTCTTCCAGCCCTTCAAACTGTTCGGTATGGAGCCGATCTACTACACCCTGCTTGTGTTCCTCATCGCCCTCTTCATTGACCAGATCTTCGATAACCTGCTCTCCCCACGCATCATGGCCGACGCGTTGCGCGTCCACCCTGCGGCCGTCCTCGTAGCGGCCATTATTTCCGCCAACCTGCTGGGCGTGCTGGGAGTGGTCATCGCTGCGCCAATGCTTGCCACCCTGCAACTATTTGGACAATACACGATCCGCAAAATGTTCGACCTCGACCCGTGGCCGCCGAACGAGAAGCGACGCGTGGCCCCCAAACCGTTCAAATTCATCCCCCGTTTACGCTTGTGGTGGAAATCCATCCGCCGTAAACTGGCAAAACCAAAAGGAGACTGAAATGTCCGCGACAAATGAACCCAGCACAAAGACCCTTGCCGAGACCGAGAATTTTTCCGCATGGATGGCCGATGAACCCGACGAGGAGACAACCTACTACCTCCAACTCGGACGGGCCACCATCAACTTCTTCCAGGAGGAGTGGGATGAATTCCTGGCGTTTGCCCGCGACCTCGGTCAGGTTCAGCCCAACGAAGACGGCCTGTACACGCTCGAGTTCGACAATGTTGACGTATGGATGGACGATGAGGATTGGGCTGAATTCAAGATTCTGGCAGGCAGTTTGGGAAAGTAACATCGCATGAAATTGACCAATTCCATCGTTGATGTACCAGGCATCGAAGTCGGGCACGCGCAGGATGACGATTCGCTGACGGGCTGTACCGCCATCCTCTGCCGCAAAGGCGCGGTGGGGGGTGTGGATGTGCGCGGCAGTGCGCCTGGCACGCGCGAGACCGACTTGCTGAATCCGATCAACCTCGTGGAAAAGGTTCACGCGGTACTGTTGGCGGGCGGCTCGGCCTTTGGCTTGGACGCGGCTTCGGGTGTGATGCGCTACCTCGAGGGACAGGGCATCGGATTTGATACGGGCGTCGGAAAGGTTCCCATCGTCCCCGCGGCGATCCTGTTTGACCTGAATCTGGGTCGCGCGGACCGACGTCCCGACGCGCAGATGGGTTTCGAGGCCGCGACCGCTGCCACGTCCGAAGCGCCGCGAGAGGGCAACGTCGGCGCGGGGACGGGCGCGTCTGTCGGAAAGATGTTCGGCGCGAAGCAGTCCATGAAATGCGGAGTCGGCACTGCCAGCGTGGAGATCGGCGGGGGAGTGGTGGTCGGCGCGCTGATGGCGGTCAATGCCTTTGGCGATGTGATCGACCCTGAGACGAATCAAATTATCGCGGGGCTTCGCTCTGCAGATGTTGGCCCCATCCATCTCGGGCAGGCGGGTTATTTTGCGGATACGCTGAAAATGATGAAGACGTTTTTTGGCCGCACCATTTTGTCTTTCGCGACCAAAGTCAACACGGTGATCGGCGTGGTCGCCACCAACGCGGATTTCACCAAAGTGGAAGCGACCAAGATGGCGCAGATGGCGCACGATGGGCTGGCGCGCGCCGTCCGCCCCGCGCACACCATGCTGGATGGTGACACGATCTTCGCGCTGGCGACGGGCGGCAAAAAAGCGGATGTGTCCACGGTGGGCGCGTACGCCGCGGAAGTGACCGCACAGGCCATCGTCCGTGCCGCGCGCATGGCCGCTTCGTCAGGCGGCCTGCCTGGTTTGGCGACCGAGTGAGGGTCAACTCCGCCGCGCGTACGTTCTACGTGTCCCTCAAATCCGTCCCGTGGATTGACTCCTGGCTGGATGAGGAGATTTACAAGGCCGTGTAAAAGTCCTTGCGTTGGGCGGTATAATCAGTTCTGGAAATCAAAATGACCAAAATCTATCTCGATACGTGCTGTCTTAACCGTCCATTCGATGACCAGACTCAGGAAAGGATTCGACTTGAGTCCGAAGCGGTTCTGGCGATTCTATCTCGCATTGAAAAAGGCGAATGGGACTGGATTGGCAGCGAGGTCTTGTTGGATGAAATCGAGCAAACGCCTGATACGCAAAAATTGAGTCGGGCAAGATTGCTGTCAGGTTTTATCAAGCACACGGTTGAGATCGGAGAAGCGGAAGTTAAGCGGGCAAGGGAATTGCAAAGAGAAGGTTTCAAAACGTTCGACTCCTTGCATCTTGCCTGCGCTGAAATCGCAAAAGCGGATGTATTCCTCTCAACCGATGACCGATTTTTGAAACTAGCAAAACGCGTGTCGAAACGATTAAAAGTACGAGTGGTGAACCCTCTTGCGTGGGTAGAGGAGATGATCTGATGAACGCACAAGCAATGTCTCTCGAACAAATCCGCATCGCGGGCATGGAAGCCTTGGTGCGCGAACTTGGGATTGTTGGAATGATTCGCTTCCTCCAGCAATTCGAAACAGGACATGGCGACTACTCCAAGGACCGCCACCAATGGCTTGACAATCAGGACTTGGATACCATCGTAAAGCGCATTCAGGAAAAGCGGGAAGTCAGCAAGAAAGCGAAATAGAGAAAAACGACGCGTCCTTTGCGGGCGCGTCGTTTTTCCATCCTTCACCCATTATGAGAAAACTCCGCCCTCCTCTGCCACGCCTCTGACGATACCCTGACGGGTACTTCGCAACCCCGCCGCGCGGACGTTATCCGCCTCCCTCAAGTCCACCCCGCGCAGACCTGACATGTCTCCGCGAGAGTCCGATTAATTGGAGCCCGTGTCCACGCAAGGGTTCTGGTCGGTCATGGCGCGGATGAGACATGTCAGGTCTTCACAAGACAAACCCGCCGCGCGGACGTTATCCGCGTCCCTAAATTCCTCCCGTGGACAGACCCCTGGCCGGACGAGGAGAACTCTTCTCGCAGTGGTGTATAATTTTGCTAGAGGTTCTTATGGAACAGATTACCATCAAGGTCAAAAACAAACGAAAAGCCCAGGCGTTGATCGAATTTCTCCAAGCCATGGACTTTGTTGAGGCTGTCACTAGTGGCTTCAACATCCCGAAACCCAAAAGCCAGGTTGACGAGGAAGATTTCTTCGCCTTGAAAGGTATTTGGGCGGGACGGAATATCTCGCTTGAATCCATTCGCCAAAAAGCCTGGCTTTCAAATTCGTAATCCTTCGCGACGCCAAAAATTACCATGCCCGAACTATCCCGTTTCTACGGCATCATCATTCGCATGTATTTTGAGGTTGGCGCGCAACATCATCTTCCGCATTTGCACGCGTATTACAAAACACCGTCGGCATTTATCGCATCGACCAGATCGAGATGATCGAAGGGAATCTCCCCCGAAAAGAACAACGGCTTGTAGAAGCATGGATTATCCTCCACCAAAACGAATTATTGGAAAATTGGGAGCGACTGCAATCCAGCCAATTGCCTTTCAAGATCGCTCCCCTCAAGTAGAAAGAAGGTTTGAAATGGAACACAAAATTTACCGCGTTATTTCCTTTGAGCCTGTCCGCCCGTTTACTTTACAAGTAACCTTTGATGATGGCTCAAAGCAAACGATAGACTTTCATCCTATTTTGACGGGTGAAATCTACAGCCCATTAAAGGATGAAAAATTTTTCAACCAAGTGGAAATTGACCCAGAAGTTCACACCCTCGTCTGGCCGAACGGCGCGGACTTTGATCCCGAAACCTTATACAATTGGCCTGAGTACGTGGATGAAATGAAGAAGATGGCGGACACGTGGAAGAAAGTGAACGCGTAGAAAACGTATACAGGGAAACAGGTACACAGGTAAACACGTAGGCAGGTTTTCTTCCTTTCATAATTCGCCCTTCTGAATTCCGAATCTGCGATGCGAAAACTCCGCGTCTTCCTCTGCCATGCCTCTGATGACAACCCCGCGGCGCGGACGTTATCCGCCTCCCTCAAATCCGTCCCGTGGATTGACCCCTGGCTGGACGAGGAGAACTCCCCTCAATAAGCAAAAACAGGGACAACGATCTCGCGATCCGCGTTTCGCCGTCCGCGAATATTCTCTTCAACGGTTTTGAGAACATTCGCGGCGAAATAACGTGTGCCACATTCCGTGCATACGCCAGCAGGGACGTTTTCGATCATAACGTACTTACCTTTGACCTTGCGGTGCAGAGTCACGCGCTTTTCCACGATTTGACCGCCGCAATATTCGCAGGTTTCGCCTTGCCAGAAGTTGGTTGTTTCCATGGTTTTCATTTTGGTTGATCCTGATAAACGGTAATGACGCGCACCTTGCCGCCTGGGGTAAGACGGCAAATGGCTCCAATGGCGCGTCCGTCCAGTGATTTGCCAATCACCTCGAACTTGCCTTCTTTCGGCCACGTTTTTCTGATCTTGCCTGTCAAAATTCCATTTTCAATGTCGTAGATGTCGAATCCATCAAGCATTGCTTCATCGTCTGCATGCTCGGTCAGGTAGTAGAGTCCGTTGCGAACCAAAGCCTGGATTTCGGTAATTCTGCTCACGAATGGATCCTTGTTGTTGAGACTGTGGCAATTATAATCCCGCTGTAGACAAATCCCGCTAAATGGATAAAATAAGAAACAGGCAAGCAGTTTTCATACTCCATCTCTCATCCTTCATCCTTTATGCGAAAACTCCGCCCTCCTCTGCCACGCCTCCGACGATAAACTTGCTGTTCGGAAACTATCCGCCTCCCTCAAATCCCTCCCGTGGACTGATCCCTGGCTGGACGAGGAGAACCTTCTCCCTGGGCAGGATTGGGACTTGGAAATTTACAAAGCCAGGGGAAACTATTTCAAGTAAAATTGTTTCTTGATAACCAATCAAGCCCCAAGGAGTATCAAAATGACACTCGGCGATTTCTTTGTTTCAAAGAAGCAATCGGTAGATCCAATCTTTCAAGAGGTTGCTGTAATGAAGCAACTGATACTCGAAAGAAGCCACCCACTTGAATTGCTTCGGGAATTGATCTCAAATGCAGGGGCTCAAGAAGTTGGGGCGCGGCATATCTTTGTCACTTATTATGTTCACCCAGAATATGGCCATGCTTTTGAGGTAAACGATGATGGCTGCGGAATGAATTTTACAAATAGCCGAGAGATTCCTGGCAGGTTGGATAGATTTCTTGGCCTCGGTTTCTCTGCTGTTGCTGGATTGGAAGCGGACGAATTTTCTTGGAAAGGTATTGGCTCGAAACTTACCTATCATTCCCGTAGAATTGAAATCGAAACCTCGACGGGTAAATCAGCATACAGCGTGATTGTAAATGAACCTTGGCAAACAATTGAAGATGGGAAAATCCCTCGTCCACAAGTTGGCGAGATGTCAAGTAGTGACTGGACAGGGACTCGAATTAAGGTTTTTGGACATCCGCCGTACAAACAAACACCTTTTACTTTTGAAGAGATTTATGATTACTTGGTGCACAGAACTTTTGTTGGTTATACACGAAATAGAAAAAATCCTCCGCGAATAACCCTCAAAGTTCAAACCAGAAGTGAAAATATCCCTTTTGGCTTCCCTGAATTTAATTCTCTGCCTGATAAACCTCCCGAGGGTACAGTCTTTATAACTCCGCCTATAGTTGCTTCAAAGAATCTGTCATCCAAGAATCAAAATGTTACTGTGACTCTAAAAGGCTTCTATACATGGGATGAGGCCAAATACGGATTGGCTGAAGTCCACCTAAATACAGGACTTATCTTGTCTGTAAAGGGAATTCCTTATTTGAGATTGGATATGCGTGAATTGGGAAGCGGCCAATTAGCAGTTGCTAATCCAGGAATTAACAAGTGCTGTTTGGTTTTGGAATGTGATTCTGTTCAATCGGAAATGAACATTTCTCGTAGCGGCCTCGTTTCGTCAGAGAAAACGGAACTATTCAAAAAGGTTGCCGCTGAAGCAATACAACAGGCGGAAATATCACAACGCCATCGAGACTTTCGATTGATTCCCAAGCAACGAAAAGACAGGAAGAACGCTGGTCAACTTAAGGAAAGAAAGATCGGTCTTGAAAGCAAAGATCAAAAATGGGTTTACTGGCAGTCCAATTCTGATACAGCCCCGATTCGCTTAATTCGTGAGCCTGAGAATGAAACTGACACTCTTGCTGTTCTGTGGAAATTGGAGGCTTTGAATGCTTTACCATTTGCCAATTTTGAAAGCCTGGCTTATTCAGGAACAGGGGCGGATTTGGTGGTTCATTTTCAAGAAGACGAGTCAAGTAATCCTGAACGATTCGCTACATTTGAGGCCGAATATAAGTTCTTCAATTACAAAGCACATGGTCATCTGATTAGCCAATTCCCAACAGTAATCTGTTGGGAAGTTAATCAGAAACCTAAAGTGCCTGTGAAGCAAACACCAAAACCCTACAAGTATGTAGTGCAACTTGATGAAACGACCCTAAGAATATTCGCGTTGAGTAAGATACCAAATTTGATTGTGGCTTCTGATGAGGAAATGGAGAGAAAGAAAAATACAAAACAGTGGGCTTCAAATAATTCGAGTGTGACTAAATTGAGTTGGTAAATCTTTCAGCCGCTTTGGCGGGGCCTATTC
>DYKX01000195.1 GCA_020722375.1 Anaerolinea thermophila
CCGCTGAAAGCCTGGCGTCAGGAGCCGCGCGAAAAAGTCCAGCCGCCCTTCGTTGAATTCCATCTCGGCCTCGGCGACTCTGCCGAAGAAGGACGCATCGCCGCCGCGCAAGCCCTCGCCGCTCGCTTGCGCCAACTTCACGAAACTGAAGGCTTCGACTACGGCGAAATGGCTCTGCTCTTCCGTTCCTCCACCGCCTTCCCCGTCTACGAGTCCGCGCTCGAAGCCGCGTACATTCCCTTCGTCACCGTCGCGGGACGCGGCTTCTACGACCGCCCCGAAATCCGCGACCTGCTCAACATCCTCGCCGCCATCGCCGATCCCACCGATGACCTCGCCCTCGTCGGCCTGCTCCGTTCCCCCGCCTTCGCCCTCCCCGACGCCGAAATCTACAAATTGCGCTTCCCGAATAACACAACCACACCATCAAAACTTTTCGACAGTCTCAAAGAGCAGGTAGACACGTACACAAGTACACAGGTAGACAGGTACACAGGTACACAGGTAAACAACGGAACACGCAACACGCACCACGAGCCACGCACCACGCAACCCCTATCCCCTAACTCCTATCTCGCAACCACCATCCTCCTCGAACTCCACGATCTATCAGGCCGCGCCCCCGCCGCCGCCGTCCTCAAACGCCTCCTCGACCTCACCCACTACCGCGCGATTCTTGCCAGCGACCTCAATGGTGCGCGCATGATCCGCAACGTCGAAAAACTGCTCGCCGACGCGCACCGTTCGCGCCTCGTCAGCCTCACCGACTTCCTCGCCTACGTCCAGACCCTGCGCGACGTTGGCCTGCGCGAAGGCGAAGCCCCTGCCGACGCGTCCAATGCGGGCGCGGTCCAACTGATGACCGTCCACAAAGCCAAAGGCCTCGAATTCCCTCTCACCGTCCTCGCCGACGCCGCTTACGAACATCGCGGCATCTCTGCCAAAGTCCATCTCGCTCCCCAATTACCAATTACCAATCACCAATTGCTCATTGACCTGCGCGACGACGACTTCCACTCCACCGCCTGGCAACTCGCCGCCCGCCTCGAGGATGACCGCGACCAAGCCGAAGACGCCCGCCTGCTCTACGTCGCCGCGACCCGCGCCAAAGAAAAACTCCTCATCAGCGGCCACGTGAAACAGAAAAAAGACGGCTCGCTCTCCCTCGGCGGCTGGCTCGGAAAATTTTCTTTTTTGGAAAATCTCACACTCGAACGTTCCCTGCTCGAGAACGGAATCTCAGCCGCGCTTTATTCCCCCTCCCCAACCGACGCTTCGGACTCCCCCGCGCGGGACGCGGCCTCCCCAACCGACTCTCCCCGCGAGTCTGATCTCCTCCCGCCCCTCGCCCCGATCCATCCCCTCGCCGACGAGAAAACCCGCGCCCGCGAATCTGATCCACCCCAACGCGTCTGGCGCGTCGTCTCGAAAACGACGCGTCCCCGCGCCCCCGCCTGGCTGGTGGGACGCCTCGTCCACGAAGCCATCCGCCGCTGGCGATTCGACGATTTGGACGACTTCCTTAAACCCTTCGCCCTCGAATCGGGACTCACCGACAAAGACGAGATCCGCGCCGCTATCCACGAATCCCGCAAACTACTGGAACGCCTGCGCGCCCATCCCCTCTTCCGCGAACTCGACTCCGCCGAACGCCATCACGAAGTCCCCTACTTTTCCCCAGAAGGCCGCGGCTACATTGACCTCCTTTACCGCCTCAACAACAATTGGATTATCATAGACTTCAAAACCGACGAAGCCCGCAGCGACGACGAGGCCCGCGCCATCATCCGCCGCGAACGGTACGATGATCAGGTGGCGCGCTACGCCCAAGCCGTCGCGACCCAGCTCAAGGTCCAGGCAAAGACGCGGCTCGTCTTCCTGAATGTAAATGGTGAAGTTAAAATAATCGAGTAACAGTACCGCAACATTCATGTTGCCTGGCCCTGCGCAAGATAAATCTTGCGGTACTACTTGCAAAAGGAGAAACCCATGCCCACTCCCAAATCCATCTATCAAATCAAAGTCACGCTGAACGATTCCAAGCCGCCCATCTGGCGTAGAATTCTGGTCGAGGATGCGACCACGCTGGGCAAACTGCACACCATTTTGCAAACCGTCATGGGCTGGACAGACAGCCACCTGCACCAATTCATCATTGACGGTGAATATTACGGCGAGCCTGATGATGACGAATTCAGCAACATCGAGACAAAGAACGAAAAACGTTATCACTTGAATCAATTTGTCAGGCGTAAGGGATTCAAGTTCCGCTACGAATATGACTTCGGCGATAGTTGGGAACACACCATTCTTGTCGAAGCCATCCTGCCCATTGAAAAGGGAAGACAATACCCTGTTTGCATCGAAGGCAAGCGCGCCTGTCCGCCTGAAGATGTGGGCGGCATATGGGGCTACGAAGATTTTCTAAAGGTAATTGCCAACCCGAAAGACCCGCAATATGAAGAAATGATAGAATGGCTTGGCGTCAAATTCGACCCCGAGCGCTTCGACCTGGAGTATGTGAACGAAGGCTTGCGCCATCCCCGCCGCCGCGCAAGGCTGGACGACCAGGATTTTTACGAGCCCCCGCAAACGGATAACAAGATTGAAAAAAAGATATTCAACTGGGCGCAGGGGTTGGATAAAAAGCAACTTGCCCTGGTGGAGTCATTGGCTTTGCGGCGGGACATGGTTACATTCCTTTCGTATCTGAATAAAAACCGCGTGGTCGGCACGCAATCCACGGGCAACCTGCCGCTCAAAGCCGTGCGCGAGATTTGCGCTCAATTCGTCAACCCGCCTGCGCTGGAAGAAAAGATCGGGGACAAGATTTATAAAATCCGCAGTGAAGATGATGTCTACCCGTTATATTACATCCACACACTTGCCAGCGTGGGCGGATTCGTAATGGGCGGGCAAGCCCGCATCTGGAAGTTGACCTCGGAGGGCTATGAATTTTTGAACTCTCCCGCCTCGATTCAACTTGGTTTTATGCTTGCTCTCTGGTGGCATCAGACAGATTGGCGGATTGCCTTCCCCTTCTCAGGGCTGGATCGCGGGTTGCCGAAAGGATTTGGCGCAACCAGTCTGAAACGCCTGCTGGAATTGCCTGTTGGAAAATC
>DYKX01000196.1 GCA_020722375.1 Anaerolinea thermophila
GAGGCCCACAACGGTTTTCGAGACCGTCCCATTCAACCACTCTGGCACCTCTCCATATTCAGTGTCACGCGAGCGGCGGACATTATAACCGAAAAATTTACAACTCCGCGCTGGTATGCATTTCAGGATACTCCACCTGGCGCACACCGATATCCCGCAATTTATTCTGAAGGATCAAAGCCGACCTCTCCTCCCCATGGACAAGGAAAACCTTGCGCTTCTTCCCGTTCCCTGCCAGTGCGTACTGCATCAACAGGTCCTGTCCCGCGTGGCCCGAGAGTCCGCCGATCGTGGACACTTCCGCCCGAACATCATAGACCTCTCCGAAAATCCGCACCTGCTTCTGCCGTTCCGCCAATCGGCGCCCCAGCGTATCGGGCGCCTGCCACGAGACGATGCAAATGGTGTTTTTCGGGTCTTCGATGTTGTTCTTCAAATGGTGCAGGATGCGTCCCGTTTCGGCCATGCCCGAAGCGGAGATGATGACCATCGGCTCATGGCGTTCGTTGAGCGCCTTCGATTCGTCCACAGAACGGATGTAGGTCAACCGCTCGAAGTCCAGCGCGGGATGACGGTTCTCGCGCACGAATTGACGCGTCTCCTCGTCGAACGTATCGGAGAAGCGTTTGAATATATCGGAGGCGTTCACCGCCAGCGGGCTGTCCACATAGACGGGCATCATCCTGACGCCGTCCTCGTGCATCATCATGTTCAACCAATAGACCAGTTCCTGTGTGCGTCCCACCGCGAAAGCAGGGATGATGATCTTGCCGCCGCGCTCCTGTGTCCGCTTGACCACCTCGCGGAATTCCTCGTACGCCAGTTGAGGTCCGCGATGAGGCTTGTCGCCGTAGGTGGATTCCATCAACAGGAAATCCGTCTCCTCGGGCAGGATCGGGTCACGCAACAGCGGAAGTTGAAAACGCCCAATATCGCCCGAAAACCAGAAGCGCACCTTGCGTCCCTTTTCTTCCAACTCCAGTGAAATTGCCGCCGAACCGAGGATGTGCCCTGCCTCCACAAAACGCGCTTTCACACCGGGCGCAGGCTCGAAGACCTCGCCATAATTTTTCGCCACGAATTGATCCGAAACCCGCTCGGCGTCGCGTTGCGTGTAAAGCGGCTCGATCAGGGGTTCACCGCGCGCCCGCCGCTTTTTGTTAAGGTACGCCGCATCCGATTCCTGGATGTGTCCCGAATCGCGCAACATCACATCGGTCAGTTCCGCGGCGGGTTTGGTCAGGTAGATCGGCCCGTTGAATCCCTGCTTCACCAGGTTCGGCAGGTTTCCGCAGTGGTCAATGTGCGAATGCGAAAGGATCATCGCATCCACCGAGCGCGGGTCATATTTGAAATTTCGATTGCGCGCAAAAGCCTCGGCGCGCTTGCCCTGGTACAGGCCGCATTCCAGTAAAAGCCGCGTACCGTTGATCTCGATCAAATGTTGCGAACCTGTCACCGTTTGGGCCGCGCCGTGAAAGGAAATTCTCATTTCAGCCTCCTAAAACTTCAAGAATCTGCTCACCGTATTGTTCCAGCCGCGTGGGCGAACTGGCCAGAATGGATTTCATCTCGTCCGCGCCGCGCTCGGCCAGCGTAAACAGGAACGACCGCGGCAGGACAATATCCGACTCGACGCCAATCTGCGCGGCGACTTTTTTCCGCCACTCCTTGAGCGCATCCAACCGACGAAGGACCGCCTCATCCGTACGTTGCGCGGGCTTCCGTTTCACGAGCGGAGCGTTCGCCCCCCTCCCCACTGCCGCGAGAATCTCCGCCCCCCAACGCCCCAACTGTTTCTCGCTCAACCCTAAATTTGCCAGTTCCTTTTTCGTCTTCGGGACGGAACGCGCGATGGCAAGCAACTTGTCGTCCGTGACGACCTTGAACGTCGGACGATCCAGTTTTGCCGCGATCTGTTCGCGGGCATTGGCCAGTTCGCGCAGGATGGTCAGTTCGCGCAAATTCAGGTCACGGCGAGCGGCAAACCGCTCCCACGGTTCGGATGAGCGTTCCGCGGATTCGCCGTTCATATAACAGGCGCGGCGGAAATCTTCATACGCCAGGGACCAGCGTCCCTTCGCCTCGAGTTCCGTCTGGAGCAGGTCGCGCAACGGGATGAGGTAATGCGTATCGAAACGGGCATACTCCAGCAGGTCACGCGGAAGCGGGCGCGTCCCCCAGTCCGCCTTTTGGAAGCGCTTGTTCACCTGCACGCCAAAGAATCGTTCGAGCGCGGCATCCAGTCCCACTTTTTCGTAACCGAGGATCCGTTCGGCCTGCATGGTGTCGAAGATGCTGGCGAACGCGAATCCAAAATCGCGGTGCAGGCAGATGAGATCATATTCCGCAGCGTGAAAAATTTTCTCGATGTGTGGATTTGCGAAAATCGGCGCGAGGGATTCGAGATTGGGCAATGCGAATGGGTCAAGGAGGTAATCGGCGCTCGGCGTGGAAAATTGAATCAGGCAGACCTGCTCACGATACGCGTGCAGGGAATTGGACTCGGTATCCACCGCGATACGCGGCTGTTGCAACAGGTCTGTGACTAGTGATTCAAGCGCGGAACTTGCAGCCACCCAAACGGGCGGGGAAAAGCGGTCGGACATGCGCGCGATTATAACCCTCTTATCTTTTCCATCACCATCGCGTCGGCGCGGTCTTTGTAATAGTGGTACCACATGTCCACGCGCTGGTAACCCGTCTGCTCGTAGAGTCGGATGGCGGAGGCGTTGTCGGTGCGGACACAGAGGCGCACGCGCGGCGTCATCAGTTTGGCTTCACACGCCTCGAGCAGGGCGCGTCCGATTCCCTGCTGACGGAATTGCGGCAGGACGGCGATGGTGGCGATCCACGAAAGCCCCTTCGACGCACGCTGGTCGCCCGCGATGAAACCGACCATGTGACCGTCCACAACGGCTTTGAGGCGGACGACATCGGAGAAGGTCAGCGCCGCCATCAGGTCGAGGAGGGGCCAGCGATCCGCGTCGAAACTGGCGCGCTCAATTTGCTGGAGCGGACCGAGGTCAAGGATGGAAGCGGAAAGGATGTCCATGAAATTCTGAAGTCGGAATGATGAATTACGAACTCATGTTACGCAGTAC
>DYKX01000042.1:0-6489 GCA_020722375.1 Anaerolinea thermophila
GAGGAAGTCGCGGCGGGAAAGGTTTTGGTTTTGAGGCATGTGAGCCCTCCCGAGGGTGAATTCACCTTCCGTATGGTTGTAGGAGTTTGAGACCTTTCAACGCCCGATAATGCCTGGCATTGAACGTGGCGAGATCGGCACGAATCCCAATTGCGGTTTCTGCAATCAAGGCGTCCAATAAACCGATGTTGTCGCTCAAGTGATGGGATGAGAAACTTGTCAAAGCCTTGTTGCAATCTTCTTCCGAAGGCCAGTAAAGGGAATAACCCGCCAAAGATTTTTCCAGTTGTCGTTGTTCCTTTGCGTTTTCACAGCCTTGCAGTAATTCCATGACGACAAGCCCAGGCAAGCCGACTTCCTCGGCGGATTCCAGCCATTGTTTGGCGGGTTCGTATCCGCGCAGAACATCCACCATCACATCCGTATCAAGCAAGATCATGAGACGCGTCCCCGCGTTTGCGCCTGAGCGCGCAGTTTTCGCGCGAATTCCACGTTATCCCCAATGTCTTTTCGGCCTGCCCACATTCCGACCACACCTGATTTTAGCAAATCCCTGCCTGTCATGGGTTTGTTGACTTGCCGCACCCGCTCAATCAAACGTGTTGCAAGCAACAGTTGTTCGTTAAAAGATAATAGGTCAGCCTGTTTAAGTAATCTTTCGATAGTATCAAGCGCCATAATTTACTCCTTGCTATTTCTGTCGGGAGTATACCACCGCTACACTTGCCACCGCGGAGAGAGTCGCGGGGAGGCCGAGGGCGCGTCCGCAGGCGGCGAGGAAGGCGATGGTCAGGTGGATAACTTTTCTTCGATGGCAATCACGAATTTCACCGCCGCGTTGATAGCGTCAACGGCTTGCTCTTCGGTGACCACCAACATATCCCGATAATCCCCCAATTGGCGCATATCGAACGCGCGGTGGAACAATTTCCCCAATTCTTTCGGAAGGAGATTTGTCTTGATGAAATTTTCATCGAACAAGGCGATGACGCCCTGGTGCTTGGACGATCCTTTGTCAATGGTGATGAGCAAGGCCAGCGCGGCGTAAAACATGGCGTAATAGGCACGGTTGACAATGCTGGCATTACTTCCCTTTTGCTCCAATATGAGACGCGCGTCGTTCAATGATTCGTGGGCGCGCTCCATGCGGTATTGGATCAGAGCCTTCTTATCGTAAGGCTTCTCGCTCATACCACGATCCCCTCCCGTTTGACTGCGCGATAAAAGGGCGAAGCCGAGAGGCGCTTCCATTCGTTCTTCTCTGCGGGGATAACGGAAATGACTTTGCCCGCCTCCAGACCCACTTCCCAGGCAACATCGGACGCGAGGTAGATCATGGAACTATCCAGCGATGGCAAAAATACCAGCAGGTCAATATCCGAATCGCTTTTTGCGTCGCCGCGTGCCTGTGAACCGAACATAATAATCTTGACGGGTTGTTTCAGTTCCTTCGCCAGGCGTTCGCGGACTTGTTTGGCCAGTTTTAGGGCGCGTGTCTTAGGCTGGTATGTCTTCATGCAGTGATTATAAACCAATCAAAATGAAACATCGTTGGAATTTTTACCGCAAGTTGGTTGATGTTGAAGGGAGGCGGGGGAGGGAGTCGCGGGGATGCCGAGGGCGCGTCCGCAGGCGGGGAGGAAGGCCGCGGCGAGAGAGGTGAGGGTCAGTTTGAGGAAGTCGCGGCGGGAACGATTGGAATTACCCATGTCAATTCTCCTCGAGGTCTGTCTGCATTGTACATGGAATGATAAGCAAGAATTACACCTATTTTGGCAGTTGGCAAATCCAAAAATCTGTATATAATAGGCATATACAAAAATGATTGACTTTTCCTCTGTCACTGGCTTTGAATGGGATGACGGCAATCGCGACAAGAGCTGGAAGAAACACCAGGTCTCGAATAGCGAGTGTGAGGAAGTGTTTTTCAATCTTCCGCTGTTACTTAAACTTGACCCAACCCACTCTCAAGCAGAAGAGCGTTACTATGTGCTTGGACAGACGAATGCAGGCCGAAGGTTATTTATCTCTTTTACGATTCGCGGCGAAAACATCCGAGTGATATCTGCCCGTGATATGAGCAAGCGAGAAAGGAATTTCTATGAGCAAGCCTATTCCTAAATTCAAATCCGAAGTGGAAGAACGCGCCTTCTGGGCGAAAAACGATTCCATGGAGTATCTCGATTGGAAGCAAGCCCAGCGCGCCATCTTCCCGAACTTGAAGCCCACGCTCAAGTCTATTTCGTTGCGCTTGCCAGAGTCCATGATCGTTGAATTGCGCCAACTGGCAAACGAGCGCGATGTCCCGTATCAGTCGCTTATCAAACATTTTCTGCGCGAGAGCATTGACAACGCGTATTCAGCGAAGACTCACAGATAAAACTTTGATTGCCTTCTGAATCAAACCGTCCCTGAAGTTTTCTGGCTTCAGGGACGTTTTTTTACTCAAAACTTCCAATTCTCCAAACGCCTCATCGCCTCGCGCGCTGTCAAATCCAACTGCAAGGGCGTGATGGACACATATCCCGCGCGCAGCGCGCCAAAATCCGTGCCGGGCTCGTCCACGCCGGTGGGAGCCTGTCCGCCGATCCAGTAATAGGGACGGCCGCGCGGGTCGAGTCGGCGGTCCAATTCATCGCGGTAGAGGCGCAGTCCCTGACGGGTGACCATGAAGCCCTTGAGTTCGTTCTCCTTCAAATACGGCACGTTGACGTTCCACACCACGCCCTGCGGCAACCCCTCTGCGGTGACCTTTTCCGCCACGCGCCTCGCCACCGACGCGGCGGTTGTGTAATCCAACTTACCCCCGTGATTTTCGGGGGAATCGAGCGAGATCGCAAGGCCGGGGACGCCGTCTATCACGGCCTCCATCGCGGCGGTGACCGTGCCAGAGTAGGTCACGTCGTGGCCGATGTTGGCGTTGGGATTGATCCCCGAAACGACGATGTCAATCTTCTCTTCGATCAATCCGAGCAACGCCAACGCCACACAATCGCTGGGCGCGCCGTCGGACATGAACGCGGGCGTGCCATCCGCAAGGATCGTCTCACGCACGCGCAAGGGACGATCCATCGTCTTCACGTGCCCCGAAGCCGACCAGTTGCGGTCGGGCGCGAAGACCGTCACTTGGCCGAGCTTTTTCATTTCCTGCGCGAGCGCCAGCAGTCCAGGTGCGGTCACGCCGTCGTCATTCGTTACGAGGATGTGCATGTTGATTTCCGATTTTCGATTTTGGATTTACGATTGATTGCTTTTGATGATTATAATGCCTCCCATGTCCACGCATCGCCTACGCACTACGCGCTACGCAGTATTCATCCTTCATCTTTCATCCTTCATCCTTTTCTTTTCCTCCTGCACTCCCTCCACCCCCATCCCCCTCTCCACCGAATCATCCCTTTACGTTTTTCGTTTTACGCCTCCTGCCTTAATCAAATACGATTCTAATTTCAACATTGCCCGCGAGATTCCCCTCGACCTCCCTTGCCCGTTGACCTCCGCGCACGCCGCGCCGCGCGGCCATTTCCTCGCGCTCGAACTCGCCTGCGCCAACGGTCCGCTCGTGCAAATCGTGGACACGCTCACGGGCGAAACAACGACTCCCTTCGCCGATGTGGACAGTCACTTCCTGGCCTGGGATTTCGAAACCAACCTGTACCTGCGCGTGGACGCGCTCGGCAGGACGCGCCTCGAGCGCGTGACCTTCGACGGCGACGCGGACCCGTTCGGCCTCCCCGCGCAGACGTACGACCTGGACTTTTCTCCCGACGCGCGGACTCTCGCCTTCTCGTTCACGCGCGGACTGGGGCTGGGTTCCGAACTATGGGCCGCCACCGCCGCTGGGAACCGCACCTGGCAACTCCACGCGGACAGCGAGTCCATCATCACCTTCGCGCGCTGGTCGCCGAATGGAAAATCCATCGCCTTCATCAAAATGCCTGACTCGTCCATGCCATTTCCGCTGGGCGAGTTGTGGATCATGGACGCGGACGGCGGCCACGCGCGTCCCCTCGCAGCCGCGGACGCGGGGCACGGATACGCGCCCGCCTGGAGTCCCGATTCGACGCGCCTCGCCTTCGTCGGACGCGACAACCCCGACGACGCGCGCGCCGACGAATCCGCGTCCGCGCTCGTCAGCAACATCTACATCGTCGAACCCGCCAGCGGACAGGTGACGCGCCTGACGAATTTCGAGGGGAGGATCGTCGAGTCCCCTGTCTGGTCGGCGGACGGGCACTTTCTGGCGTTCACCGTCGTCACCTTAGATGATACAATCCAAGCGTGGCTCGCGGACCTCTCGTCGGGCGCGGTCACGCTCCTCGGAAGCCGCGGCCCGGCCTGTTGTCCGGGCTGGATGCGGAAGTGAGTCCCCATGAAACGAATTGTCGCTTTAATCCTATTGCTGAGTTTTTTGCTTGCGGCTTGCGGTGCGCCTGCGCAGGCTACACCATCCGTCCACGAGGATGCGTTATTCACGCCCACCGCGCCCGCCACCGAAACGCCCGCGCCGCCCACAGCCACCGCAACGCGCACGCCAAGCCCAACGCCGCCCGGCCCGACCGCCACCGAAACGCTTTTGCCCACGCTCGAACTGCCGACGCTCGCGCCCGTCGAACCCGTGCTGGATGTTTGGGACGGCCAGCCGACCTACCTGGCCGATTCGCAACCCGGTTATTTTTTCCGCGTCCGCTACCGCCCCGACATTTGGGGACTGACCCAAGACTCATACGGCCAGCCCGCGCTCGGCCATCGCACAATCGAGTATTGCATCCTCGCCCCTGCCGGGCCGCGCGGCATGGCGCCCGGTATGCAGGTGGAGCATGATACGCGCAAGATCGGCACGCTGTTCTTCGAAGTGAACGTGGTGCTTTTGCAGGGCGTGCGCCAATTCGTCACATATCAGGCCGCCGACAAAATCATCTTCACCGGCTTCCAGGTCAACTTCGTGGATGAGATCGACGCCTGCCTTGCCGACGCGGAGGCCGTGCTTGCCACGTTGACCTCGATTCCCGAATCGCAAGCCACGCCTGTCCCGTAACGATAAAACCATGGGAGGATTGTTGTGAACCGCTCGCTGACCCGACTCCTCATCCTCATTGGCGGATTGACCCTCGCCGCCGGCGGATTCCTCTCCTCACGCGCTTCGGCTCAAACGGACCCTCAACCGGCCTCTGCCGTCCAGTCTTTTCTCTACCCTCCCTATCCCGGCGCCGCCTCGCAGGAATCCATCTTCGACCACACCTCCCCGAACTACACCGACACCGACAAGATCATCGTCACCTTCAACGGACACAGGGCCAGCAAGATTTGTCCCAAGCCCGCGCCGGCCGGGACTCCGCCTCCGCAAAACGGCGTCTGCGATTACGGCTACGGCATCTACTGGAGTTACAGCCTTGGGAGTTGGGTGGCATACAACGGCCACGACGGCATCGATTTCGGCATGAGTTACCGTCCGCTGTATGCCGCCTCTAACGCGGACCAGGTGGTCTACGCCGGCTGGTACGACCCGCAGAATCACAAATCCAATCTCGGCATCTACGTCAAGTTGCATCATCCCAACGGCTATTACACCGCCTACGGACACATGAGCGCGGTCGCCGTGCAAACCTGCAACGCGCCCGGCTGTGTCAACCTCTCGCGCGGCGAAGTAATCGGCTTCAGCGGCAACACCGGCAACTCCACCGGTCCGCACCTGCATTTCCTCGTCAAGGACTCGTCCAATCGCTCCGTGGACCCGTATGGCTGGAGCGGTTCGGGGACGGATCCGCTGAGTTACGGCCAGCCGCAATCCCTCTGGGTGCAGAATCCCTCTGTGGTGTATTACAGTTCAAAAATCCTGCCGAGCGGCGCGGCCCTGGCCTATCCGCCCGCGGTTGGGACGGGCCTCGTGGTGGACGACAGCGGGGCGGGTTTCGCCGAATCCCCAGCCGGCTGTTGGAAAATTGGCACGGCGGGCTCGTCGCAAAATGGCAGTTTCCGCTACGTCACCGCGCGCACCAGCGCGGCCAACTGTTTCGCGGCGTGGAGCTTCCCCGAGTCCGCGGCCGCGGGACTGTATGCCGTCTACGTGCGCGTCCCGCCCGTCCACGCCACCACCGAGGGAGCGCTCTACAACATCGTCCACGCAGGCGAGACGGATCGCGTCACCGTCAACCAGCAGGTTTTCCCGAACAGTTTCTACGTCACCGACGGCTGGGTGTACGCGGGCAAGTATGAATTTACCGGCAACGGCAACGAATACGTCGCGCTGAACAACCAGACGCAGGACCCCACAGGCGTGGTCTCCAGCCTCGAGGTCGGGGCGGACGCGGTGCGCTTCGTCTTCGTGAGCGACGCGACCTTCACACCGCCTCCACCGATTACGCCGTCGAAAACGCCCACGATCACGATCACGCGTACGCCCACCATCACGCGCACGCCCACCGTCACCCGCACACCGACGGTGACGCGCACCCCAACATCCACGCGCACCCCGACGATCACGCGCAC
>DYKX01000042.1:6589-20254 GCA_020722375.1 Anaerolinea thermophila
CACGCGCACCCCGACGATCACGCGCACGCCCACGTTTACCCGCACACCGACGCGTACGCCCACACCGTCCCGCACGCCAACGCCTTCGCGCACCCCGACCAATACATCCACCCCCCGCCCTACCTACACCCCGCAGTGGACTCTGGCGCGCGTCTACTTTGCCAGCCTGTACCGCTTCACTTACAACATCCAACCGATCGAAGTCTACGGCGTGCGCTGGGTGAAGACCTCCTCCTTCATGGGACCGGACCTCTTGAAAGAATTCTTCAAAGGCCCGGGCAACACAGAATATTTCTACTACGGCTGGCGCGCCATCTACAACGGGTTCACCGGTGCCAGCAAAGTGGACCTGGTGGGCAACACCGCGCACGTCTACCTGACCGGCTCGTGCGTGCCAAACGGCAGTGAATTCACCATCGCCGACCAGATCAGCCTCACGCTAAAACAATTCCCGAACGTGCAATACGTAAAGATTTATGACCAATTCGGACAGACCGCCGACATGAACGGGTTTGGG
Source organism: Anaerolinea thermophila (assembly GCA_020722375.1). Classification (GTDB taxonomy): domain Bacteria; phylum Chloroflexota; class Anaerolineae; order Anaerolineales; family Villigracilaceae; genus Denitrolinea. The sequence goes on from DYKX01000042.1 coordinate 7,107, forward strand.
GACTCCGAGCCGCTCTGCCTGGACCCGGGGTTTGTCCCCTCGCCCACGGCCACCGTCTCGCTGACGCCTTCGCGGACTCCCTCTCCCACGCGGACGCCGACCCTCACGCGCACGCCCACGTTGACGCGCACACCCACCCGAACGCGTACCCCCACCAACACCCCACGTCCCACCGACACGCGCCGCCCCACCCTCACCCCGCAGTGGACTCTGGCCAAGGTCTTCTTCGTGGACAAATATCGCTACGATAACAATATCCAGCCATTCACCGTCAACGGTGTGCGCTGGGTAAAGTCTTCCCCCTTCATGGGAACGGATGTGCTGAAGGAATTCTTCAAAGGCCCGGGCAACACGGAATACTTCTATTACGTCTGGCGCGCCGTCTACAGCGGATTCACCGGCTACAGCAGCGTGACATTCAGCGACGGCATCGCCCGCGTCTACCTGACCGGCGTCTGCGCGCCCGAGCGGATAGATTTCACCATCGCCGACCTGATCATGCTGAACCTCAAGCAATTCCCGAACGTTCAATTTGTGAAGGTCTACGACGAGAATGGCGTGACAGAATTCCCCGAAGGCGCGGTGGATTCCATTCCACCGTGTTTGAAGCCGTGACAGATTAAAACCAGGTTTCAGCGTGAAACCTGGTTTTTTAAATCACCTCAAATCATACAAATACAAATACACAGACGTGCCCGGCACGCGGTATTCGCGTGACAAATCTCCAATGGAATTTAGATAATCCAGAATATAGTCGCGTTCGTTGAACTCGCCGTCCTCGTAGACGTGTGAGAACAGGAACCAGACGCGTTCATGACTACGCAAGGCGTCCAGCTCGGGACGGTAGCGTTCGGGATCCGTGTGATGGTCCGCGCCGATGAGGAAAGTGTCCATCGCAAATCCATATTTCGGCGCGTAAAAGCGGACGGCGGGTTCCGTCCAGTAGTACACATAGATTATGTCACCTTCCCTGCGATGCTCGCGCAGGTATTGCATCGTCGGGCGGATATGTTCGCGCATCTTCGGCATGGTGAAGTTTTGAGCGGTCGTTTGGGCGTTGAAAAATACCAGGATAACAGCGAGCAGGCAAAAGGTCCAGAAGGATGCGAATTTGTCCGGGAAGATGCGGCGAATCCCATCCAGCCCCTCCCCGAGGAGGACGAAGGCAAGCGGCGTCATGAAGAGGAGCATCCTGCCTGCAAATGGATACGCGCGGAAGATTGACGCGGCCAAGACCAGCATGGCGGGCAACCCCAGTGCGGCGGCAAGTTTTAGGTTGCGGCGGGAGAGGGTGGTTATGCCTGCCAGAACGAGGAGCACGTTGAGCAAAGGCGGGGTCTCGAGACCTGCAGCGAAGTCGGCGTAGTTTTCGAATGCAGAGACCAGCCAATTTCCGGCGCGAAGCGAAAGCGGCAGGAAGGCGTCGCCCCAGTAATCGAGGAGAACATCGGCAGTGACCGAACGGTGCAGGAACAGGATGTAAAACGCGGCGAAACTCGCCAGCCAAAGGCCGCCAGTAACGAGCGTCCAGCCGAGGGCGGATGGCGACCTGCGCCGTATGGTTTCCAAGAATAACAGCAAGCCGAGTCCAGCCAACGTGAAGATGGCGGGATGCGAAAACCAGAGCACCAGCCCACCAACCACCCCGAAAAGAAGATACAAGCGTGGATTCCAGCCGCGGTCGTCGAGGCGGAGGAAAAGCATCAGCAGGCCAAGAGCGACGGCCACATCCACGATATATTGTTTGGCTTCGGAAGTGTAGTAGACGAGGGTGCTGGAAACGGAAAAAAGCGCCAGTGCAACATTTCCGCCAAGCGGGGATAGGCGGCGCGAGAACAGGTACATCAAAAAGAGCGCAGCGCACCCGGCTAGGAGGGGGACCAGCCGCAGGGCATATTCATTGTTGCCAAAGAGGAGGATGGCGGCCTTCTGCACCCAAAGGAAACCGATGGGCGCCTGTTGGTTGTAATCGAGCCAGCGCGTCAGTCCCCCAAAGGAACGGCTGACGATGTTGTTCGCCAGCATCGCCTCATCCAGCCAGAGCGAGCGGTTGACGAGGTATTGCCGCAGGCGGAGGACGAATCCCGCGAGAACAATTGTCAGTCCGATCCAATCGCGGGGGGCGAGGCGGGCGTTTCTTTTCATGGGAGGAAATGCGGACGCGGAGAACACGGATTTACGCGGACGAACGCGGAATCTTTTTTGTTTCTCTCCGCGTTCTCTGTGCCCGTCCGCGTCTTCCGCGTCCTATTGGCTTTTCAACGCGTTCTTGAAATGGACCAGCGCGTCCACAGGCGTGGGATCCACGCCGTAGGAAATGGCAAGGTAATAGGCCATGTAATCGCCAAACAGGATCAGCGTCCACATGTGCGCGAGGGGATGCTCGCCGCGCGCGTCGAGGAAGTCGGTGTTGCCGCCTTCGAGCATGAACGTCTGTTTGGTCAGGTCCACGCGAAGACGATTGCGCGGATGGTCGGACGCGGCGCGCAGGAACAGGTTCATCGTGTGCGGCTGGATGACTTCGGCGGGATGCATTGTCCCCGCCAGCGTGTTGTGATCCGCTTCGGGGAGGAACTCAAAGTTGGCGACCGCCTTCGCCAGTTCGTTGATCTGTCCCTTCATGCGACGCGCCACAGGCGCGAGACGTCCCGCGCCGAAGATCGTCACCCAGCGGCCCATCAACTGTCCCGCATAACGCTTGGCGGGGTTGCGGACGGTTTCGACAGAGGGTGTCAAATGCTGCTGCGATTCCTTCATCGCTTCCACCGCGGACCTGACCTCGTCCGCCTGATCGGGGATGAGACCGAGGTGAACGAAGAGCGCCAGCAAAATTCCAAACGAGTAACCCACCGCGGCGCGCGGCTGGCCTTTGTGGTCGAACGTAATGAGCGGGACATTTTCCTTTTTGGCGCGTGCAGCCAATTCCCCGCCGGTGCAGACGGCCATCACGCGGCAGCCAGACCTGCGCGCGGCCGTGAACGAATCGAGCGTCTCTTCAGTGTTGCCCGAATGCGAGGAACAGATGACCAGCGTCTCCTCGCCGCGCGCAAAAGAGGGCAGGCTGTAATCGCGGTGGACGATGACCGGCACGGGGCAGATGTCAGCCACGTAGGCCGCCAACAGGTCCGCGCCGATCGCCGAGCCACCCATCCCCGCGATGATGACTCGGGAAACGGAGACCTCCGAGGTCTTGAAAACCTCGGAGGTCCTGCCCATTTCATAGGCGCGCATCAACTGGTCGGGAAGCCCCTCGATCTCCGCCAGCATGTTCAGCGTGTCCAGTTGCTGGATGCGTTCCAGGTTGTCCAATTCCACGACTTACTCTTCCTCCTCCTCGTCATCCAGCGACATGTCCAGGCCCATGTAGAGTCCCTGGGCAATGCCCTGCAGAACCAGGAAATAGAACGAACCGAAGAACAATGTGGAGAGCAGGCTCGCCACGAACATGATGCGGTCCATCATCGCGGGCGGCCAGGAAAACTGCCCACCGCCGAACACAGAGATCATGTCCGAGATAAAGCGCAGGAGGTAGATCACCACCATTGCCCAAGAAACGATCTTGCTCCAACGCGCAATTTCCAAAATCACATTCTCATTGCGAAAGGTCAACGCTTTTTCATCTTTGTTTTGCATGGTGCTCCTTTTCAAAAAGCCAGCATGGATTGAATTTTTTCGGCAATGTCCGCCACCCTCGGCACCACCGCGTTCATCAGGCCCATATTATACGGTATCGGCACGTCCGGGACGGCCAATCTCGCCAGCGGCGCGTCGAGGTCGGTGAACGCCTCTTCTGCGATGACCGCCGCGATCTCGGCGCCGAATCCGCCTGTCAGCGCGTCCTCGTGGACGATGAGACACTTGCCTGTTTTGCGGACGGACTCGAGCACGCGGGATTTGTCCCACGGGACGATGGTCCGCAGATCCAAAACTTCCACGCGTCCCGCGGACGTTTGAGCGGACTCGACCACCCGGTGCGTCATCGCCCCCCAGGTGACGACGGTGAGCGAGTCGCCTGCCATCAAAGTTGCCGCTTCGCCAAAACGTAAAACATAATCGTCGCCAGGGTAGGGGCGGCGCGCGATGGCGGTATCGAGCAAGGCGCGATGTTCGAAGAAGATAGTCGGGTCTTCGCCGCGCAACGCGGTGCGGAGCAAGCCCACCGCGTCCGCCGCGTTGGACGGGAACGCCAGCCGCCATCCGAGCGTGTGGGCGTAAATCGCTTCGCCCGTCACCGAATGCCACGGGTCGCCGATCTTCTTTCCGAAGCCGACGGGGATTCGCACCACCATCGGCGCGGAGAATTTGCCAGCCGTGCGCCAGCGCATTGTGCCAGCGTCGTTAATTTGCTCTGTCGCAGGATCGGCATACTTGCGGAACTGGATCTCTGGCACGGGACGCAATCCCGCCATGGACATCCCCACCGCGCTGCCGATGATGCCCTCCTCCGAAAGCGACGTGTCGAAGACTCTGCCATCGCCGAATTTCTCCTGCATGTGCGCCGTCGCCCCGTGGACGCCGCCCTTCGCACCCACGTCCTCCCCGAAGACAAGCAGGCGCGGGTCACGCGTCATCTCGGCTTCGAGGGTTCGGCGGACGGCGTCTATGAGGTTGATGCGCGTGCCTTCGGTTTGTTGCGCAAATTGCCAATTTGCGTTATCCGTCGCAAATTGGCAATTTGCGCTACTGTCAGCCGCGAACAAATTATCGGTGACGGAACGCGGCTCGGGGTCAGGCCACGAAGCGACCTCGTCCACGGCGGCGCGCACTTCGGCGGCCACGTCCCGCTCGAGGACGGCCCAATCCAGGTCGGGCAGGAACTTTTGCAGGCGCGTCAACGGGTCGCGCTTGGCTTCGTTACGTTTTTCGGTTTCCGTTTTGTACGCCTGATCGTCAATGAAGGTGTGACCCATCAGGCGTGGCACGCACAAGTGAAGCAGACACGGCCCCTTGCCCGCGCGGACATTCGCCACCGCCTCGGCGATCTTCTGCGACGCGTCTTCAGGATCGGAGCCATCGCCGTCAATGATGCAGAGATGCTTGAAGCCGCGCAGGTTCGAGGAGAGGTCGGCGCCCGGCGTCTGCAAATGCGAGCGGACGGAGATGGCGAAGGCGTTGTCTTCGATGAAGAAAAGCATGGGAATTTTGCGCGTGGAAGCGATGTTGAGCGCGGCCCAAAATCCGTTGGCGGCAATCGAGCCTTCGCCGCCGTGCGCCACCGCGATGGCCTTGTCCCATTCCTGATTGCCCAGCACGTCGCGGTGATATTGAATTGCCTGCGCCCATCCCGCCGCTGGGGTGTACTGCGCGCCCACGTCACCGGAGGAGGGGAGGACAGTAATGCGGTTATCGCGGGATTGCATGGAGAACATCACGCCCACATCCCGCCCCTCGGACGGGGAGCCTGTCTTTGCCATGCCTGCCGCGATGGCTTCTTTCAGGCCCAGTCCCGCCGCGAGCATGAAGGGACGCGAGCGATAGTAGACCGTGGCCGCGTCGTGCGGATGCGTCAATTGCAGGGCGAGCAGGATCTGCGAGAGTTCGTGTCCCTTGGCGGAAAATTGATACGGGACGCGTCCCGCGGGGGCGAGTTCGCGCTCTTCGAGTTCATCGAGCAGGCGCGAGGTGAGCAGGAGGCGGGCGACTTGAGTCCAGTTGGGGGAGGAGGGTTTCTTTGGCATGTTCAACCGTTAATTTGAAAGTGGCCTGATTTTACCTGCAAAACTATTTTTAACGCGAATGACACGAATGTGCGAATGCTTCTTTCGTGCCGCGCCGATATAGTGTTACCGCACAACATTGCCTTGAACGCGCAAATCTGATCTGGCAATCGTACCGCCAGGCTCTGCCAACCGCAGCGCCAGGCCCTGCCTGGCAGGGCCGATCATAGGTCGGCGATACGTTTGGTTGCGATTGGAGGCCGCGTTATGGATGGTTCGGGGATTTATTCAAAGGCGTAAAGCATGGTTGGGAATCCTTTTGGGATTCGGGATTATTTACGTACAAGGAGCGCTTGCCTGGAATGCAAATTGGTCTTTCCCAACTGGGCAGTTTTCCAAACTGTTCGTCACATTCGATATGGTTGCATTTTTGCCAGCCAGCCTTATCCTTGTTTGGTGGCACAAACGAAAGACAAAATCCATTCCATCCGAATCTTAAGCGATTCATCCAGCAGTTGAACTGCTGGATGAATAAAGCCAGAACCCCGTTTTCTCTGAAAAACGGGGGTTCTTCTCATACATCAAATTTCAAGTCTATAACATTCGCTTCAATTGACCGACCAATGTTGGCAAATCACTCCTGACAACACTCCAAAGAAAATCCAAGTCCACTTCGTCATAACCATGAATGAGTCGGTTTCTCATGCCGATCATTTCCGTCCATGCCACTTCGGGATGATCGGCTTGAATCTCTTGCGGGACACGATTGGCGGCTTCTCCAATGACCTCTACCAAACGCGTCAACGCCAGATTGAAGGTTAAATCATTATCAAGATCGGTTCTCTTCCTGCTGCGGGCTAAAGCAACGGCTTTCTGGGCATGGTCGAGCATATGCTTCTAGGCCACAACAGGATCATGCCTGGACATATTCCACCTTTGCTTCGTTCAGAACCCGGTCTCGAAAATACTTATTCAAAAACCCCGGTGTATTCAAGTCAACTTTACGCCCCAGAATCCTGGACAGTTCTGCCTGCATCCCGAAGAACGCGAAGCCGGGCGTTTTTCCCTCCTCGAACTCGACCAACACATCCACATCGCTTTGCGGACCGAAGTCATCGCGCAAAACCGAACCGAAGAACGCCAGTTTTCGGATGTGATGGCGGCGGCAAAATTCCACCAGTTGTTCGCGAGGGACGCGAATTTTGATCTTGTCCATGAGTGGAATTATAGCATCAGTCACTTGCTTTGATTCACCTTCGCATACACGTCCTTCTTCCCCCACCCGCTCTTTTCCGCGAGTTCGGACGAAATCTCCCTGGCGGATTTGCCTTGCTTCAACTCCGTCTTGATGACCGCCAGCAACTTCTCCTCTGTCCACTGATTACTGATTACTGATAACTGTCCTCCCACCACCAGCGTAAACTCTCCCCTCACCTCCCGCGCCTTGAACTCCTCCACCGCGCCGCGCAGCGACCCGCGCCAGAACTCCTCGTAGAGTTTGGTCATCTCGCGGGCCACGCAAACGGGACGGTCACCGAGGACGGCGAGCAGGTCTTCGAGCGAGTTGACCAGTCGGTGCGGCGATTCGAGGAAGAGAAGCGTGTAGCGCAAATTGGCAATTTGCGCCAACAGATTCCGCCGTTCGCTTGCCTTATGCGGGAGGTAGCCGAGATAGAGGAACGCGTCGGTGGGCAGGCCAGAGACGCTCAACGCCGCGATGGGAGAGGACGGCCCGGGCACGGGACGGACGTCATAGCCAGCCGCGAGCGCGGCACGGACGAGTTCGTAGCCGGGGTCGTTCACGGCGGGAGTCCCCGCGTCGGAGACGAGCGCGACGTCCCCGTCCGCGAGGGAGGCGAGGATGCGGTCGAGTTTGGTCAGTTTGTTGTGTTCGAAGTAACTGGTGAGGGGAGTCTGGATGTCGAAATGGTTCAGCAGTTTGGCGGTGTGACGCGTGTCCTCGGCGGCGATGAGTTTCGCCTCGCGCAGAATCCGCACAGCGCGCGGGGACAGGTCTTCGAGATTGCCGATCGGCGTGGCGACGAGATAGAGCGTACCCATAATGATATTTTACCCCCTCATGCAAAATTTCTTGTTACCCACAAAGTATGCATGAACGAGGTTCACCCCAAAGCATGAAAATCGAACCACGAAGGCACGGAGTCGCGGAGTTTTTTTCAGTGTCTCCGTGTCTCAGTAGTTTGCACTTGGAGTTTATTTTCATATCAACCTGTAATACATCGTAAAGAAAGTAATTTCAAAAATCACGATTTTGTTTCAAACAACACTGGCTACCCGTCATTGCAAGCGTTCGTTGCGAAGCAATCCCTGCTTTGTCGAGAAGATTGCTTCGATGCTTTTGGCATCTCACTATGACAGGCTGTCGGATATACGTCAATAGGTTGGTTTCCTCGAAGGAGTGGGTATAATCCCCCCATCCAAATTTAGAGGACAAGGCATCCAACGATGAATCGCAAAGACATTTTGATTCGAGGAGCAGTCTCCCTTCTCATCGGGCTGGGACTCAGCCTGGCGCTGGGGATGGAGTATTTCGATTTCCAGCAGAAGACTCTTCTCGACCGCGTATTTCTGGCGGGCGCGCCGGCGGTTGCTTTCGCCATTTTACTTTGGCTTGCGTTCCCCGCTGTTTTGAAAAATGCTTCGAAACCCGTCCTCGTCAGCGGCGGAATTGCGATCCTGCCAGCCATTGTTCATCTGTTCCTCGTCCAGCGCGCCTACCCCGAGGGATGGAAACAAATGCTCGCGGCGGTCGCGCTTGTTTCCTTGTATGGAAGCGTGATCTTCCTCGCACGGCGACGCCTCCTCCAATCGTGGAGACAGGTCTTGCGCGGGCGCGCCCTGCTGACGTTGGGAATCTTCCTCCTGTTCGACGCGGGCGTGATCGTCATTGCCCTGCAATTCCCCAACCTGTTCCATCCCGAACAGTTCCTGCCGCCGATGAAAAATCTCGGCTGGATCCTCTTCGGCCTGCTGGCGGGACTGGCCGCGCTGGGCGGACTGGTGAACCGCGTCCTTGCCTGGCCATGGCTGACCTTTCGACGACGCGCCCTCGGCGACTGGCTGGAGGCGAATCTGCCCGGCCTGCTGGCCGCCGCACTCGTCTTCCCCGGCTATTTCATCCTCGCACACGGATTCAACCCACCCGTGGACGGGTTGAGCCTGAACAACACCTTCTTTGCTTCCGACACGTATTTCTGGCAGGTGCGCTTCGGCACCGAGCAGGGATACCCCATCGGACGCGCCGTCCACCCGCTGGCGTTGCTCGTCCTGCGCGCGGCCTCGTGGACGCTGGCGTTCATCCACGGCGGGGACTGGCGGCTGGGCGCGTTGCTGTTGGTGGCGATCACCGCCTCGGCTTGTGCCTTCCTCGCATGGACTTTTGTATACCAGACCACGCGCAAAGCCTCGTACGCCCTGCTCTTCAGCGGGATGCAGGCGTTTTCGGCCGCGCACCTCGTCTTTGGCTCGGTGACCGAGACGTACATCTTCTCGGCGTTTGGCCTGTTGCTGTTCGCCATTGTCCTCGTCGGGCGCACGCGCCCCGTTAAAGACTTCCTCGTGCCCGGCCTGCTCACGCTCGGAATCACCATCACGAACGCGGCACAGGGCGCGCTGACCTTTCTCATCGTGCGGCGGGACGGGCGTCAGTGGTTGCAATTTGTCACTCTCGTGGCGTCGGTGGGAATCGCGCTGACCGTGTTGACCGCCCTGCTTTACCCCGGTCACATTGGGCTGTTCTTCGTCCCGTCTGATTTACTGCTCGAGACGAAACACGCCTCGCACCTGGAAGCGGGCGGGGGACTGCCCGAACGCTTCGTGCTGGTGAGCAAAAACATCTTCCTGTATGATGTGGCCGCCGCCCCGCCGACCGTCACCCGCGTGGACAAGGAAGACCGCCCGCCGTTTCCCAAGTTCAACTTCTTCCACCCGACGTACGGAGTGCGGGAATACGGTTACTCGCGTCTCGGTTATCCAACGCTTGCGCTGTGGCTGATCCTGGTGCTCGCGGGGGTGGCGCGCTTCCTGTGGCGCGGCAAAAAGTCTCCCCACTTTTCCTTTCAACTCGCGTTTTTAGCGGTTCTCGCCCTGAACCTGCTGATGCACCTCTTCTACGGATTCGAGCCTTTCCTCTACACCCCCAATTGGACGTACGCCCTGCTGTTCTTCCTCGCCCTCTCGCTGGATGAACTGCCGAAGCAGGACTGGCTGGAGTGGGGACTGCTCGCCTTTTTGCTCCTCCTGCTCGCGAACAACGGCCTCTTCCTTCGACTGGTGGCGGGGAACCTGTCCCCGTATTTTCCGCCCCTCGGAGGCTGAACCCGCCTCCCCGTCCGCGTGAAGCGGGTTATTTCACCGTCAACCAGACACCGAACATGACGATGATCAATCCGAGGACGCGGATGGGCGTCAACGGTTGGACGTGCGCGCCCAGCCAGCCGAAGTGGTCGAGAATCGTCCCCACAAGCAGTTGCCCCGACACCACTGTGATGATCGAACCCGCCACGCCAATGCGGGGAATCATGTAACTGATGGCGCCGATGACCACGAGACCGAACGCGCCCGCCAGCAACGCGTACCACGGGACGGTGCGCCACTCACTCAGTTTTCCGCCGCCATAGATGATGATGGGAATGAGGGCGATGATTGCCCCCCCGAAGTGAACGATGAAGGCGCTTTCGAGGGTGCCGAGCCGCTGACTCATCATGCTGGCGAGCGGGCTTTGCAAACCGACGGCGATTCCCCCCGCCAAACCAATGAGGAGGATGAGGAAGATAGATTGCATGGATTTGTCCTTTGGGTTCATGGGGATTCCAATCAAAAAACGACAGTCCCGTTGGAAGTGGCTGTCATTTTACTCTGCTTACAGATTTTTCGGCTTTGGCCGCCTTGGACAGTCCACGGTCTCGCAACCTTCGCAGTGGGATTTGGATGATTCGGGGAGCCACCAGAACGCCACGAGGCAGAAGATGACGAGCAGGGCCAGCGCGCATAATGTCCGCAATAGGGACAGCCCCAGGCCATATGGAAAACATTCTTTTTCAGGCTGAAGATTGGTATACTGCGGGCATGGCTACCAACATTGTTCACCTCAACTGGGATACGGAGACGCAGTTCGTTTTGCGTGACAGCGAGAATTATCAGGTCGTGATGAAACCGAAGGGCGTGAAGGCCTCGGACCTGCTTTCGTTGGCATTGATTGGCTGTTCGTCGCACGATGTGGTGGAGATTCTGCAGAAGCAACGGGCGGACCTGCGCGAGTTGCGCGTGACCGCCGAAAGCGTCCAGGATGACGACCCTCCCTGGCGCTTCCGCAAAATCCACGTCCGCTTTCAGGCGGTGGGAAAGGGACTCGACGTGGAGAAAGTCCGCAGGGCCATCGCGCTGAGCGAGGAAAAGTATTGCTCGGTGTTCGTGACGCTGCGCGATGCGGTGGAGATCACGAATGAGGTGGAGGTGGTGGAGGGTTAGGCGAGGATGGGGGATGGAGAACGGGCGGGCGGTTGCGCACAGTTGGCAATTTCCCTTTTGAACTCCCAACATATTTTCGAGCAGATTTTTCATTGGGGAAAATCTTTGCCGTTGTCCTGCCATCTGTGAGTGTCACAACCACCCATGGATTGGAAAAATCTTCCATATGTTCAATGGCAGACCCAAACATCATTTTTGATTTCTTCAGAATACGTACCGTCCAGCGCGACGGTTTCCATCAGATTGTTCCAATCATCTGATGGAATACGCGTAACGGTGAAATCTGTCTTCTTCGGCATGGGAATCTCCAGAAACGTTCAATTTTTTCGCGTCCCAAAGAACTAAAATCCCAACTCCTTCAAACTCTGCGTCTCGGACTTCTTGCTTCCGAGCAACTCCTTCCAAAACTTCTCGTCAGATGGAAGCCAGTTTCACCCATTCCAGTTTGCCTGACTTCACTGCGTTCACGAGGCGTTCATCGCTTGTCCACAATTCAGCATTCAATCGTTCCGCCAACGCCAGGTAATGCGCATCATAAGCGGCGGGAAGATGGTAGTGTGAAGCTAAAGATACGGCGCGGCGGTGAAGGTCTGCATCCCCAATGAGTTCGATCGGCAAAGCCAGAGCCACGTCGAGCGCGTCGCGAATGATCTCGTGCGACAACTGCCCGTGCTTTTCATATTGGTACAGGCTGTTTGCTATCTCGTAATGAAGCAGGGTAGGGGCAACCAGACGCGCATTTTTAGAAATCCATTTTTCCCAAAGAGTTTGAATGGGCTTGTTTGCGGGAAGAACAAACCGAATCACGATATTGGCGTCAACGCAGACTAGTGATGAGTTGCTCATCTCGTTCCTCCCGTGCTAGTCGAAGCATTTCCTCAGGGGCGGGCAAGGTGCGTCCTGCGAGTTCAACTTTGATTCGCTTGTGCAAATCCTCAAGTTTCTTCTGCCAGTTGGTTTGCTGATTCGCCGCGACAAGACGGTCGTAAGCCTTCTTGGAAAGGACAACGACCTCCGCCTTGCCGCCGCGTTCCACAATCACAGGCGCGACCTTTGCCTGTTTCATGATTTCGCCGAAATGGACTCTTGCTTTTGTAGCGCTAATTGTCTTTTGCATGGCTGTCTCCTAATTGATTAACCGATTAATCAATCGAAAATATACACGGGTGACGGCGTTTTGTCAAATCAAAATCCCAACTCTTTCAAACTCTGCGCCTCGGACTTCTTTCCTCCCGGCAACTCCTTCCAAAACTTCTCGTCATACCGCCTCGACCGCACAGGCAACGGCATCGGGACTCCCCAGCCGAGCAGGAGCACTTCCTCCTTCGGTTGCAGACGCGCCAACATGCCGCGCAAGGCCTCCCGTCCCGCGAGACCCGAGAGCACGGCATGGATGTCGTCCTCGTCCCCCAGCCAGCCCGAAATGCGCGTCCCCAACTGCGACATGACCTCGTCGTAGATTTGCGACGGGCGCTGGTCCACAATCAGCAGGGTGACGTAATACTTGCGCAGTTCGCGCGCAATGGCGGCGAAGGTGGTCTGCGCGGCCATCTCGCGGTTGAGCAGTTTGTGCGCCTCCTCCACCACGATGATCAACGGTCGCGGCTCGGCCTTTCCGTGCGTGCGGAACTCGTTGGTCTTCTTCTCCCAGGCGTTGCGGATCTTGCGCGTCAACAGGTTCGACACCAGCAAATAGTCCAGGTCGCTTTCGTTTTCGCCGAACGACAACACCACGTGCCGCCCGCCTTCCAGCGCGCCGATGATCTGCGCCACGCTGTCTGCGGCGGGTTTCTCCACGATGTAATCCTTGTTGAACAGCCGACGCAGTTTATCGTGCAACGCCTCCGCTGCAACGATATTCACGCCGTTCGCGTCCGCCCACGCCGCCACGCTATCGGGATGTGGAACCCGCTTCACCTTCCCCTTCTCGTCGGTAATTTCCATCTCCTCGCGGTTCATCTCCTTGAAGCGGCGGAACCAGTCCTCGCGGAACGACGTGTA
>DYKX01000043.1:0-12256 GCA_020722375.1 Anaerolinea thermophila
AACGGCGGCATCTATTTCGTCCCCGCCTTTTCGGGACTGTTCGCGCCCTACTGGAGGTCCGACGCGCGCGGCGTTATCGCGGGGCTGACGCGCTACGTCAACAAGGGACACCTCGCCCGCGCCGCCCTCGAAGCGACGGCCTTCCAGACGCGCGAAGTGCTGGACGCGATGGAAAAAGATTCGGGCGTCACGCTCAAGTCTCTGAAGGTGGATGGCGGGATGGTCTACAACGAACTGCTGATGCAATTCCAGTCCGATATTTTGGATGTGCCAGTCGTGCGTCCGAAGGTCGCGGAGACGACCGCCCTCGGCGCGGCCTACGCCGCGGGTCTCGCTGTTGGCGTCTGGAAAGACTTTGATGAACTGCGCGCCAACTGGGGCCGCGACCGCGAATGGAAGCCGCAGATGGATTCCGCGACGCGCGAGAAGTTGTACGCGGAATGGAAGAAGGCTGTGAAGAAAACGTTCGATTGGGTGACCTGAGCGATGAAGCGCAACTGGATCGGCATTGCAATCCTGATCTTCCTCTTCGCGGCCACCGCGGCCCTCACCGCCAACCTGCCGACAGCGGATTTTTATGAAAACTTTTATAAAGCCGCGCGGACGGCGCTTGCGGGACATTCCCCCTACGAGACGATTTACAACAGCGCGCCCTGGGGCGTCATCCCATTGTTTCCTTTTGCATTGCTGCCGCCCGTCCCCGCGCATGGATTGTATTTTGCAACCTGCCTGTTCATCCTGGTTTTCATCGCCTGGAAGTTGCACGCCAGCCCGTTGACCATCGTCGCTTTCATTCTTTCACCGACCGCCATCGGCGCGCTTTTAGTGGGCAACCTCGACCCGGTTGCCATTTCGGGAATTTTGTTCCCTCCCGCGTTGGGTCTGTTGCTTCTGCTCATCAAGCCCCAGGTCGGCGCGGGGGTGGCGTTGTATTATCTGATTGATTTCATTCGGAACAAACGATATCTGGACGGCATGAAGGCCTTCGCACCCGTCGCCGCCGCATACGCGCTGGCTTTGGTTTTCTTTCCCATCTGGTACGTCCGCATATTCACGAACACTTCGGTGTATCAGATATGGAATCGGACTCTCTTTCCGTATTCCATTCCGATTGGACTGTTTCTGCTGTGGGCCGCGTTGCGAAAACGGAATCCGTATTTTGCGCTGGCGGCGGCGCCCTTCCTCGCACCCTATCACACCTTCTATACCTACACCGTTGTGCAAATCGGACTGCTTCACAGCGACGTGGAGACTTATGTTCGGCGCGATGTGCTTCACATCCTCCTGTCCATTTTTCTGTGGATCATCATGTTGGTTTTCAACTTGTGAGGTCTCATGGATCGTAACCAAATTCTCTCTTCCCTCCAATCCAATCCCTCCCTCGATGTCCTCATCGTCGGCGCGGGCATCAACGGCATCGGTGCGTTCCGCGACCTGGCGCTCAACGGCGTGAATGTGTTGATCGTGGACCGCGGCGACTTTTGCTCGGGCGCGTCGGCCGCGTCGTCGCACATGGCGCATGGCGGAATCCGCTACCTCGAGAACGGCGAATTTCGACTCGTGCGCGAGGCCGTGAGGGAGCGCAACCGCATGATCCAGAACGCGCCGCACATTGTCAAACCTCTGCCAACCACTGTCCCGATGTTCAAACACTTTTCGGGGTTAATGAATGCACCGTTCAAATTCCTCGGCCTGCTGGACAAACCCTCCGAGCGCGGCTCGCTGGTTATCAAGGTCGGGTTGATGTTCTACGACGCGTTCACGGGCAAGACCCGTACCGTGCCGCGTCATACCTTTCGCGGGCGCGCCGAATCGCTCAAACTCTGGCCGCGGCTCAATCCTGCTGTCCGCACCACCGCCACCTACTTCGACGGGTCCATCCTCAACCCCGAACGCCTCGCGCTGGAAGTTTTGCTGGATGGCGAAGCCGACGGCGGACGCGCCCTCAACTACGTCTCCCTCGTTGGCGGAAAAGGGGATGCGGTCACTCTCCGCGATGAATTGACGGGCCATACCTTCGACGTGCGTCCCAAACTCCTCATCAACGCGGCCGGCCCGTGGATCGACGCGGCCAACGGGAGCCTCGGCCTGTCCACCCGTTTCATCGGCGGGACCAAAGGCTCGCACCTCGTCCTCGACCACCCCGAACTGCGACAGGCCATCGGTGAAAACGAATTCTTCTTCGAAAACAAGGATGGGCGCATCGTTCTGATCTTCCCGCTCCTTGACCGCGTCATCGTCGGCACGTCCGATATTCCGATCGCGAATCCCGACGAAGCCGTCTGCACCGAAGACGAAGTGGACTACTTCCTCGACATGATCGCCCGCGTCTTCCCCGATATAAAAGTGGGACGCGAACATATCGTCTTCCACTTCTCGGGCGTCCGTCCGCTGGCGCATACAGGATCGGCCAAAACCACGGGACAGATCACCCGCGATCATCACATCCAGGTGACGGAGGGCGATTGGACGGGAGTTGCGTATCCCGTCTACTCCCTCGTCGGCGGCAAATGGACCTCCTTCCGCGCCTTCTCCGAACAGGTGACCGACAAGGCGCTGGCGTTCCTGGGCCGCGCGCGGCAGAAATCCACGCGCGAACTTCCCATCGGCGGCGGACGGAATTTCCCGCACACTGCCGAAGAGCAGAAACGCTACCTCGATGGCCTGGCCGCGTGGACGGGGTTCTCCAGCGAGCGTGTCCGCGCCCTGTTCGAGCGTTACGGCACGCGCGCCGAAGCGGCGGCGTTGTTCCTCTCCCAACAGCCTGACCAGCCGTTGAAGTCCCTGCCCGATTTTTCGCGACGCGAAATCGGCTTCCTTTGCCAGCAGGAACATGTCGTCCATCTCGATGACATCCTCCTGCGCCGCACCCTGCTGGCCATGCTCGGACGCTTGACGCGCTCGGTCGTGGAGGAAGTGGCCGACGCGGCGGGCGAGTCGCTGGGATGGGCAGGGGAGCAGAAAAAGGCCGAAGTGGCGCGCACGCTCGATTTGCTCGCATCCCACCACGGGCTTGTCCTGAGCGAAGTCGAAGGGGTCGGGTTGTGAAGCGAAGGATGGTAGAATCTTCAAATGTCCCCGCGTAAAAAAATCTCAGTTGATCTTGTCATCCCCGTCTTCAACGAGGCAGGCTTGATTGCCCAGATGCACGCGCGTGTCCGCCGCGCGGTGGATGGGCTGCCATACGCCTTCACGTTCATCTATGTAAATGACGGCTCGTCGGACGGCACGGAGACGGAATTGACCGCGCTGGCCAATGCCGACAAGCGCGTGCGCGTGATTTCGCTCAGCCGCAACTTCGGTCACCAGGCCGCGCTGACCGCGGGACTGGATGCCTCGCGCGGCGACGCGGTGGTGACGCTCGATGCCGATGGACAGCACCCGCCTGAAATGATTCCGCAGATGCTGGACCTGATCGTGCAGGGCTACGACATTGTGCAGGGACAGCGCGCCGCCGACGCGCGGCTCGGCCGCTTCAAAAAATGGACCTCGGGCCTGTTCTACCGCCTGCTGAATTTCATCTCAGGGACGCGCGTCCTGCCAGGCGCGGCGGATTTTCGCGCCCTGTCGCGCCGCGCCGTGGACGCGTTGAAGGCCATGCCCGAATATCACCGCTTCCTGCGCGGCATGGTCTCGTGGATCGGATTCAAATCCGCCATCCTGCCCTATCATCAGGAGGAACGCGCAGGCGGTGTGACGAAGTACTCGTTTGCCAAGATGTTCCGCCTCGCGATGGACGCCATCTTCTCGTTCTCGCTCGCGCCGCTCTACGTGGGACTCAGCCTCGGCGGGATTTTGCTCCTGCTGGCGCTGGCCGAGATGATTTATGTGCTCTCCTTCTGGGTGACGGGACGCACGTCCAACCTTGCGCCGGGCTGGAGTTCGCTCATGTTCGTCATTCTCATCGTGGGTGGGATGTTGATGATTTTGCTCGGCTTCATCGGCGTATATGTGGGATACATCTTCCAGGAAGTGAAGCGGCGGCCGGTGTACATCGTCAAGCGTGAAGAGAAAGCGGACAAATGACGGCTCGGCAGTTTCGTCTGTGGACTGTTCCCATTGTTCTATTTGCCGTCACGTTCGCGGCGTATGGAGTCTTTGCTGCGCAGCAGGGTTTTCATTGGGACGATTGGGGATTGATCGGGATGATGTCTCTGCAGGGGCCGCGCGCGTTGCTCGACTATTTTGCCCGGGCGCGTCCGCTGTGGGGATATTTTTACGTTGCCACCATTTCCTTGTTTGGGACAAATCTGCTGGCGTGGCAGGTCTTTGCGCTCCTCATGCGCGGGCTTGCGGCGGTCACCTTGTGGTGGTCACTCCGCCTGACGTGGCCGCGGCGGGAAGGGTTCGCGTTCTGGGCTGCGGTCTTTGCGCTGGTGTACCCGGGCTTCAGCCAGCATTCCATTGCTGTCGCCTACAGCCATTACTCGATGATGCTGGCGATGTTCTACGTCTCGCTGGGACTTTCGCTGCTGGCGTTGCGCGGCGGGCGGCGGCGCGGCGTTACCGTTATCACCGCGTTGACTCTCTCCGTACTGCAAATCTTTTCCACTGAATATTTTTTCGGCCTCGAACTTCTGCGCCCAATTTTGTTCTGGATTGTGATTCGCGAAGTCGAATTGGAGCCGCGTCAGCAATGGAAACGTACCGCACTGGCATATCTTCCATACGGACTGGTGGTGGCGGCGTTCGTCATCTGGCGCGGATTTTTCTTCGAGTCGCAACTCTATCAGGTTTCCGCACAGACGCCCGTGCTCGCGTCCCTGCCTCGTCAGGTATGGGACGGCATCTGGAATTCCTCAGTCGCTGCGTGGGTTGGCGTATTCCGCCTGCCTTCCGCCGAGATGGGGGCGCGGCTCACGTTTGTTTACTGGCTCATCCTTCTCGCCGCATTCGCGTTTTTTATTTTTTATCCCAATCGTTTGAAATCGGATTCCGCTGACGGCGTATTGGACCGCGCACCGTTCCTGCAATGGCTTGGCGTCGGTTTCCTCGCGTTGCTGACGGCAGGGATTCCATTCTATGCAGCCAGCCTCCCTGTCCAACTGAAATTCCCCGACGACCGCTTCACACAACCGTTCGCATTCGGCGTTTCCATTCTCCTCGCCGCGGGGCTGGACCTTCTGCCGCGTTCCTCGTGGCGGCCGGTGGGCGCGTCTGCCCTCGTCGCGTTGGCGGTGGGATTGCAGATCCAAAATGCGTTCAACTTCCGCGAAGACTGGAAGGCGCAGAAGGCCTACTTCTGGCAACTGGCCTGGCGCGTGCCCGCGCTGAAGAGCGGCACTTCCATTCTTTCGGAGCGCGCCCCCTTCCAGTTCACGGACGACGATGCGCTGACCTTTCCCACCAACTGGATGTACGCGTCGAAGTACGTCGAGACTAACGCGATCCATCAAGTCTCGATGTCCACGCGCCTGAATTTCCAGAACGATACGATTAAGTTCAGCCAGCCGATTCAGGGGCGGCTCTTTACAAGCGACTTCGTTGTCTCACCCGAGGCGATAATCGTGGTGCAGTTCGCGCAGCCTTCGTGCCTGCGCGTTCTCCATCCTGTCTACGATGCAGACTTGCCCGTCGCGCCGCGTTCGCGCAAAGCGACTGAGTCGCTCCTCGGTTTTGGACTCCCATTCCTGCGTCGAGAGGAGGCGGCCGCGCTCCCGCTCTCAAACATGGGACAAATCCTGCCGAAGTCCGATTCACCCGCCCGTCCGCCTGAAGTGATTTTTGGGAGTGAGCCGCCACATCACTGGTGTTATTATTTTGAGCAAGCCGACCTTGCCCGTTCGCAAAGAAATTGGTTCGAAGTCGCTCGCCTCGGTGACAAGGCCTTTTCTGTGCCGTACTATCCGAATAACCTCGCCGAGTACCTGCCGTTCATCGAGGCCTACGCCCGCGTCGGACGCGTCAAAGAGGCGCGCAAGTTGACAATGGAGACGGCGCGCCAGATGCCTGTCCTGCAATCCTCGCTGTGCGCGCTGTGGCAGAGAGTCGCGGCGAGCGGAGCCTTGTCTGAATCCGACCAGTTCCTGGCAGAGCAAATCCAATCGGACCTTGGAGTTTGTCCAGTGAAAGGTGTGAATGAGTAACCGTCATTATCACGTGACCTTTTTGCGCCACGGTGAATCGGTGGGCAATCAGGAGAATCGATTTCAGGGGCAGGCAGATTTCCCGCTGACCGAGAAAGGCCGCGCCCAGGCGCGTGCGCTGGCGGCGCAGTGGCAGGCGGAAAAAATCACCTTCGACCAATGCTTTACCAGTCCGCTTTTGCGCGCGAAGGAGACCGCCGAGATCGTCTCTGCCGCGTTGAACGTCCCGCTGGTGATCGATCCGCTTTGGATGGAGATGAACAACGGCCGTTTGGCAGGTCTGCGCGACGACGAGATCGAGTGGGAGGAACCGAAGTTTCTCACGCCCTACACGCGCATCGGGGAGACGGGCGAGAGTCGGCTCGAAGTCTATCTGCGTGCGGGACGCGCCATCCAGTCGATTCTGGATCGAGCGCCTGGACGTTATCTCGTCGTCGCGCACGGCGGGATTCTGAACATGGCGATGTATTCCGTGATGAGCATTGCCCCGCAGGCGCATCACAACGGACCTCGGTTCTGGTTCCGCAACACCACCTTCGCTGAATTTTCTTACGACCCTGAATGGCACAACTGGCGTCTCCTGCGCTTCGACCGTTCCCACTGGCAGTGACCAGTGACCAGTAATCAGTAATCAGTAATCAGTAATCAGCGCCAATCTTCATTTACCATTTACCATCTCCAATTACCGACCATGCAACCATCCTCTTCCTCCCTCAACATCCTCTCCTTCGGCGCGGGCGCCATCGGGACGTATATCGGCGGTTCCCTCGCCCTCGCGGGACATCACGTCGTCTTCGTGGAGCAGCCCTCCGTCGCGCACGAATTACGCCAGCGCGGGATGCGTCTCGACCTGACGTTGGACGAACGGCGGAAAACGAAGGACGCGTTCCTGCTCCCGCCGCAATCCTTCGTCATGGCGGGTTCGCTCGAAGACGCGTTGAAGTTCTGGCCCTTTGACGTTGCCCTCTTCGCGCTGAAATCCTTCGACACCCCCGCCGCGCTGGAGGGGATGAAACCCTTCGCGGAAAAACTTCCGCCCATCCTGTGCCTCTCCAACGGCGTGGATAATGAATCGATGATCGCCGACGCCATTGGCGCAGACAAAGTCATCTACGGGACGGTCACCTCTGCCATTGGCCGACGCGGCGCGGGCGATATCGTGCTGGAAAAACTGCGCGGCATTGGCATCGCGACTGGGAATCCGATCTCGGCGAAACTGGTCGCGGCGTTCAACGACGCGTATCTCGACGCCCAACTCTTCACTGACGCGGCCGCGATGAAATGGTCGAAGATGCTGACCAACCTCATCGCGAATCCCACCTCGGCGATCCTTGATCTCTCCGCCGCGCAGGTGTTTGCGGACAGACGTCTCTACAAACTCGAAATCGAAATGCTGCGCGAGTGTCTCGCGGTGATGGACGCACAGGGCATTGAAGTGGTGAACCTGCCGAAGACGCCCGTCCGCGCGCTCGCGTTCGCCACGCGCCTGCCGCTGTGGTTGTCGAAGCCGCTCCTCGGTCGCGCGGCGGGAAGCGGACGCGGCGCCAAGATGCCGTCCTTCCACATTGACCTTCATTCAGGTCGGGGAAAGTCCGAAGTGGACTTCCTGCACGGAGCGGTCGTCCGCGCGGGAGAGAAGGCGGGAGTCCCCACGCCCGTCAACAAGATTCTCACGGAAACGTTGCTCGCATTGACGAATAAGGAAATCTCCATTCAGGAATTCGCGGGAAAGCCTGAGAAATTGTTGATGCGTCTGAAATAAATTTTTGCTTTCCCCTAAATCCCATGACTAAAAAACAAATTTACATCACCTCTTCCTCTCCCACCGTCCAACTTCACCTGCCCGATGGACGCGTCCTCGCGGGTCCGCGTGGAGCGAGCGTGGGGGAGTTCCTCGAAGCCGTGAAAAACGATTTCGGCGCGCCCATCGTCGCCGCGGCGGTCAACAACGAACTGCACGAGCTGACCTATCCCATCGCGATCGAAAGCCGCGTCCAACCCATCACGATGGATACGGCCGACGGGGCGCGCATCTATCGCCGCTCGCTGGTCTTCCTGCTCGAAATGGCGTTCGCCGATTTGTTTCCAAAAGGCAAACTGACAATCGACCACTCCATTTCGTCAGGCGGCTATTTCTGTCAGGTGTCGGGACGCGGCCCGCTGTCCCAGTCCGAGGTCGACGCGCTTGGCGTCCACATGCGGGAACTCATCAAGGCAGATCATCCCTTCGAGCGCAGGGAAATTCCCATCGGGGAAGCCGTCCGATATTTTAAGAAACTTAAATTTGACGACAAGGTGCGCCTGCTCGCGCATCGTCAGAAGCCCTATCTGACGCTTTACAGCCTGCTCGACCGCATGGATTATCTGCATGGGTACATGGTCCCATCCACGGGGTATCTTAAATGGTTCGAACTCTCGCTCATTGACGATGGCTTCACGCTCCATTTTCCGCGCCGCCACGCGCCCACGTCGCTCGAGCCGATGGGCGATTACCCCAAACTGCTGGCGGCCTTCCGCCAGTATGGCGACTGGCTGACCCGCCTCGGCATCGACAGCGTGGGCGCGCTCGATGACGCCATCGGAGGCGGCCGCGCCGAGGAGATCGTGCTCGTCTCCGAGGCCCTGCACGAGGGGCTTGTCTCTCAAATCGCGCGGCAGATCGCCGAGCGCGGCGCAGAGATCGTTCTGATCGCGGGGCCCACTTCCTCGGGCAAGACCACCTTCTCGCGCCGCCTCAGCGTGCAACTCCTCGCGCACGGTCTCTCGCCCTATCCGTTGGAACTCGACAACTACTTCATCCCCCGTGAAAAAACTCCCCTCGGCAAGGACGGTCAACCCGATTACGAGGCCCTCGAAGCGCTCGACCTGCCCCTGCTCGCGGATCACCTGGAAAAACTCGTCGGCGGGAAAAAAGTCCAATTGCCGCGTTACAACTTCAAGTCAGGATTGAGCGAGGCGGGGGACGTGGCAAAACTCCACAAGGGGCAGATCCTCATTCTCGAAGGAATCCATGGCCTGAACCCTCGCCTCCTTCCTGGACCTCTGGCGGGCCGCGCTTTCAAGGTCTACGTTTCCGCCCTGACGCAGATCAACCTTGACCGACATAACCGCGTCTCCACCACCGACACGCGCCTGATCCGACGCATCGTCCGCGACGCGCGCGAACGCGGCTACTCTGCCGCGCAGACGATCTCGCGCTGGGAATCTGTCCGCCGCGGCGAGAAAAGATATATTTTTCCCTACCAGGAAAACTGCGACGTAATGTTCAACTCCGCGCTGGTCTACGAACTGTCCGCGCTCAAGCCGCTGGCCGAGCCGTTGCTGCGGCAAGTCCCCCACGGCACGCCCGAATTCATCGAAGCCAAACGACTGCTGGCCTTCCTCGAATGGTTCCTGCCGATTGACGCCAGCCTGATTCCTGCCAACTCCATCGTGCGCGAGTTTTTGGGAGGCTCGAGTTTGAAGGAGTTTAAGGTGTGGAAGAGGTGAGTTCCCGAATTATTCTAATTGGCCTAATTTTGTAAATCCATCACGAATCACATTTGCGATTCCTTTGCGTCTAGCTTCTAGGAAATCAAAATATGTCATAGTTTCCCAATTGTTCGGTAAGCCGTGATAATATAGCATTTGTTGCAATTCTTCTGTTGAGAATCGTTTTGCATATTTTGGAAAGTATTTGGATGGCGGGGTATCAGATATTTCAATGTTGTCGGCCCATTCTACTAACGCATAATTTGCGATTTGATTTGTGTCGCGCAAACTGGTAATACCCAATGTTTTCAAATAGCCCCGCGGAAACACATGATGTCTTTCCGTGGCAGACTTTGTGCTATGAACCGCAGGGTCAAGCAAATCCGAGACGCTCATCTGGGATAGTAAGACTTTTGCACCCAAGATATTCAGGGACGCGTAGTGCGCAAATAATGCAGGGCTTGATGAGGAAGAAGTCGCAAGCGCATTGGGTAAATTGATATTCCAGTAATCCTCTGTAAAAGCGTTGTTTATCATCCGATTGATGAATTGAACAAATCCATCTGAATCTTTTATTTCTCGCAATTCTGCAAGATCTTGCTCCATTCTGGTTTCTGGAGAACCTGTATAACGCCCTGTCAACGAAGTCATGAAAAACCAACGAGCAATAAGGTTGCGTAAAACATAACTATCGACTTTGTAGTCACGCTTTCCGATAAGAAAAAAAACATAGGCATAAAGTAAAGCCATGTTTGACGAAATCATTTTTGAACTTCGATAGCCAGCCCGAATGAGAGCTTTAAGAAACTCGTGCCAGTTTTGCAATTCAAGAGTGTACGCCTGTGCTTCTTGTAAAACAGAAAATTGTTTAATTCGGTTTTCCTCTGAAAATTGTTCTGTTTCCAAGTCTTTTCCACGCAAGATGGAATAAACGTGACGCAATCTCGCTCGATGAAAACCCAGCCCTACGCTTACTCTCAATAGCTGGTCTGGATCAGGTTGAATAAAATAATTAAATGGAGATGCATTACCAATAGATGGTTGGCGCGCATTGTGACAGAAATGTTCTAATTCTGCCCGCCCCTCATCCCAAAACACAGACATTAATGTAAGAATGAAGTCGGCTTGATTGAGGGGTGTTCCTTCGCTATTGATTCGGACAAAAACATCCGCAACCTGTTCTTCGCCTACCGAGGGGGACAATTCCAATGCAGTGAATGGATAATTTTGCAAATCATATAGTTGATCTATGTGTTCAATTAATTCGTCTTCTTCCTCATCGCTAATTGAACGGGAATCTCGCAAGCGCAGGATAAAGTCTTTAACAAAACGGTTTCGTGAAAGCTCCCCAGACCACAATTGGCTTATGTCAGAAATGAATTCGGGGTCTCGCCGGACCGCTGCATCAGCGACTTCAAATT
Organism: Anaerolinea thermophila; assembly: GCA_020722375.1. Lineage (GTDB taxonomy): Bacteria > Chloroflexota > Anaerolineae > Anaerolineales > Villigracilaceae > Denitrolinea. Next base: position 10,979 of record DYKX01000043.1, read on the forward strand.
TCTGATCGTTAGGTCGAAATGCTATATAAATTCGATCTTTGCTATAGTCCTCTCTCATAATCTGAATGCCCTTTATAACTGCAAATAAGGATGTCAATCGCTGCTGGCCATCTACAATCAAGAGACGAGGAGTTTTTTGTTTGGCGTTTTCACCGATTTGACGATGGGTAGAATTGTCAATTCCATTAGCCCAAAAAAGCAAATATCCAACAGGAAATCCCCTGTACATAGAATCAAACAAATCTCGAACTTTGGCATTTGGCCAAACAAACGGTCTCTGTATTTCGGGCAGGCCAATTTCCCCCATTTCAATATCTTCTATGAGCTTTGCCAATGAATAACTTACTTCTTTGAATAGTGTTGGCATGTTTTCCTCCTTGGAGGGATTGAATTGTTTACTTCCTATGTTGTTTCATTCTACAGTAAAACCACAATCATAGTCAACACCGCTCCCATCGCCCCGTACCCAAAATTGACCCAGTCATTCGTCAGCCATTTCCAGCCGCGCAGGTGGCCATCACTTTGACAAAGGCAGGTACATAATCTGCCCTTCCAACTCTCCGCGTTGACATGTCTCAGCGATGAGGAGAATATCGTCAATGGCAATTCCCAACGGGACTTTGCGGCTAACCTCGATAATGCCAGGCATGTGCTTACCAGCGTTGATGCGTTCGTAAGCATATTTTGTCATGGTTGCGGCGTCATGGGTGAGGAGGGCGCGATCAGCCTCCGCCGCCCATTCCAGGATGATTGGATCGTCTGTGGCGGAAAGCCCCACATCCTGAACGCGGACGATATCAAGATTGGATTTGACGCGCAATAAACCCCGAAGGATGGCGCTGTTGAAATTCTCGTCCGCGGCCAACAAAAGCATGTCAGTTTTTCCCGCTTTCCCGTCTTGCTAATAATCGTTCGCGTATCCCCGTCGCGTCGAACCTGGATTCATTCTGTTTGCGGATTTCCTCGGAAAATTTTTCGCGGCGCTTGAGATACGCGTCCACTTCCGTTTTCTGGCGCAGGTAATAACTGATCACTGAGTAAATATCCGCCAATGAAACAGTTGGGTATTGATACGCGATTTCTTCGGCGGTTGCGCCTTCCTTGAACGCGCCCACGATGGTATCGAGTGTGACCCGTGTTCTCCCGACGCGGAATACACCGTCTTTATCCGTGTGTAAAGGGATGATCTCAGTTAGTTCAGCAACTGCCATGCTACACCTCATTCTGTTGGACAATTATAGCACGCTGACCAGAGCGATAATTGCCCCCATCGCCCCG
>DYKX01000043.1:12356-19965 GCA_020722375.1 Anaerolinea thermophila
ACAAAGTCGCTTACTTCCTGAACGAGCGATTCGGGCAACTGGTCAATCTTGGATATGGTCATATCATGTACAGTCATTTTCAATACTCCATTCTTGGTTCAAAAGTGCAACCAAGTTGTTGTTCAGCCGTCATTTTTGCAATTATAGCACGCCGACCAGAGCGATAATTGCCCCCATCGCGCCGCATCCAAAATTGACCCAGTCATTTGTCAACCACTTCCAGCCGCGCAGGTGGACCGTCTCTGTGCCGCACAGGTGGAGCGGATGGCGCTCGGTCTCTTTCTGGTCTTTGGGACAGAAGTAGATCGCCTGTACGGTCGCGCCGAGCAGGGAATCGAAGAGGGAGCCAGCCAGTCCAGAAGCAGTAAGCAGTAACCAGTGACCAGTGTTCAGTGACAGTCCCTTCGCAGGGAAGATGACCGCAAGTGCGGCGATGATGGCGGAGCCTGCCAGCGCGGCGAGCGTGCCAACGAGGGAAATGCCGCCCGATGTCCCTTTTTCGACGACTTTTCGCAGGTCCGTGATCATGCGCGGCGGATGCGGATTCAGCACGCCGAGTTCGGTTGCCCACGTGTCCGCGTTGACAGCGGCCAGCGCGGCGGCGAATCCCAGCCAGGGCCAGAGCGCGTCGGGGTAGAATCCGTGCAGGAGGGCGAAGAGCGCCGCGATGCCGCCGTTGCCGAAGACTTGTCCCGCGTCGCGTTCGTGGCCTTTGGAATATTTTTCGTCCAGGCCGATTTTTCGTTTTTTGAAGGCGCGGCTCAGTCCCGAAGACGTGATGAAAAATGTGAGGAGCAAAATCGCCCATTCCCATCCGCCCACGCCGAAGATGATCGTGCCTGTGGCGGTCGCGGCAATTGCTCCGCTGACATTCAGGCTGTGGGCGCGGTGGGCGAGGAAGGCGATGAGGAGGGCGAGGAGGAAGCCGTAGAGGAGTTGCATGGGGAAAGGATGAAAGATGAAAGATGAAAGATGAAGGATGAAATTAGTACTGCGTCTTGTTCCCCTCTCCTAACTTTGGGAGAGGGGTTGGGGTGAGGGCTAGATTGGCGTGGTGACGATGAACAGAACCGCCAGCAGGAACAGCAGGCTGGTGAGGGCGCTGGAGGCCCAAACCAAAAGCGCGAGCGGACGGTATTTTTCGTCGCGGTAGAAGTACAAGCCAGTGATGACTCCCGCCGTGAAGAGCGACGCGCTCAGGAGCGGGAGCAGAATCAACCGCACGGATGGGACGGCGTCCAGCGGCGCGCCCGTGGGATCGAATCCCAATGTCACGCGGCTGACGGAGGGGATGAGGAAGAACACCCAGACAACCAGTCCGAGGTTGAGGAGCAGTCCGCTCAGCCAGAGGAAGCGCGCGGCGAGATTGTCCCAGGCGCGGGCGAGCAGGAAGGACGGGTATTGCGAGATCGCTTCGGCGGGGAGCAGGCTTCCGAGTTCGGTGGCGCGGCGGAAGGTGGCGAGAAACGAGGCCGCGTCTTCGGGCGAGATGGCATACGTCCGCCTGGCGGTGGCGACCAGCAGGAGATCGTGCCGCGTCGAGGCGATGAACTCCACGGTGCCGAGGTCGGGGTGGAGCGTCACGCCGAGGATCGAGCCAGGCAGGCTGAACGTCGGAGGGCGAAGCGGCGTGGACAAGTCCGACGCGGGGCGAATCCACTCGATGTCGGTCAACGGGATGTCCTCCACGCGTAGTCCCCAGGTAAAGGCCAGGGAGTCGCGGTCGAGCACGTAGTCGGCGCGCAGGAGGGAAAAGGCGCGGTAACTGAAAAACGGGAGGGGAGGCAGCGCGGCGAGGATGACGAGCAGGTAGAGGATGATGGTCGGGCCGACGGGCGCGCGGGCAAGGTTGAGAAAGGCCCACACCGACAGCGCGGCTAGAAGCGCGATGATGATGCCATGCACGAGAAGCCCGCGGCGCCGGGAGGGAGGGAAGGAGCCTGTGTTCATTTATTCGATATTCTCGTAGTTAAACTCAACTTTGCTCTGGAGGATGACTTCATCCAAAATCTGGCGCAAATACCCTTGAGATTGCGCTGTTCGGAAGCAATTGAGCAATACGGGAATATTGATGATCTCCTCGATACAGGCCATATACTTTTCGACAATCGCATGAATAGCGTAAAGCCTTTGCGCCCCCTCGCGAAGCCTTTGTCGAATTGTGTCCACATCTTCGACCGACTTCACAACAAACGAAATGGGGAAACGTTCGATTTTGTCTATATCCAGAAAATACTTCTTCACGTCCAGCGATTCTGTCACCTGAAAAAAACGACCCAATGGCCGCATGACAAAATCAATGCCGCCGTCGTTGGCGTTGGTCCGTCCTGTTTTAAACAGGCGCAGGTTTTCTGGCTTTATGTGGGCAAGATCAAAACCGAAATATACAATCTGGTCGTGGTAATAGTAGTGCAGGATGGCATAACTCGCGATTTCAAAAATCCTGGCGTCTGCATTTGGAGCAAGCAACCCCTCGATGAATTTGGAGACCGCAATGATTTTGTGATCTTCGCGTTCAAAGAATTTAGTGTCGGTGTTCATATTTCTTGGTTACATATTCTTAATTGCAGAAACCATACCAGCAAGTGCGACAAGTTTGTTTTCTGTTTCAGTTCGTTTCTTCAATTCTACCATCCCATGGATGGTGTGTTTCTCTCCCACCGTCACGCGGACAGGACACCCGATTAGATCCGCGTCGTTGAACTTGACGCCCGCGCGCTCGTCTCGGTCATCGAACAGGACCGTGATGCCTGCCGACTGCAACTCGTTGTAGACTTTCTCCGCTTCGGCGCGCGTATCGAGCGTTTTGCCGGGGACGTGCATCAGGTACACGTCGAACGGCGCGGCGGATTTGGGGAGGGCGAGTCCCTTTTCATCGTGATGGGATTCGGCGAGAGCGAGCAGGATGTTCTCGAAATTGAAATCCGTGCGCGTAGCCAGAATTATGCTGGAGAGAAGAGAGAGCGGATTTCCGCAATTCGCGCACGCGTCGCCCGCGTTTGCCAGCGTCAGGTCGGCGATGATTTCGGGCTGGTAGTCGCGTCCGCAGTTTGTGTTGAGCAGGTGATAACCTGTTTCGTTCGCGCCCGCCGCGAGGTTGGGCGAGTGCGGGATGAGCTTGTCCACCACGATGAGCGCGTCTTTCAACCCGAGAGGGGAGGCGTATCCCGCGGCCGCGCCCGCGTTGGCAATCTCTTCGGGGGTGGCAAGGCGCACTTCGCCAATGGCGTTTCTCAGTTTTGCCTCGCTCAGGGTCATGTCCCCGCGGATGACGACAAAAACGAATTGGCCGTCCGCAATGCGGGTGAACATCAAAGCCTTGGCGGTCTTCTCTTTTGGCAGGTTCAGGAAATTTGCCAGCGCCTCGATGGTGGGGCACTCGGGCGTGGACACTTTCTCCGCGGGGAGCGGATCCTCGGTTGAAAAAGGAACTTTTTGAAACGAGGCCAACTCTTTGCGCGCAGCGTATCCGCAGGCAGGACAGTGGATGAGTTGGATGTCACCAGTGGCGATGGGGAAAAACGTTTCGTCGGAGGCGGAGAGGGTGGGGAGGAAGGATGAATGATGAAGGATGAAGGATAATTCGCGCAAGTGGTTAATGGCGTGTTCGCCCAATGGGGTGAGTTGATTCTCGCGCGTGACGTATCCCGCGCGGACGAGCCAGCCGAAGCCTTCCGTCCGTGCATTGTTGGGGAATTCGCGTTGGGTTTGGATGTGCAGGTCGCGGTATTTCATGGGGAATTGGACGCGGATAACGCGGATAAACGCGGATTCACACGGAGTTTTTTTCTCTACTCGACTACGTCCGATTAGGTTGTTGACTTTCTCTTGCGGATTACGGTCGCTGTCCCTGCGGCGGATTCTACCTTCGGCACGGGCGTGACCTCGGGGAGGGACGCGGCCGTCGCGGCAAGTGACTCGGCCTGGGCCGCCTCGGCAGGCGTGGACTCGGGAGCCGGCTCGAGGTCCAGTTCGACGCGCTCCTCCATGCGGATCTGTCCGCGCAGGAAGGCGCCCTCTTCGGTCACGAAGGCGGTCGTCACCACGTCGCCCCACACGCGGCCGCTGGCGCGGATCTCCAGTTTTTGGGTGGTGATGTTGCCCTTCACCGCGCCCGCCACGATGACCGCGTTGGCGCGGATGTTTTCGCAGGTGACGCGTCCCGTCTCGCCGATGACGAGCATCCCGCGCAGGGCGATCTCGCCCTCGAACGCGCCCTCGATGCGGACGCCGCCCGCGCCGTTGATGGAGCCGTGCCAGATGACGCCCGACCCCAGAACGGACGTGATGCGTTCCACAGCCTGGATGGGTTGGGTGGATTCGGTGGGTGGGGTGTTACGTTTGAACATGATTTATTCGGGTTGGACAAGCCCGCGCTCGTCAAGAAATTCGACAGGTTCTTTGTTTTTGCCGTGTTCCCACATCAGCGAGAAGAACCAGATTCCGCTTTCGCCGATCCAGAAATCGGCGGGGGTGAATTTCATATTTGAATCGAGAGGCGCCTCGTTGTTTCCTGGCGTGTATTCCGCCTGCCAGCCCAGAAATTCGCCTTTCCAGTATATTCCAGCCGCGTGAAGTGTATTCGCAAAAGCCCTCACTTCCTGTAAATCTGGGATTGCCACAGGAAGGATGGGCGCATAATTTTCGCGCGGGGTGATTTTTACTTTAGCCGTTAACATGCTTGCTCTTTTCACTTTCCCATGCCGCGAGAAGAAAGGCATGGTTATCCTCGATAATCCGTTTGATGTCGCCCAATTCGAATGTTTTGAATCTGCCTGCCCGCGCCTCTCGAATGGGGTCGAGCCAGAATTTGGCCTCTTTGCCTTCCTTGCCGATATGAATATGCGGCGGTTCATTTACGTCCGCTTCGTAGAACCAGAATTTGAATCCGTAGAATGACAGGCATGGCCTTTATTTTACCGTTAAAACAAAAAGGGCGGACACTGAGGTCCGCCCACTGATCACTGATAACCAATCTGGCACCTGACACTTTGCTCCGAAAGCACACCGTTGGTCGAGTAGGCGGCGCCTTTCCGCCGTATCAAGACCAACGTACAGAGGAAAATTTCTCGAAAATGTGGTCTCGATACACCCCAAGAAGAACACTTGGGGCTACTCGACCACTGTTTTCTTGAAACTGTCAGGTGGCTGATAACCGATCACTACTCTCTGTTCTCTACTCTCTGTTCTCTTCCTTCGCCCCCATCTGCACGCCAACGATATTGAACCCGCTATCCACGTACAGCACTTCGCCCGTGATGCGCGCCGAGAGATCGGACGCGAGGAAGACCGCCGCGTTGCCAACATCGTCAATCGTGATATTCTCGCGCATGGGGGACATATCCGCGAAGTGCTTGTACATATCGCGGAAGCCGCCCACGCCCGCCGCGGCCAGCGTGCGGATCGGTCCCGCGGAGATGGCGTTGACGCGGATCTTCTGCGGGCCGAAGTCGTAGGCCAGGTAGCGCGTCGACGATTCCAACGCGGCCTTCGCCACGCCCATCACGTTGTAATGTGGCGCCACCTTCACCGAGCCGTAATACGTCATGCAGATCAGCGACGCGCCAGGGTTCAGGATCGGCTGGAAGGCCTTCGCCAGCGCCACGAACGAAAAGACCGAAATGTCCATTGCGTTCTTGAAGCCCTCGCGGGTCGTGTTGTAATACGGTCCCGTCAACTCCTCCCGTCCCGCGAACGCGATCGAATGCACCAGCACATCAATCTTCCCGAAACGCGCGGCGGCCTTCTCGGCGGTGGCGGCGATGTGCTCGTCCTTCGTCACATCACATTCCTCGACCCACGTACAGCCGATCTGCTCGGCCAGCGGCATGACGCGGCGTTTCAGCGTCTCGCCCGCGTAACTGATGCCGATGTTCGCACCCTCGCGGTGCAATGCCTGTGTAATGCCCCAGGCGATCGAGCGGTCATTTGCCAGACCAAAAACGAGCGCGTTCTTGCCATTCAGTAAACCCATGTTGCCTCCAAGAGAGTAGAGAACAGAGAGTAGAGAACAGTGACTATTCTCTAGTCATCTGCTCTCTATCTTCCATCCTTTTACTAAAAACCGCCAGGGCTTCGACTTCCACGGCTCTGGCACACTATATAAACCCACACGGGGACTAATCGTCACGGCGGAATCGGGGACGTTCACCCCCGCTTCGATCCATAGACCTGAGGCGGGCGCGGCCAAATCGGCGTTATTCTCGCTTTTGCCGATCCCCAGCGCCTGACAGAGTTTGCCGGGCCCAAACGTATCGCGTCCCCCGCGCCGCGCCGACATGACCTCCGCGCCCTCGATCGGCCAGATCGCGCGGATGAGAACCGCCGCGGGGAATCCCTCCCGCTCGGTGACGGCGTTCAGCATCCAATGGTTGCCATAGGTGAAATACACATATGCGTGCCCAGGCGGACCGTACATGGGCAGCGTGCGCGGCGTCCGACCCGCCTTCGCATGGCAGGCCAGATCCTCCTCGCCGATATATCCCTCCGTCTCGGTGATGATGCCAACCAGTTTGACGCCGTCCAGAATCCGCACCAGCCGCGCGCCGATGAGACCGCGGGCAACGGTCAGCGTGGGGCGGTTGTAGAATTTACGGGGAAGAGGAGATGGCATTGGATGAATTGGATAATCGATCAAAAAGATAACGACTCACGAAGAAACCAGCAAGGATATAAATAATGCCTGGGAAAATCAACGAGGTCACGCCAATCGCTGGGCTGTCGAAGATTATCTGGAGAAAGCGATTTGCCCCGTAACCACCAATTCCAATGAGACTTATGGCTGTTACGAAATAAATGCCTGCGATCAAGACACAAAGAATAGTGCAGATACGAACGAACTTTTTCTTATGCAGGTTGAATTTAACGAAAATAAAGCCAAAGACAATCGCTGTTCCACCTCCGATCAAGGTGGGTAAGATGAGCCAGTATGGGGATGCAAACAGTAAAGATGGGATTACATCCGAAAGAAAATCGGAAGTGAAAACTACCACCTTTTGTGGAGTGGGAGTCGGCCAGGAAAGTTCAATCGATATCAAAACAAGAATGGCATTGAGAATTGCCAAAGAAAAACCAGCAATTGCTCCAACTTTAGCACCTTTGAAAATTGCCCTTTTCATCGAATATTATCCTCGCGACCCGAAAGAATCAAAAACGCAATAGCAAATTACCCGCATCTCGGACGTGCAGGATTTCATTGCCTTGCATTGGACGGATATCTGATTTCGACAGAGTCACGACCGCAATAGTTATTCCCTGTCCCGTGACGAATTCCACTTCAAAGGATTTGTTTTCGGCATAACAATGAACAACTGTGCCTAGGTCTCCTCGGATGAGACCGTATTCTCTCAAGCCACGTGAAAGGACAACTGTGTCAAGTACGCGAATCATGGTTTCAATCCTAGCGGAAATTACCGAAATCTCGGATCACGTTGTAACGTCAACCGCAACCCATCTTCCAATTTTATAGATGGTTGGAAGCGGAGTTTTTCCTGCGCGAGTTTCAAATCTGCTCTCATGCGCGAGACGCCGCCCGAGGTTTGGGCGTTGTAGACCACGTTGGCTTTGCTGGCGGTGACATCCAACACAGACTTGATGAGATCGCGCACGC
>DYKX01000044.1:0-11323 GCA_020722375.1 Anaerolinea thermophila
CCTCCCGCCCTCAAACATCGCCGCTTCCTCCTCCTCTGGTTGGGACTCCTGATCTCAATTGCCGGGACCCAGATGCAAATCTGGGCTTTATTTTGGCACATCCGCAACCTGACCGACCAACCGATCGCTGTCAGTGGAATCGGGTTGGCGCGCATATTACCTGTCATCATCTTCTCGTTGATCGGCGGCGTGCTGGCCGATTCGACCAATCGTCGTAAGATCATCTTCCTTACACAATCCATTGCCGCGCTGTTGGCGCTGGCGCTGGGGCTGTTCACACAGTTCGGCCATATCACTCTCTGGCATATTTACGTCATCACGGGACTGAACGCGGTTGCCATCGCCTTCGATGGTCCCGCGCGGCAGGCGCTTGTACCGAACCTCGTCCCCGCCAAAGACCTGTCCAACGCCTTCAGCATGACCTCCATCGCGTTTCAGACAGGTTCTGTGGTGGGACCGGCGCTCAGCGGTATTGTCATCGCGGCGTGGGGACAGCAGGCCGTTTATTACATCAACGCCGTTTCGTTCCTGGCGGTCATCATTGCGCTGGCCGCCATCGGAGATGTTCCGCAAAAGATCGAAACGAAAACTGTGAGTGGTGGCCTCTCCTCCATTGCCGAGGGGATTCGCTTCATCCTCGGCAAGCCGATCATCCTCTCCACGATGATCCTGGATTTCATCGCCACATTCTTCGCTTCGGCCAATACGCTGATGCCGTTCGTCGCCAGGGACATTTTGCACGTGGGTGAAGTGCAATATGGTTTGTTGTCGGCCGCGCAGGCCGCGGGAGCGGTGGCCATGGCGCTCATCGTCTCACAAGTCCGCGAATTGCGCAGGCAGGGGTTGCTCTTCATCGGTTCGGTGATCGTGTTTGGGCTGGCGACCATCCTGTTTGGGGTCAGTCACATCTTCGCCCTGGCATGGATCGCTCTCGCATTGACGGGCGCGGCCGACGGTCTCAGCACCATCATCCGCAACACCATCCGTCAGTTGCAGACGCCCGATCACATCCGCGGACGAATGACCAGCGTGAACCAGATCTTTTTCCAGGGTGGTCCGCAACTCGGTGAGATCGAGGCGGGCGCGGTCGCCCAGGCGTTTGGAGTCCCGTTTGCCATCATCAGCGGCGGGATCGGCTGCATGGTCGGGCTGGGACTGGTCGTATGGAAATGGCCTTTCCTCGTTTCCTACAACGGCCACGAGCCGTTGTCCGCTTCCTTGCCTGCCGACTGACGTTTGCCCTGCAATCTCCATACAATGCGGATAGACGGGACTTTTGACAGTTGACTTGTACCTTGAAACTGGCTATACTCTCCAATGAGGTAAGCCGCCATGCGATCATTGACTTTTTTCGAGGTTTCTGCACTTTGAAAGGCACGCGTCCGCGCGTGCCTTTTTGTTATCTCAAAACTTAAAAGGAGATAAAGTATGGACTACGGAATAATCGGCAAACTGGACAAAGCAAAACGCTACGCGGAAGACCGCCAGCGCTTTCGCTTTAAAAAATTCGATGTAACCTTCCACGGCACAAACAACGACCACAACGTCAGTTTTGAAAATGGCGTGTTCAAATGTGACTGTGAATTCTTTATCACGCATCAACGTTGCAGTCATACCATGGCGCTGGAAATCCTTCTCAAGGATATGATCACCGTTACGGAACCAGCCTGATTTGACAATTGAATAATTGAATAAGCGAATCGGCCACCCTCTGTTTTGCGGAGGGTGGCTGCGTTATTTAAAGTTGGATGAGTCTTTTCCGTGCGGTTTTAAATTCGGACGATTTCGGGTACAATTTTGCCCATGAGTACACTCTCTCGCCGCGATTTTCTGAAACTTGGAGGGTTGGCCCTCGGGACGTTAGCCTTCACCCCGTCTGTGAAATTCCACCTGGGGTTTGACGATGGCTCCCTCGTACGCGTTGCCACCGACTCCGTCAGCGTTTACAAGGAGCCGAGCGACGAGAGCGCGATTGTCGGCACCTGGTATCGGGATGAACTCGTCCACGTTTACGAAGAAGTCAAAGGCCTGAATGGGGAGCCGAAACTCAACCCCATCTGGTACCGTGTCTGGGGCGGATATATGCACCGCGCCCATTTGCAAAAGGTGAAGATCCTTTACAACAAGCCGATGGAATCCCTCGCCGAGGGGACGCGCCAATTGGTGGAAGTGACCGTCCCGTTCACGCAGGCCTATCAGCACACCAACCGTTATGGCTGGCAACCCAATTTACGTCTGTATTACGAATCGGTGCATTGGATCGACGCGATCGGGGAGGGGCCCGATGGAATCCCCTGGTATCGCGTCTTTGACGCCTCGGGCGTTTACCACGTCTCCTCGTTGCATGTGCGCCCCATCCCGCACGAGGATCTGAGTCCCATCTCCCCAGACCTGCCGTACGAAGCGAAGCGCATCGAGGTCAATCTCACCACACAGATGTTGACGGCTCTCGAATACGATAAACCTGTCTTCGAGGCAAAGATCGCCTCGGGGGTGGCCTCCGTCCGCAAGCCTGGACAGATTTCCACCATCACGCCGATCGGCGAATTCCGCGTTTTCGAGAAAAAACCCGCCGTCCACATGGGCGATGGCAATCTCTTTGCGGATGTGGACGATTACGAACTGCCCGGTGTCCCGTGGACGATGTATTTCACCGAACACGGACATGCTTTCCACGGCACCTACTGGCACGATAACTTTGGCACGCCCATGAGTCACGGTTGTGTCAACATGCGTACGTCCGAGGCCCGCTGGCTCTTCCGCTGGGCAATGCCGCCCTTCAAAGCGGACAAGTACGCCACGGAATACTACGTCCGCGATTACGGCACCCCCATCCGCATTTTCTATTAGATCATGCCCGAACTCACCTGGCCTGGAAAACGCCTGCCTGCTCCCGCGCCCGCTTTACTTATGACCGAGGCGGTCGTCTTTCCGCATGGACGCGGCTACCCGAGCCCCCGCCCGCAGAACAGGCTGATCCTGGGGGACAACTTATCCGTGATGGCTGGCCTCCTGCCCGAGTACGAGGGACGCGTCAACCTCATCTACGCTGACCCGCCATTTTTCACCAATCGAAAATTTCACGCCCGCATCGGCCGCGGCGAGGATTCGCGCAAACCCGAAGAATGGAAACTTGCCGATGGCTATCACGACAATTGGGAGGATCTCGACGCCTACCTGCAATTCCTCTATGACCGCCTCGCGTTGATGACCCGCCTGCTCGCGCCCAACGGGACCCTCTACCTGCATCTCGACTGGCACGCGGATTCCTACGCCCGCCTCCTCCTCGACGAGTTGCTGGGTCCTGAATCCATTCTCAACGAGATCATCTGGACGTATCACGGCCCCTCGCCGATCCGCACGGCCTTCAACCGCAAACACGATACGATCCTCGCTTACGTCAAAGGTCCAAAATACACCTTCAACGCCGATGCCGTGCGCGAACCGTATAACCCCTCCACCGTGAAGACATTTGCCGCCTCCCCCAAAGCGGGGTTTGGCAAAGTGCCCAATCTGGCGCGCGGTAAAGTCCCTGAAGATTGGTGGTATTTCCCTGTTGTAGCACGCTTGCACAGTGAGCGTTCGGGATACCCAACACAAAAACCCGAAGCGTTGCTCGAACGCATCATCCTCGCCTCGTCCAACCCTGGCGATCTCGTCGCGGACTTTTTCTGCGGATCGGGGACGACTCCCCTTGTCGCGGCGCGCACAGGACGCAACTTCCTCGCCGCCGACGAGACCTTCCGTGCGGTTCACACCACCCGAAAGCGGCTGGCTGGGACCGATGCCGCGTACACGCTGGAGCGGGTCGCCGCGCCCTCGCTGCGGTCGGCCTCCACCACGATTCGCCGCGGCTCGCCGCGTTCGTTCGATCTGCAAGTGACGGATGATTCGGTCATCCTCGCCAACCCCACGGACGTGGAGTATTGGGAGGTGGATCCCAATTGGCACGGGAAAACCTTCCTGAGCGCGCAACAGGCCGTTCGTCCCGCGCGACGCGGGGAGATTCGGCGCGAGTTAAAAATAAAAGCCGGGCGCAGGGTTTGCGTCCGACTGGTAACGGTCAAAGGTCAGCAATTCGAGGTGGAGTTAAACGTCTAGGCGGTAGCCCACGCCGCGGATGGTCTTGAGGAAGCGGGGATTGTCGGGATCGATCTCGATGGCGCGGCGCAGCCAGGAGACATGCACATCGAGGGTGCGCGTGTCGCCCGTGTAGTTGGTATCCCAGACGCGTTTAAAAAGTGACTCGCGTTCGACCACTTCACCGTGATGGTCGAGCAGGATGCGCAGGAGTTTGATCAGGCGCGGGGTGAGTTTAGAACTCTTGCTCAGGCATTTGACGCGTCGCTTTTCCACATCGAGGCGGATGGGTCCAACGTGAATGACATTCTTTCCATCGCTCGGCAAAAGCGGCTTGATGCGGTTGACGAGTTTTTGCGCGGTGAAGGGCAGCGCCAGGACGGCATCGGCCACTTCCTTTTCCACTTCCATGTCTGCGGCAACGATAAGGATGAGGGGCAGTTTGGAATCTTTTTCGCGCAGTGACTGGCAGATGCGCACGCCGCTGCTTCGCAATGAAGCGGCATTGACCACGGCGAGATGGGGGGCAATTTTATCGAGACGTTTGGATGCTTCGCCGCCGCTTTGTGCCAACACAACTTCAAATCCCTTCTTCTGCAAATCAGGTGCAAAAGAAGGGACTTCCGTGTGTCTTCCTTCGATTAACAGGATTTTGGCGTCTTTCATATTGGATGGAATAATTTCAAAGGGATGGAAAATTCCGCCGAATGGCACTGGCTTTCTTTAACATTGATGTCTGCATTATACACCAATTCTTAACAAAACGTTTACGTTCTTTGGTACTGTTGAAAAGGCCTCGCGAATTTGAACTCGCGAGGCCTTCTGCGTTTTGCTTACTGCTTCGATCTACGTGCCTTCCTGCCACGAGTTCAAATATTTGACCTGTTCCTCGGTGAGCGTATCAATCCTGATGCCCATGGCGTTGAGTTTGAGACGGGCGATCTCGGCGTCAATCTCCTCGGGAACGGAGTAAACGCGTTTTTCGAGTGACTTCGCGTTCTTCACCATGTACTCCGCGGCCAGCGCCTGGTTGGCAAAGGACATGTCCATCACGGAGGCGGGATGTCCTTCGGCGGACGCCAGGTTGATGAGGCGCCCCTCGCCGAGGATGTTGATCTTGCGTCCGTCTTTGGTCTCGTACTGATCCACGAACGGGCGGACGAGTTTCGGCTCGCCCTTGGACATTTTCGCCAGCGAGGGGATGTTGATCTCGACGTTGAAGTGGCCGCTGTTTGCCACGATCGCGCCGTCTTTCATCACCTTGAAGTGATGCTCATCGAGAACGTTGATGTCGCCTGTCACGGTGCAGAAGATGTCGCCGATTCTTGCGGCCTGTTCCATCGGCATGACTTCGTAGCCGTCCATCACGGCTTCGAGCGCCTTGAGCGGGTCCACTTCGGTGACGATGACCAGCGCGCCCATGCCGCGTGCGCGGGATGCGAGTCCGCGTCCGCACCAGCCGTAGCCAGCCACGATGAAGCGTTTGCCAGCCAGCAGGACATTGGTGGCGCGGATGATTCCGTCCACGGTGGATTGTCCCGTGCCGTAGCGGTTGTCGAAGAGATGCTTGGTCAGCGCGTCGTTGACGGCGATGACGGGGAATTCGAGCATCTTGTCGGCGGCCATCGCGCGTAAACGAATGACGCCGGTGGTGGTCTCTTCGGTGCCGCCGATGATGTCGGTCAGCAGTTCGCGGCGGTCTTTGTGAATGGTCGAGACGAGGTCCGCGCCGTCGTCCATGGTGAGATGCGGCTTGTGGTCGAGCGCGGCCGCAATGTGCTTGTAATAAGTGACGTTGTCCTCGCCCTTGATGGCGTAGGTGGGGATTTCGTAGATGTTGACCAGCGCGGCGGCCACGTCATCCTGCGTGGACAGGGGGTTCGAGGCGGTCAGCACCAGGTCTGCGCCGCCTTCCTGGAGCGTGCGCGCCAGGTTGGCCGTCTCGGTGGTGACGTGCAGGCAGGCCGACATGCGGACGCCCTTGAGCGGCTTCTCTTTCTTGAACCGTTCGCGGATCTGGCGCAGGACGGGCATTTCCCGCTCCGCCCATTCGATGCGGCGGCGGCCGCCCTCGGCCTGGTTGATGTCTTTGATATCGTAATTGCTCATGGGTACTCCTTGGTTTTATTAGAGAGTAGAGAGCAGAGAATAGAGAGCAGTGGGACTACTCTCTATTTGTCTACTCTCTAATCAATTGATCTAACTTTCCACCATCATCAAAATGCCGGCGGAAGCGTTGAACGAATTCTTTCCGTGTGTAACTGTGCGCCTGCGGGCCGCGCTGTTCGAGACAGTAGACGGCCGCCAGCGAGCCGATCTCGCCGCACAGTTTCCAATCGAAGCCGTGGGCGTAGCCAGTCAAAAAACCGCCGCGAAAGGCGTCACCCACGCCCGTTGGGTCCACGATCTTCTCCTCTGGCACGGTCGGAATGAAAATGTCCTCGCCGTTCGTGTACAGGTTCGCGCCATCCTTGCCGCGCGTCACCACGACGACTTTGACGTGCTGGAGCATTTGTCGCAGATCCCAGCCTGTTTTCCTGGAGATGAGTCCGAACTCGTAGTCGTTGCAAAACAGGAAGTACGCGTCTTCCATGTCGCGGGCCAGTTCCCTGCCTTCGAGACGAAGCACCTGCTGGCTGGGATCGTACAGGTATTTTATCCCCAGTGCGCGGCACTCGGCAGGGAATTTCATCATGGCGTCGGGCGCATTGGGCGAGACGATGACCAGGTCGGGTTTGTATTCCAGATCCTTCAATGATTGGCTGGCGGCCTGTCCCATCGCTCCGGGGTAGAACGAGGCAATTTGGGCAGAATCCCGGTCCGTCGTCGCGAAGAACGAGGCGGTGAAAAGCCCGGGGACGACCTTCATCAGCGCGGTGTCCACGCCTTTCGATTCGAGCCAGGCGCGGTAGTCTCCAAAGTCCTCCCCCACAGTGGCCATCACGCGCGGACGTTCGCCGAGCAGGGCCATGGTGTAGGCGATGTTGGGTGCGACGCCGCCGCGCTGTTTGGACATGGAATCGACCAGGAACGAAAGGCTGATCGAAGCCAGGCGTTCGGGCAGGATCTGTTCCTTGAACAGACCGGGGAAGGTCATCAGGTAATCGTAGGCGACTGAGCCAGTGAGAAGGATCTCCATCGAATGTCTCCGCACAAAAAGACGCCCTCTGTGGAGAGCGCCATGTTAAATCTAAAGCGGGCGAGAGTTTATCACGGAGGGGAGGGAATGTAAAGGAGTCGCGGCTTGACATGCCCTCCCTTTAACATTATAAGCACGCCATGAAATTCCCCCGCCTCATCCTGACCTTTGGGCTGGTCGCGGCGATAACGGCCTGTTCCACCCTGCCGCCTTTCCCGCTCGGCCCGACCGCCACTCCCTCGCTCACCTCCACGCCGACCGTCACCCCCACTTTCACGCCCTCGCCGACTCCGATTCCCGCCGTCCGCATCGAAAGCGGGGACCGCGCCCTCTTCAACGGCGATTACGACGCGGCCCGCGCGGAATATCGCCTGGCCTTCGAGCAATCCACCGATGCGGACACGCGCGCCGAGTCGCTCTGGGGCCTGGCGCGCACGGAAGTTGAAGCGGGGAATTCACAGGCCGCGATCGATCTCTTGAGCCAGTTGATTCGCGAACATCCCGACCACCTGCGCGGCAAACAGGCGCATTTCCTGTTGGCCGAATCGTATAGCGGACAGGACCGCTTCGCCGAAGCCGCGTCCGAGTATGGCGCCTACGCGTCGGCGCGATCGGGCGTCCTCGACGCGTACACGCTCGAACGTCAGGGGGATGCGTATTTCAGCGCGGGGAAGTACGTCGAGGCGTTGAACACGTACAATGCCGCGGCGGTCATCCCGCGTCTGGGGTCGGGTCAGGAATTGCAGATCAAGATCGGACAGACGCGCGCTGCCCTCGGCGATTATGCCAACGCGCTGGCGCAATATGATTCCATCGCGCAGACGGGCAACGATTTCATCAAAGCGCAGATGGATTACCTCGCGGGTTCGGCCTACAAATTCCTCGGCCAGACCGATAAGATGAACGAGCGCTTTTTGCACGCGGTGGAAAATTATCCCGTCTCGTATTACTCGTATCTCAGCCTCGTCGAACTCGTGGACGCGGGAATCCCCGTCAACGATCTTGACCGCGGTTTGGTGAATTATTTTGTCGGGAATTATGATAAGGCTCTGGAGCGGCTGGATATTTACATTGCCGCGGGACTCGACACCGACGGCACCGCGCATTACTACCGTGCCCTCAGCCTCGTCAAAGTGGGGCGGCACAGTGAAGCCGTCACCGAGTTCTCTTTTTTCATCGCCAATTATCCGACGCATCCAAAATGGGCAATCGCCTGGCACGGTGACCTGAACTATCCCACCATCACCCCCGGGCTGGCGTTCACGCAATGGTATTACCTCGACCAGCACGAGCAGGCCGCGCAAACCCTGCGCGACTTCGCGGCAGTCGCTCCTTCCAACCCGCTCGCCATTGATTACCTCATGGCCGCGGCGCGCATCCTGGAACGCGACAACCAGTTGAACGACGCGGCGGTTTTGTGGGAGACCATCGCCGATCAATTTTCTGGCGATAACCGCGCGCAGGAAGCCATCTTTCTGGCGGGAGTCACCTTTTATCGCCTCGGCGATTTCAACCGCGCCCTCGATGATTTTCAACGCAGTCTCCTTCTCGCCACCGAAACCGACGGACGGGCGCGCGCCTGGTTGTGGATCGGCAAGACACACGAAAAACTGGGGGACGCGGCCAAAGCCAAAGAGGCGTGGACTCAGGGCCAAAGCCTGGACGCGACCGCCTATTACAGCATCCGCGCGCGTGACCTTTTGCTGGGACGCGCCCCCTTCGAGCCTGCCTCGCTCGTGGACCTCGAAGTGGACCTGGCCTCCGAACGCGTCGCCGCCGAGACGTGGATGCGCGTCACCTTCAGCCTGCCTCCATCCACTGACCTGAGCGGACCTGGCGCGCTGGCCTCCGACCCGCGTTTCATCCGCGGCACGGAACTTTGGGAACTCGGTCTTTACGATGAAGCGCGCGCCGAATTCGAAGACCTGCGCCTGGCGGTCAGTGCGGACGCGGCGGACACATTTCGCCTCGCCAACTATCTGATCGACCTCGGCCTGTATCGTTCTGGTATTTATGCCATCCGCCAGGTGTTGACTCTGGCTGGCTATGACGAGCACTCCGCTTCGTTGCAGGTGGCCGATTATTTCAACCACGTCCGCTATGGGTTGCATTTCCGCGAATTGATCGAACCCGCCGCGCAACTCAATGGATTTGACCCGCTCTTCCTGTTCAGCGTGGTGCGGCAGGAGAGTCTCTTTGAAGGCTTTGCGTATTCGACCGCGAGTGCGCGCGGGTTAATGCAAATTATGCCCGATACAGGCGCAGAGGTGGCTGCTCGCATGGGCTGGCCGATTGCGTATGAGCCAGAGATGCTAAATCGTCCCATCGTCAGCGTGAAATTGGGGGCATTTTATCTTGCTACCACATGTGATATTCAAGACGGTAATCTATATGCTCAACTGGCAGCATACAATGCCGGTCCAGGTAATGCACCCATTTGGCTATCCTTAGCACCAGATGACCCCGATCTTTTTCTTGAAGTGGTTCGCATCGCGGAAACGCGCATTTACATACGCAGGATTTACGAGGATTACAACATCTATCGAACGCTCTACAGCCCCGTCGAATAAAAAGTCGAGCGAGAGGAATCCCGCTCGACCAAAAACCTTTCTATTTCAAGTGCCCAACGATTCGGCTGTGCACTTCCTCGGCGTCCATGTTCAACACCGAGATCAACTTGTCCCGTCCGTTCGCGCCCGCCACAATGTCAATGTGCGATTTCGGCGCGCCAAGAACGTCCGCGAGGAATTTGATCAACTCCTCGTTGGCCTTGCCTTCATGCGCGGGCGCGGTCAGGTGAATCTTTACCGTATGATCGCTCAAAATCTCCACGACCTCGTTGCGGCTGGCGCGCGGCGTGACACGCACGGCCAGCGCGGCGCCTTTTTTTCCATCATGCAGGCGGTATTTTCTCATAATCACCTCAGCGTGGACAAAAGATTGACCAATGCAGATTGCACCACAGAGATCAGCAGGATCAAAATGATGGGGCTGATATCGAACATACCGATCAGCGGCACAACGCGTCGGATGGGGTTCAGCATCGGGCCGACAATCTGTTCAAGTGTCCGACGCACAGGATGGTACGGATCCATGAAGTAGGAAAGCGCCACATTGAGTATCACCAACAGGACGAGAAGTGAACCCAGGAAATTGATCAATCGGATCAGATAGATGATGAACAAAAGAACCTCGCTTCATTCCTGACCCTTCGGCTTTGGGTCTCGGTATGACGGGAGAACACCGTCTACTCGACCCTCCGCTCAGGGCTATGCTTTGGGCGGACGCGGCCCCACGATGGCGGTTCCAACTCTGACGAGGGTCGCGCCCTCCTCCACGGCCGCTTCGAAGTCTGCGCTGGTGCCCATCGAAAGTTCGGACCAGTCCGCGGCAGGGAAATTCCGCGCCAGAAAATCGCGTAAGCGGCGCAACTTTTGAAAGTACGGCCGCGTCCGTTCGGGGTCATCGAACAGCGGCGGCATCGTCATTAAACCGCGTACCGTCAGGTTTTGCAATTTTAACACCATATCAATTTCCGGGAGGATTGCAGGCCAGCGCGATTCGTCCGCGACCGACCAGCCGAACTTGCTCTCCTCCTCGCCCACGTTGAATTCCAGTAATGCGGGCAGGACGTGTCCCGCCTGCGCGGCGAATCGGTCAAGGCGTGCCGCCAGTTTTACAGAATCGAGCGAGTGGAGCAGGGAAAAGTTGACGGGAATCAAATCCGCCTTGCGCGATTGGACGTGGCCGATCATGTGCCATTCCACATCTGCCGCGCCGATGGCCTTGATTTTCGCCACCGCTTCTTCGGGGTAATTCTCGCCGAGGATTTTCACCCCCGCTTCCAGCGCCGCGCGGACCGTTTCCACGGGCTGGGACTTGGTGACAACCACCAGTTTGGCGGAATCAGCCGCGCGTCCCGCACGCGTTTCCGCGGCAGAGATGCGGTCGAGGGTGTGCAAATATCGTTCGTGGATGGTGGAGGAGAGGGAGGACATGGTTGGATTCTAAACCTTGTAGCGCAAATTGCCAATTTGCGCTACGCAATTTTGCCAATTTGCGCTACGCAATTTTGCCAATTTGCGCTACGCAATTTTGCCAATT
>DYKX01000044.1:11423-19858 GCA_020722375.1 Anaerolinea thermophila
TGCGCTACGCAATTTTGCAAATTGCGTTACAACCCGATCAACGCGCCGAACCTGCCCGTCTTCCCTTTTTCGGCGCGGTGCGAGAACCAATCTTCGAGATGGCAGGCCGTGCAGACTTCGGCGACTTCGATATTTTCCACGCCCGCGGCTTCGAGTTGCAGGCGGTTGGCCCGCCACAGGTCGAGATGGAATTTCTCGCCGCGCGGCTCGAGCAGGGAATCCGCCTGGCGGTTGAACGCGGCGCGGAACTTCTCCGCCACGTCCGCGCCGACTTCGTAGTGGTCGGGGCCGATGGACGGGCCGATGGCGGCGCGCACGTCGCGCGGATCGGTGCCGTAGTGCGCGTGCAGGGAATCGAGCGTCGCTTTCGCCACGTTGCGGACCGTCCCCAGCCAGCCCGCGTGGGCGAGCGCGACCACTCCCTTTTTGGGGTCGTGGAAGAGGAGCGGCACACAGTCCGCGTAACGCATGAAGAGGGTGACACGCGGATTGTCGGTGGTGATGATGTCGGCCTGGGTCGGCTTGAGGGACAGGTCGCGGGGCGCGTCCGCGTGGATCACGTCCGTGCCGTGGACCAGCCAGACGTCATGGATGGAAGCGGGGTCGCGTCCGAGGGCGTTGAACGATCGGATGCGGTTCTCGCGTACGTGGAGGATGTCATCGCCCACGCTTCCGCCGACGTTGAGCGAATCCCACGGCGCGGGGCTGACGCCACCCTGACGCGTGAAGACGGCGTGGGCGAGTCCCGCGAGGTTGTCGAAGGTG
The DNA here is from genome assembly GCA_020722375.1 of Anaerolinea thermophila. Classification (GTDB taxonomy): domain Bacteria; phylum Chloroflexota; class Anaerolineae; order Anaerolineales; family Villigracilaceae; genus Denitrolinea. Next base: position 12,189 of record DYKX01000044.1, read on the forward strand.
AAGTAGCGGAGTCCGTTTTTGTGGTGGAAGGGCATGGGATTTTTTACAAGACCCTAAAGGTCTCGGAGACCTTTAGGGTCTTGTAACTATTTCGCGACGGCGAATTTTTTGATGAAGAACTGGCGCGTCTCGGCCATCGATTCTTCGATGTAGGGATAGGCGAACCAGGCGGTGCTGATGCCGAAGAGCAGGCCTGTGAGGACGCGCAGGAAGGGCGTGGATTCGCGGTAGGCGAGGATCTGACTCAGCCACGGCAGTTCGAACTGGCTGAAGAGTTGCGAGAAGCCATCCAGACCGATGGGGCCGAGGCCGATGAAGAGCCAGAGCGCCCAATGGAGGGGCGGGATGCGCCGCTTCGTCAGCCCGAAGACGAGGCCGAAGAGCAGGAGTCCGCTATAGATGGCAACGTCGCGTTCGCACAGCGCCACTTTGTAGCCCGTGTGTTCGTCGCCGATAAATTGGCGCGCCTGCAAACGGTCGATGCTGGACGGATTGCTCAGGTCTTTCAGGCCTGTGATTTCGTCGAACGATTTGATGCCTGTCAGCCCCGCTTCCTCCAGCGGATAGACGACTTGCTCGCCGTATAAAAAGAAGGAGCGGAATCCGAACTGGTGGCAGAGCGGGCTGTACATGGTGTAGATGACGCGGGCGGGAACTTCCACGCCTGCCTTCATCAAAGTGGGGGCGAGGAAGGGCAGGCCAACGTACAGGGCCATGAAGAGATTGAGCAGGAGCAGGTAGTGCTGCGAGATCCAATTCGAAATGCGGTCGGAGGTGGTGATTTCCTGTCCGCGGCGGACGCGTGTTTCGTAAGCCGAGCCGCCGATCTTTTCCAGTTGGCCGCGGCGGTCGCTGGCCGCGCCGAGGGTCATGCGCAGTTGCTCTTTTGTGATGGGGGCGTGGAGGGTGTATGGGCCGATCTCGAGGACGGGGATGGCGGTCAGGTATCGCTTCAGGAGCGCGGGATCGGATTCGATGTCCACTTCCGCGAGGCGGTGGGGAAGTTCCGCTTCGAGTGCGGATAATTCGGCTTTGACTTCTTCACAGAGGCCGCAGCCTTTACGGGTGTAGAGGGTGACCGTCAGCATTTACAGGCCAAAGTCGATCCACAGGCCATAGCGGGCGAGCAGTTCGAACGTGCCGAACAGGAGCATGATGCCGACAATAATAAGGAGGACGCCCATGCCAATTTCCACGTACCGCATAACCTTGCTGTGCTTGCGGAGGATGGCGGATACCCAGCCGATCCCCAGCGCGGCCACGAGGAACGGGATGGCGAGCCCGGCGGAATAGGAGGTCAGCAACTTCGCACCGAGGGCCAGATCGCCGCCGTTGAGGGCGAGGGTGAGGATCGTGCCGAGCACGGGACCCACGCACGGCGACCAGCCCGCGGAGAAGAAGACGCCCATCAGCGCGGAGGAAAGGTATCCCCATTTCGGGTCGGGCAGGGAATGGACGCGCACATCGTACTCGAGGAAGGGGATGCGGAAGACGCCGATCATGTGCAGGCCGAAGATGATGACTACCACGCCGCCAATCTTTGCCAGCCAGAAGCGCAGGTCGTAGAGGAAATGTCCCGCCGCGGCGACGGCGAGTCCAAGCACGACGAAGACGATGCTAAAACCAAGCACGAAGGCCAGTCCATGCGAGAAGGTGACCCAGCGGCTGTCCTCGCCGCCTTCGCCGCCCGCGGCGCGTCCGCCGAGGTAACCGATATAGGCGGGGACGAGCGAGAAAACGCACGGGGAGAGGAAAGAAGCGAGGCCTGCGAGAAAAGCAAGGCCGATAGTAATGTTGGAGATGTCCATGAGAGTCCTTGAGTGAGTTTGGAATCCTGAAGTTCTACTTCAGGGATTTTCCGAAAGTAGAACTTTCGGATTCCTTGTAACGATTAAGAACCTATCCGAAAAAAACTCGGAGCGCGAACTTGAGTCCGCCCAGCCAGGCAGACTGGAAGTCTGCAATCCAATATTCGGATAGGCTCTAAGAATACTGCCTGTAAGTGGTTGTGACCTTTGTGCCGACTTCTGGCCAGGTGAGTTGCACTTCGGATTGTTTGAGTGAAACGTGCGGGGTCGTCCAACGCCAGACCCATTTGGCATCCTGCGGAAGGAGGTTGATGCAACCGTGCGAGCGCGGCGTGCCGAAGGCGTTGTGCCAGAACGCACCGTGGATGGCCACACCGCCTGTGGCGATGAAAGTTGTCCACGGGACGGCGGGAGTGTCGTAGCCAGCCGCGTCGCCCTGCGCGTTGGCGCCCATCGCGATGGACGGCATTTTCCGCCACGCGTACATGTCACCGAGCGGGGTCTCGTACTTGTCGGTGCCAACCTGCGCATTGAGCAGGCCTGTCGAGACGCGGCAGAAGAAGACCTCGGTATTGCCTTCGAAGCAGGAGAACGTCTGGGTGTTGATGTTGACCGCGATGCGCTTCAGGGCGGGATCCACATTTGGGCTGATGGGCGCGACCTCCTCCTCGGTGATGAGTTTCAGCGCGGTTCCCTCCACCCAGAACATGTCTCCGTAGCCGTAGCCATGTCCAAAGTCCTCGTTGAAGCGGTAGTAGATGACGCCGTTCTCGTTCTTGATCTGGTCGATCCACACCACCTGCCCGTAGTAGAGACGCGGGTCCACGCCGCGGTCCTGTTTGAAGAGTTGCGCCCACGGCGCGCGGACGGGCGGATTGGCGATGAGCAGATCCACGTATGGCACGGTCACTTCGGCCCAGAAGCCAGGTTCGCCCGCAGGGATGGCCTCCAGCGGCGTGTTGGGCAGGTTGCGGACGGGTTGGATGTTGGGCGAAAAAACATATCCCTGCGGCGTTTCCACCCAGCGCTGGTTGAACGTGTTGGGGTTGCGGACAGTGGCAACGGTCTCCCGATTCCATTCCACAACGGTGTCTTCGTACAACCTTCCAACCACAGGCGCGTTGATGTTGGGCTGCGAAAACACGTCGGTCGCGAACAGGATGCGTCCCAGCCGCTCCGCCGTGGGGAATTGCGGCAGGTCCAGTTTGTCGAACGGGCGAAGCGCCAGCGCGCCCAGGCCGAGGCCAGAGAGTTTGAGAAAATCGCGTCGGGAAAGTTTAGTCATCGGAGCAACCACAGATGAAAGGGATGAAAAAGATTTTGTAAGGATACCCGCAAAGAGGAGGAGCGTCAACGGGTGGGTGAGAAATTCCTAATGGCACGCGGAAGGCGCCGAGAAAAAAACATCCGTGTCCGTCCGCGCTCATCCGCGTCCAAAGAAGGATTCCAAACCGCGCAGACAATCCGCGCTGACCTTGTGGCCGACCTCCGCTTCGCAATACGTGACGTGCGCGCCCGCCTGTTCAAGCAGGGTCATCGAGGCGCGGGCGCGGTCAATCGGCACGAGATTGTCCTGCGTGCCGTGCGCCACGAAAATCGGTTTCCCCGCCAGCGGTTTCTTTGCAATAATTTCCTCCATGCCCGAGGGCATGAAGCCCGCCAAAATTCCTGCCTTGCGGATTCGATGCGGATACAGGCACGCCAGCACATTGGACAACGCCGCGCCCTGACTGAATCCCATCACGTCGAACCGCCCCGCGTCCACTCTGACGCTTCGACTTGGCTCAGCGCAAGCTTTGGCCGCGTACCCGTCCACGAGGCGGATCAGCGCCTCGGCCGCCTCGCGTAAATCGTCGAGGCTGGGACGGCCATGCGTCCCCTCGCGATGCGGACGCCAGGAATAGCCACCCTGCGGCGCGGGGTGGGGAGCGCGCGGGGCGAGGAGCAGGCTGTCGGTCGGGAAGTTGCGAGCGAAGACCCACATCGAGTTCTCGTCGCCCGTCCAGCCATGGAGCATGAGGAGCAGGCGCGCGGGCGTCCGCGCGGGAGTTCGCACGCGCAATGTCCAGTTTTCGAACGTCTCGAGGACGGTGTTACTTACGGCCTGCATGTTTGATGATCCACTCCGCCGCGTAGAAGACGGCCACGATGAGAACGACGGGCGCCAGCCCTGCCATCAGGCAGGTAATGCCCAGCCCCGCCGCGCCTGTGCCGTAAAACCACCAGATGAGTCCGCCACCGACGAGGAATAGGATCAATAAAGCGCCGATGATAAGACGGCGGTCGGTTTGTTTGGCGTATTCGCGCAAATCTCGTTTCATGTTATCTCCTAAAATGTAGAACAAATCACCAGCAAAATACTTACGTCCGCGGCCATGTGAAAGAGGGTGGAGGCCAGCATGGACTGCTCCGCGCGGTTTACCTGTCTCCACAACCAGCCAGAAAATGCCAGCACGAGGAAGGCCGCTATCAACCAGAATGGCGGAAAGAACGGCGCCAGGATGACGAGATGGAATCCCGCGAAGACCGCGTCGTGCAGGACGAGATGGCGGTTCGCGCTTCCCAGCCAGCCGCGCCAGAAGGCCTCCTCCAGCCACGGGTTGACGAGGGCGCCGTATGCAATGAACAGCGGCCAACTGGACGGGTTCAATCCCCAGTCCGCCAGCGCGCCGAACAGCCGCGGTGAAACGTGAATGAACGGCCATAAAAAATACAGCGACGCGCCCGCGCTGAGACCCGTCAGGCTGAAGAGGATGGTTTTCCAAATTGGTGCGCTGGGACGAAACTCGCTTAGCCTCGGCCACGTGCGTGCCAGTGTGATCAGCAGGATGATCCCCGCGTGATAGCCGAGGACGGCGACCCAGGCATTGTCGAAAACGTACAATCCCACCCCGACGGTGAGGTACGGCATGATCCATCCCACCGCGCGCAATACCGCCGCATTTGTGTTGCCGCTCATCGCAAGATGAATCTTGCGGTACTTATCATTTACCATTTTCCGATCCCCTCTTCACAAATGACCTTGCCAGCCGCGCAGGCCAGGCCGTGACGCGGCGCAGGTCGGGTAACACCTCTTCCACCGCGGCCTCGCCGAGTTTCGCCACCTCGTGCACGTCCACCTGATCCAGCAGTTGGATGTGGTGCACCGCGGGGCGGATGATGATTTCGGGATCGTCTTTTTCCAGGCGGAGTTCAGTCATCTGGCGGTTGCCGATCTCCACCGAGCGGAGGAAAATATCAAAGGCCTGCGCGGGTCTCATGTGCGTGAGCCGCCGCGCGATAATATTGGGAATGTAGGGAATGTTCACTTCCAACATGCGCGCTGGCGCGCCGACGGGCGAAGTCAACACCACCGCGACGACGGGCAACTTCGGCGCGAGCATTCTTGCAACGGAAACAGGCACAGGGTCGAGTGTGCCGCCATCCACCAGTTCCCAATCCTGGATTCGACGCGGCGGGAAAATTCCTGGCAGGGCGATGGTCGCGAGGACCGCGTCGCGGACGAGTCCCTCGGTGAGGATCACCTCGCGGGCCGACTTCAAGTCCACGCCCGTCAGCGCGCAGGGGAGGGGGAGATCGTCGAAGGTGGCCGCGCCAAACACCTCGTCGAAGAGTTTCGAAGCGCCCGCCAGTCCGAGCAGGGAGGGACCGTCGCCCGTCACGTGTCCATAGAGACGCGCCTGATCCACGCCCGCGAAGAGTTCCTCGATCTGGTCAGGAGTTTTCCCTGAGGCGTACAACGCCGCGACGATTCCCCCGAAACTGGTCCCAGCCACCGCACGGATGCGAAAGCCTTCCTGTTCGAGCCGACGGATGATACCGATGTGGGCGTTGCCTTTTGCTCCTCCGCCGCCGAGTGCAAGTGAAATATCCATAGAACTCCGTCTTCAAAATTTGGAATCCCGAAGTAACTTCGGAATTGCATTTTCCGCCGCGCCATCCAAATGTGGAACTTTTGGATTCCTGCCGAGCTGGTCTTACATGCTATACTTCGCATGGGATTGTACCATTACAGACTTTCCACGAATTTTCACAGACAAGGGCATAACATGGCGGAAAAGATCATCGAAACATGGGACAAGTTCGAGCGCGGCCTCGACGCTCACGCACAAGACTTGCCGCGCTGGACCATCCCCGCTTTCATTGCCGCATGCATCCTCATCGCCGCGCTTCTCTACCTTTACCCATCGCCGCGCGAATTCCCAATGGACGATGCCTACATCCATTTTGTCTACGCGGAAAACCTTGCCGAGCACGGCAAACTCTTTTTCAGTTTCCCCGATGAAAAAGGCGTTGCCACCTCCAGTTTTCTGTGGGTCATACTGCTCGCCGTAGGACGCATACTTGGCATTTCCATTCATCTGATGGCAAAAGTGCTGGGCATTGCCTCGCTCATCGTGGTAGGGATCGGTGTTTACCTGTTTTTGCGTCCCCTTTGGACTCCGCTTCGCTCCGCCGCGGCCGCCCTGCTTGTCTCGCTTTCGGGGAACATGCTCTGGTTCTCGCTGAACGGGATGGAGACGACTCTCTTCCTGGCCCTTGGGATTCTGACTCTCCTCGCGCATCGTTCTGAACGTTGGGGCTGGTTCGCTGTTCTCGCCGCGCTTCTCACGCTGACGCGTCCCGAGGGGCTCTTCCTCGTCGCCGCGATTGGATTGGCCGAACTGCTCGCCAATCGGATTCCGCGCCGCGCCTTCATCCTCGCCGCCGTGATTGGACTCCTGCTCGCCGCGCCCTGGTACGGCTACCTCAAGCTCCGCACGGGACATTTCCTGCCCACCAGCGCGTCGGCCAAGCAATTCGGTTCTGCCGTCGCCACCAATTTTCTCCTGGAGCAGTATCACCTGCCGAAATTCCTCGGGAGCATTTCCAACCTGCTGTATCCCGCCATGTGGACCGCCTATCTGCTCGAGTTTGGTCTGGGCGGCATGGCGCTCCCGCCTCCCAAGTTCAGGATGGCTGGCGTGGCGGGCAGTCCAGGCGTGGACATTTCCATCTGGGCGTTTCCCGCCGCGGCCATGGTCATCTGGCTGATGTATCTGGCGGGAAAGCATTTCTTCAAATGGCCGCAATGGAGGCATTGGGCGCACAACCCGCGCAAGCGCGAATTGCTCATCCTGTTTTTCTGGGTGGTTCTGCACAACCTGGCCTACATGATCCTGCTTCCCATCCCAGGGACGGCCAGCCGATATGGCGCGGTCAATTACATCATTTTGTGGATCGGGATTGTGGCGGGTTTTTCGAGTCTCGCGCGTATCTCGTTCCGCCGCTGGGTGGTGGGACTCTTCCTCTTCGTCATTGCCCTGGCGAACGGACTGTACTGGAACCGCGTCTATGACGCCAACATCGAGCACATGCTGGATGCGCGCATTGCCGCCGCCAATTACGTCCGCGAAAACTTTTCAGACGGGGAATTGTGCGCGGCCTTCGATGTGGGTTCCCTCCGCTATTACAGTGGCCGTCCCCTCGTCGAGGTGGCCGCGTTGATGAATCCCGATGGCGCGGACAAATTCTTCGCGGGCGGCGCGGACGATTATCTTGTGGAACACGGCGTCACCTGTCTCGTCCTGCCCGGGCGCACAGGACTGCAATCCGAAGGCATCCTCGACTTCGCTTCCATCATGGGCCTCACGGATAGTCCGCTCTTCGAGATGGAACTCGTCAAAGTCTTCGAGATTGACCACGACCGATGGCTGCTCGGCTACCTGCCGACCGTCAACTATCAAGCGTCTGTAACGATCTATCGGTTGAATCCGAAATAATCGCTTGACTCACCTTCGGTTGGGTGGTAAACTCTGCGGGCTTACAAACCGATGCGGGGTAGAGCAGTGGCAGCTCGTCGGGCTCATAACCCGGAGGTCG
>DYKX01000197.1 GCA_020722375.1 Anaerolinea thermophila
CTCTCGGTTGTTAATGTGCTACTCTTGTCTACAATGTTATGATGGATGACAGTTAGGAGTTATATTTCCTTGCTCATCGGCTTGAATCACCGTGAGTTCGGGCATGGGGAAATGTTTGGCGTTGGTGGTGACGAGGGCAAGGCCGTGATTGATGGCTGTTGCGGCGATGATGGAATCGGCATCACTTAGGATCATGCCCCGCCCGCGCCACATGCGGATCAACTCCCCCGCGATGTCGGCTATCCCAGCGGTGACGGGAAGCGTTTCCAGGTTGTCGAGCAGGTCGAATGTGTCGGCGCGTTCGCGATCCTGCATCCCGCGCACAATTTCGAGGCGGGTCATCGCGGAGATATATGTCCAACCTTTTTGTCCTATCTCTCGCATCAAATCCTTGTATCCCTTTGTTTTCCGCAAATAGCGGATCAAAATGTTGGTGTCGAGAATGTGGTCACTCATCCTGTTCCGCCCGCCCCCATTCTTCGGAAAGATCACGTGAACCTAATCTGCGTTGTTCTTCGATCCAGCGATCAATATCCGCGCCAGTCATCATATCGGGATGGTCTTCATCTTTCCACGCCCCGTAAGACCTTTCCAGAGCGGCTTTCAGTTTGCGGCGGCGCAATTCGCGCGCGAGGATTTCCTCCACAAAGCGCGTCCGCTCGCGGGCGGGGACGGCTTTGCGGAGTTCATCCATCAAAGATTTGGTGATGTAGAGGTTCATTCGTTCTTTTACGGCAGGCATAGCGTCAATCCTTTGCACTATTGGTTTGCACCGTAATTATACACCCGCAAAGAAATTTATCGGATTGCGGACTTTCAACCCGCCTGGGGCAAGCGGACTTAAGTCCGCGCTCCGAAATTTTCGGACAGATGCTAAATCGTTACCTTTTCCCCATTTTTTCGCATGGACTCCACCGCCGCGAAGGTGGCTTTCGTCACGCCGATGAGTTGCTCGTACGGGATGGGCGGCGCGCCTCCCTCGCGAATGGATTTGGCGAAGGCTTTCCATTCGTCGGTCCAGCCTTTATCCTGTGTCCTTTTTTCTTCTTTTCGCCTTCCATCTTTGACGGTTTCCAATTTGCGGAAGTCATTGAGGACTGCGATTGCCCCGCCGCAGAACACTTCCACGCGCTCCTTCGGGAAGGACTTGTCGCCGTTGGCAAGATAGTCCACCACGCCGAGGGAGCCGTCGGGAAAGGTGAAGGTCATCGAGACGTTGTCCTCGTGATATTTGCCGTTGTCGGGAAGCGCGTGGGCTGTGACCGAGACGGGCGCGGCGCCGACGAGGAAGGTGAGGAAATCCACGAAGTGACAGCCTTCGCCGATGATGCGTCCGCCGCCGAGGGTTTCGTCTTGTGTCCAGTGGTTGAGGGGAATGTAGCCCGCGTTGATGCGGTAGTGGACGTGCATGGGTTCTGCACGATGAAAGAAGAAAGAAGAAAGAGTCTGTGCGAGGGGGGAGAAGCGGCGATTGAAGCCAGTGAGTAATACGTACTGCGTATTGCGTAATGACTTCTCGATTTTGGAGAGTTGCTCGGGGGTGGTGGCTAAAGGCTTTTCAACGAAAACATTTTTGCCTGCTCTGAGTGCTTTGACCACCAGATCAGCATGAGAGTCGTGACGGGTGAGGATCGCGACGGTATTGATGTTCGGGTCGTTGAGGATTTCCTCGTCTGACGAAGTGGCGTATTGGAAGCCGAATTTCTTCCCTGAAACCTGGGCGTGCATCCCGCCCGCGGAGGCAATGCCGACGAGGGAAATATCGCCAGCCTTTTTTATAGCGGGAAGCAGAACCGCGTTGGCGAACGCGCCCGCGCCGAGGACGCCGAGGGTGACGGGGGACGGGGGACGGGAGACGGGAGATGGAAATTCGATTTTCTTGCTTTTCTCTTCTTTCTTCGCGTCGTAAGTCAAAACTACGCCGAGAAAAGTTTCTTTCTTTTTACCTGTGATGATCTCGTATGCAGAAGTTGCCTGTTCGATGGGGAAGCGATGCGAGATGAGCGGCTGGACTTTGAGTTTGCCATCGGCCATGAGTTGCAGCGCCGATTCCATGTTGCGGCCTTCGGTCCAGCGCACGTAGCCGAGGGGGTAGTCCACGCCGTTCTCTTCGTAGGATGGATCGTAACGGCCTGGTCCATAGGAGCGCGAGTTGATGAAGGACAACTCTTTTTCGTAGTAGACCTTGCGTGGGATGCTGAGTCCCACCGCGCCGGTGGCGACGACGCGGCCGCGATCGCGGGCGATGGCGCCTGCCAACTCGACGGGATCGTTGGAGGAGGTCGCGGCGCAGATGAGGACCGCGTCGAAGCCGCGGTTGGAGGTGAACGTTTGGGCGGCGGTTTCGGCTCCTTGACGCGCGGCCCCCGCCAGTCCGAGGGAGGAAGCGAGGCGCAGTTTGGCGGAGTCCACGTCAATGCCGAGGACGCGGCATCCCGCCGCGGCGGCGATCTGCGCGGTCAATAATCCCACCAGTCCCAGGCCGATGACGGCCACGTTTTCGCCAATCTGCGGCTCGGCGAGACGGAAGCCTTGCATGGCAATGGCGGCCAGGGTGGTGAAGGAGGCGGACTCGAAGTCCACGTTTTTGGGGATGGGCGTGAGCAGGTTGCGCGGCACGACGTTGTATTCAGCGTGGACGGCATAGTTGAGACCCGCGCAGGCCACGCGTTGGCCGACGCGGAAGCCGTGCATATTCTTGCCGAGCGCGACGATGACGCCCGCCGAGGAGTAGCCGAGCGGCATGGGCTGGTCGAGACGGTTGAACGCGGCCTGCACGGTGGGGACGAGGCCTTCGCGTTGGGCTTTATCGAGCACCTGTTTGACGAGGTCGGGACGCGAGCGCGCCTTGCCGACGAGATTTTTTTCAGCGAATTCGACGAGCATCCGTTCGGTGCCAGCGGAGACGAGCGAGGCGTGAACTTTAACGAGCGCCTGCCCCTCGCGCGGCGTGGGGATGGGAACATCTTCGACAGTGGTCTGTCCGTTCTTCA
>DYKX01000045.1:0-5852 GCA_020722375.1 Anaerolinea thermophila
AAAGACCAGATCGTGGAAGACAAAGCGCTGGCCGAACAGGTCAAATGGAACGGCTGCCGTCTCATCGTGGCGGATGGGCATGAGGTGGCGCGCACGCGCATGTATACGTCCCTGCCCGAGATGTGGGAGGGCTGGACGAAGAACATCTACCTCGGCCTGCGCGACCACCCGTCCATGCTGCTGCTGGGCGCGTTCGGCGCGACGCTGGCGCTCATCGCCGCGCTGTTCCTCCCCCTTTGGCCGTTACTGGGATTGTGGTGGTTTCTCAATGGAGGGGAATGGATGGCCGCGGGCGTCATCGCCATGTCACTGATCGTGTGGGCGGCGCTGCTGTGGGCGCGCGCCGCCGTCAGCCATGGACTCGGCATTTCGAGACTGTACGCGCTCACCGTCCCGTTGGGAGCGGGTTTGTTCGCGGCGATCATGCTCACGTCGGCATGGAAAGTCCTTTCGGGCAGGGGAGTCTCCTGGCGTGGACGGGTGTACCATCCGCAATAATCAAATCCAAAGGAGAAGAAAATGAAACGCATATTGATTTTTGTTTTGCTTTCCGTGATGCTGTTGAGCGCCTGCGCGCCCGCGGCGAAGGATGTGGAGGCGTCGGACGTTTGGGCACGGACGGGCATGGCGGGCGGCAACAGCGCCGTGTACATGACGCTGGTCAACGGCACAAGTGCGGATGATGAACTGCTCTCCGCCTCGTCGGACGTGGCCGAGGCGGTGGAACTGCACGAGAGCAAGATGGGCGAGAATGGCGAGATGCAGATGATTCCGCAGGCGTCCATTTCGCTGGAGGCGGGCGCGAAAGTGGAGTTCAAGCCAGGCGGTTTGCACGTGATGCTCATCGGCCTGAAACAGGATTTGAAGGCAGGCGATGAATTTGAACTGACCCTGCACTTCAAGGACCACGCCGATATCACGTTAAAGGTGATCGTCAAAGAAGCCGCGATGGATATGTAATTTCAGGCATGGCAAATCAGCCCGCTTTCCCAGGCGGGCTTTTTTATTGGGCAAATCGCCTCCGTACAGGAACTCTTTTTAAGTTAATTCGTCTACTCCTCATAAGGAGAAACGAAAATGAAAACGCGAACTTTACTGATTACAATCCTGATCCTGGCATTGACTCTCTCCGCCTGTGGAGCAAAATCGGAACTCGATAAAAATCGCGAGAAATGGACTTCGGCTGGAGTCTCCCACTATCGCTTCGAGTTGACCATCTCGTGCTTCTGCCCATTTGCAGAAATCATGCCCATTCGTGTGGAAGTGCAGGATGGCAAAATCGTCTCGTTAAGGGATGTGAACGGAAAGACCATCGAGGGGGAATTCCGCCAGTATATCGAGGAAGCGGCTACCATCGAAGGATTGTTCGCCGTCGCCGAGGACAGCCTGTCGAACGCGGACGAGGCCAGGGTCACGTATGACGCGCAGTATGGCTTCCCCGCCTCCATCGTCGTGGATTGGGTCAAAATGGCCGTGGACGATGAGATTACTTATCACGCCCGCGCGTTCAAAATCCTGCCATAAAAGAAACCAGGCTTTTTCAAGAAGCCTGGATTTTTAATTCACCCACTGACGGAACACTTCCTGGTCCACAATGCGGATGCGGCGATTCTCCACCTGGATGGCGCCGCTCCGTTCCAACTCTTTGAGGGAACGCGCCACCACTTCGCGCACCGTCCCCAGCCGCGCTGCCATCTGCTCCTGCGTCATGAGCGAGGCGGCGCCCATTTCGTCGGGGGGAAGTTCACTGATAAGCCGCGCCAGGCGATGCGTCACCTGATAGAAGGCCATCTCGCTGACCTTGCGCACCATGCCGCGCAGCATTTTGCCAAAGTTTTCGAGCACCTTTTGCGCGAACTGCGGATGGGCAAGGACCAACCCGCGCAGTGTCCTGCCATCCACCACCCAAACCAGACAGTCCTCGAGCGCCTCCACGTTGGCGGGATTGTCACCGCCGTCGAAGGTGGGAACCTCCGCGAAGGTATCGCCCTCCTGCAAGACGCGGACGATGTACTGCCGTCCCTGCGGGGAGAGGCGGTAGATTTTTGCGCTTCCCTGCATGATGACGTACAACCCGTCGCACGGGTCGCCTTCCCAGAAGAAGACTTCGCCGCGCTCGTATGCCCGCAATTGCATGTGGCCGCAGACTTGCGCCAACAGGGAATCGGGCATGGTATCGAAATATTCATTCCCACGCAACAATTCCATGCGCTGGGATGTGTCGGTGTGGAGGAGTTTCATACCTGGTCGAGCAGGGCCATGTCGCCGCCGCGTTGAATCTCCCAAGGGTAGATGACGAACGCGTCGGTGACAGCGGCATAATAATCGGGGCGTGTCCCGCCAAACAGGTTGCGATACGGATTGAAATGCAGGACGCACGTTTCGGCGAATCCTCCCGCGGCAGAGACGCGGTTCTTGACCGCGGCCATCGTCCGCCCCGAACCCCAGACGTCGTCCACGATAAGGGTCGGGCGTCCGCGCAGCAACTCGTCCGCGGGGAATTGCAGGAATTCGGGCCAGGCCATCAGTTTGTTCTGTTCGCTGGCGATCTGCGCGGGGAAGTTGACCGCCGCTGTCAACACGTGGGTGATGTCCATGGCCTGCGCGAGCATCCCGCCTGGGATGATGCCTCCGCGCGTGATCATCACCATCGCGGTAAATTCGCGGCGGAATTGCGGGAGGAGGTGGTCAATGAGACGATCCACATCCTCCCACGTGACGAGTTCGCGGCGGGAATTAGGTAAAGTCATAAGATTATGGCAACACAGCCGCCAACGGAGCGGGCGCGGCGACCTCGCCAGCCTGTCCCTTCTCCCGGGCATGTTCCGCTTCACGCGCCCAGATATAGAGGCAGGTGTGATAGGCGGTGCTGGTGTAGGAACTGATGACGCTTGCCACCACTACAAAGAGGAAGAAGATCAACACGCCGACGCCAATGCCAATCCCGATGACGAGCGGCTCGCTGGAAACATACGCCGCGCCGCTGCCAATCGCAAAACCGATCACCGCGCCAATGACGCCGAGGATGAACCCGATCAGGCCTGTCACCCCCTTCACGCCCACCGTGCTGATGCCGATGAGCAGGAGGTTATTCTTGGTAATGTTCCAGACGCGCTCCAGACCCTTCTTGAGATTCAGGTCGTCAATGACCATCGCGGGCAGGACGAGGAGCGCGGCCTCGGTCCAGAGCGTATCGAGCAGACCCGCGCCGGCGCGTACCACCGCCGCGCCAATCCCGCCCTTCTTGTTTTTGTTGGCGGCATTCTTGATCAGGTTGACAACCGTCGAAGCCGCGGCCAGCGTGGCAATATCGAAGAAGTCGCGCTTCACGATGGCCCAGGCCTTGTCCATACGGCCGTCGCCTTCGGAGAGGTAGCCATAGATCAGGTAGACGGTCATAGCGGAAAAAACATAACTGACGATGAACTGGACAAAAATGAGAATGGCTCCCAGCACGAACAGGATAATATTCCCAACGTTCGAGTCGCCCAGCAGCATGGCGATGATGATAATGGGGATGATGCCGATCACCGAGAGGATGCCGCCGACCACCAGCGCATAAATGGAGGGCTTGAGCAGGTCCTTGTCCTTGAACGCCATCCCCCAGGCCTGCTTCAGAAAGTTCCAACCGCGAGTGAAGGATTCCATGTCATCTCTCCTTTTTATCCAACTTGAATGGCGCAGATTATAACAAACTAATCGGCTCCACCTCCACGCGCCAGTCATCGAGACGGAGACCGCGCACCAGCGAGGCGGGGTCGGGGCCGCGCAGGAGGATCTGCCAGCGATAAAGGCCGTCCATTTTTGCGAAAAAACACGGGACGGCAGAAACAGTGGTCTGTGTTCGGCGCTCTGTTCTCAGTTTCTCTTGCAGGATTTTCAGGACGCGCTGGGATTCGGACTCCGCCTTGGCCGCGTCACGATGACGATACTCCAGCCGCGTCACGCGACCGAACGGCGGGTAGCCCAACTGACGCCGATACTCCGCCTCGAGTTTTTGGAACCCGTCCACGTCATGTTTCGCGGCGGATTGGATGACGTAGTGGTCGGGCGCGAACGTTTGCAGGATCACCTGTCCGCCACGCGCCGAACGGCCCGCGCGGCCCGAGACCTGGGTCAACAACTGAAAGGTCCGCTCGGAGGCGAATGGGTCGGGCAGGTTGAGTCCCACATCGGCGAGGACGATCCCCACGAGGGTCACCAGCGGAAGGTCGAGTCCCTTGGCGAGCATCTGAGTCCCAACGAGAATATCGGCCTGGTGATTTGCGAAGTGAGTGAGAATAATTTCGTGCGCGTCCTTTTGACGCGTCGTCTCCCAATCCCAGCGCAGTATGCGCGCAGACGGGAACATGGCCTGCACTTCGCTTTCTACTTTTTCACTGCCGAGGCCGTATTGGCGGATCTGGTCGCTTTTGCAAACGGGACAGGTCTTCGGCATGTGACGGGTGTAGCCGCAACGGTGACAGAGGAGTTCCGCTGAATGTGGAACGTTTAACGTTAAACGTTCCACATGGTACGTGAGCGGCGTGTCGCAGTTGGGACATTTGAGAACAGCGCCACATTCACGGCAGAAAATGTACGTGGCTGTGCCGCGGCGGTTAAGGAACAGGATGGCCTGCTCGCCGCGCGAGAGAGTCTCCGCGAGGGATTCGGACAGGGCGCGGCTGAAGATGCCGCGATTGCCCGACTTGAGTTCCGCGCGCATGTCCACGATGGAGACGGGAGGCAGTTGTGAGTCGGTGACGCGTTGCGGCAGGGAGAGATACCCCATTTCGCCAATCGAGATATCGGAGCGCGGACTTAAGTCCGCTTCTGGCAGGCGGACTGGGAGTCCGCGCCCCAATGTGGCTCGGTATCTTTGTTCGAGCGTCGGCGTGGCGGACCCCAGCACGCAGACCGCACCGCAGAGACGCGCGTATTCCTGTGCGGAGGTCACTGCGTGGTAGAACGGCGGCTCGGACTGGTAGTAGGAGGAGTCGTGGCACTCGTCCACCAGGATGAGGCCGATGTTGGGGAAGGGTGTGAACAACGCCGAGCGTGCGCCGATGACGATTTTGAGTTTGCCCGCGCGGGCACGCCGCCAGGTATCGTAACGCTCCCCCTCCGATAATTTCGAGTGGACGAGTCCCACCTGACCGGGGAAGCGCGCCAAAAATCGTCGGACGGTCTGCGGCGTGAGCGCGATCTCGGGGACGAGGATGACAACCTGCTTCCCGCGTCGGATCGTCTCCTGCGCGGCACGGAGGTAGATCTCGGTTTTGCCTGAACCGGTGACGCCGTGTAAAAGAAAAGAGAGAGCAGAGAGTAGAGAGTGGTTCGCAGTCAACGCAGTGATAATTTCTTTTAGAGCGGCTTCCTGCTCTCGCGTCAGAACCACATTACTGTTCTCTAATCCTCTGTTCTCCACTCTCTCCAACGGATCCCGAAATATCTCCGACTCGAACAGTCGGATCAATCCCAGTTCTTCGAGATGCTCCAGGTCCGCGAGGTTGCATCCGCTTTCGGCGTAGACCCAGGAGAGGTTGACCGCGTCCACGGCGCGGACGAGGAACTGGAGGGCGGCCTGGCGACGCGCCAACGTCTGCTTCGTGCCGAGGGACGGCATGGCCGCGTCCGCTTCTTCGGGTGTGACGGCGAGTTGCGCGACGCGAATGTATTTCGGGCGGACACGTGGCGGAGGAAGAATGGAATGTTTCGCTAAAATCCCCAATCGCGTCAACTTATCAACATCCTTGCGCCAATCAGTCTTTGGCAAATGGTTATCAATTTGTCGTCCGCGCAACGTACCTCGCGCCATCAGCAAATTAACCAGTTGTTTCTGCCTCACTGATAACTGATCACTGATCACTGAT
>DYKX01000045.1:5952-19574 GCA_020722375.1 Anaerolinea thermophila
CAGCAAATTAACCAGTTGTTTCTGCCTCACTGATAACTGATCACTGATCACTGATGACTGATCACTGATCACTGATGACTGATCACTGATCACTGATGACTGATCACTGATCACTGAATACTGCGTGTCCGCCTGCTGACTCAATCCCGTCGGCAGCATCATCCCGATGACGGCGGCGAGGGGTTGCAGGTAGTGCGCGGAGATCCACTTCGCCAGTTCCATCTGGGGGACGGAGAGAACCGGCAGGGGGTCCAGGAGGGATTCGAGCGATTTCGTCTCGGCGACAGAAGGCGAGTCGAGTAATTTCATCACCACGCCCTGCACAGTCTGAGTCCCAAACGGCGCGGTGACGAGCGAGCCAGGTCCCACCTGCCCGGCGAGTTCATCGGGGATGGCGTAATCGAACACCCCGCTCACAGCGGGCAGGTTGACGGCGAGACGGGCGAACATGGGATGATTATAACTTCAGGGACAAGTTACGGCTTGCGATAAACTTCCTCGTGAGAACCAATCGTTCGATGAACACAGATGCGTTCCCCCGTTTGCGAATCTTCTTCAAAATGGAAAGTCCAGCGATATTTTTGGGTGATACGCCCAGACCAAAGGCCGGGATAACCTTCAATGCGTTCGATGGAAAGCCCTGGGTGGGAAGGGTTTCCCTGGAATAACAAAAAGGCCTTGCGCGCCTGCTCCTTGATTTCGGGAGGCAGGTTTGCAAAGGCCTTGATGAAGTGCGGTGTGCGGCGATGCTTCATGGCTTACTTCAAGTCTTTCAAGAAGTCTTCCATGTTCTCGAATGTCTCAACATTGCCTGCGGACAGGTCGCTTTCTACCTCGCGTTCCGCCGCCTGCCAGGCTTCAGACCAGAACCATTCCTGTCCCGGCTTTACCGGCTGGTTTTCCTTCAAATATTCATCCAGCGCGTCGCGGATAAGAATGGACATCGGCTTGCCTTTGGAAAAAGACAACAGCCGCAGGCGCTTGTATTGAGCGGGTTCAAGGCGCAGAGAGATGGCTTGCATAGTTTTTCTCCGTAATATCGGTTGCTTTATACCAGTATATCGCGGTATCACGGTATCTACAAGGTTTTCAACGCCACCGCCGCGCCGCAGCCGACCACCTGACTGAGATCCCCGGTCACATGTCTGCTTGTTCTAAAGTGTTTCATCGAGAGCGACGGGGTTGTTTGCCAGCCATGAACGCAGGGCGTTTACGATCTGCTCCACATCTCCCAGATGGGATGAGCAGATTTCAAACAATTCATCCGCGCTGACATCATGGTAAAAATGAACCAGGCGGTTGCGATAACCCGCCAGTTTCGCCATAAGTACCAGTTCGCTGGCAGAGATCACCTTGCGCCTGTTCAAGACCGCGGCAATCTCCTTATATTCCGTCACGGCTTCCCCAAAACCCTTTGCGACAATATGCCTGCCCATGTCAAACAAGGCTTCCAGTGAACGGCGCAGGCAGGATTCCGCCGCCCAAACATTCCGGGAATCCTGCATGAACTCAGGCTTGGAATCCAGTGGCAGGGCGCGGATCTCGCCCAACATGCGATCCACCCAGGCAAGACGGTCACTCACGACGCGTTTGGATATTTTACCGGGCAACATGTCATGTCTCCTGGAGGATTATTGCCATGCGCTCGCGTTCCAGTTCCGCCAAGTCTCCCGCGCGTCGAAGGACATACAGTTCATATTCATCGGCAAGATAGGAATCTTCGGCAAAGATGCGCTCGCCGCGAATCACGTTGGCCGCGAGAAAAGCGTCCGCTTCCTGCAACAGGAACAAGTCCACGCGCGGCGCGGCAAAGATGGTTTCCAGCGCGAGCGTCAGGTTTACTTTATCATCAATGGAAAAAGGGGAATGGGTCAGGACGCCAACGTCGAGGTCGCTTGGGGAGGGCGGGAATTGATACGAGTCATCGGCCAGCGCGCGGAGCATCTGCGCGGCGCGGCTGCCAAAGACATATAACGCTTTGACGCGGTATTTCCTGCATAGTTGCTCAACTTTATTCAACCGAGCGCTCATGTGTTTATTATACCCAGTCCATTATGGTACTGCCGGACCAAAAAAACGCCGCGGCATGTACTTTTTCATTGGCTACGAATTGTGCTTTAACACCACTGCCGCGCCGTAGCCGACCACCGAACTGAAATCCCCGGTCACATCGCCGGAGGTGGCATGATGGAGAATCTGCACCTTGTCCGCGCCGAGTTCGCGGGCGGCCCACAGCACCGCGGCGACCGCGGCGTGCCCGCAGGCAAATCCCTTGCCCGTGCGTTCGGCTTCGAAGATTTTTTCGGGCTGAAAAGATGCAATGCGCTTGAGCATTTCCGCATCGAACGCGTTGGCGGTCTGCTGATCGTAAAAGTGGGAGAGGTCCGTGCTGGCGACGAGCAGGGCGTTCTTCTCTTTGAGAACGGTCGCGAGGGCACGGCCAAGCCCACGCGCCACTTCGTGCTCCTGCGCACGGACCATCACCGGCAGGAGTTTGAAATCGCCTGCAAGCGCACGCTGGAGGAAGGGCAATTCGATCTCGAGGGAGTGTTCCCTATCCCGAAGAACGGGGGACAGGCCAAACCCCAATTCGGGCTTGAGCGCCTCGTCCAAGGCGAGCAGGGATTCCTTGTCGGTTGGAATTTGTCCCAGCGGGGTGGCGTAGGCGGAGTGGGCGGTGGTGAGGAGGGGTTGATGCGCGAGGTTGTGGAACGGCGAAATGACCGCGACCAGGTCGAAGGTCCGCGCGCGAAGCGGGGCGAAGGCGTATCCCGCGACGGGGCCGCTGTAGCGATGTCCCGCGTGCGGCGCGATGACGGCCACCACTTCCCCATCCAGCGCGGGGAGACGCGCCGCGTCGAGGTAGCCATCCACCGCGCGGGCGAGGCGCTCAGGATCGCCTTCGTACCACGTGCCAGCGATCGGCGAGGGACGAACGTCGGTGAGTGTCATCGAAAATATTGTAGCACTGAATCAAAAGTGCGTCGCACCAGACAGGTTGACGAGTCCACCCGTAAAGTGCGACGCGCTACAGGAAAGCGGGGTTCTGACTGGATTACGGAATGGCGTAACTTTCCACGATTTGGTTGAGCGTGTCGAAGTAGAGGTCTTTGTAGTCGTCGAGCCACTCGATGGTGAACATGAGGAAGGTGGTGCGGCCCTCACGCGTTTCGAAATAGGACGCGCCCGAGTAGCCACCGCTCTCTGAATACCAAGTCAAGCGCTCGGAGCCATCGTCCTGCAATTGATCGCCCGTGATCGTGATGTCTTTGTTACTGCCTGTAGCGCTGTAGAACTGATAGATGAGTTGAAGCGCAAATTTACCCTTCTGTCCGCCATTGAACGTGGTGCCATCGTCATAAACGATATTCTCCACCAGCGCTTTTTCATCGGGCGATTTGAACTGGTCAATGTAATAATTCTCGCCCGAGGACTGCTTGTAAACCCAGTCACTGGGCACTTGAATTTGATAGAGATTGTTCTTGTCGGTAAAGGTTTTCAAACCACCCGAATCAACGGCGGGCGGTTCGGTCGCTGTGGGCGGCACAGGCGAAGGGTCGGGCAGATTTTGTTGAGGTTGCTGGTTTTGCTGGGGCTGCTGGTTCGGTTGGATGGGTGTGACCGCGGGCGCAGGGGCCGCACCAGCAGAACAGGCCAGGCTCACGACAAGCAAAAGAAGCATCAACAAGAACAGGGGAAAAAATCGTTTCATGGCATATCTCCTTGAAATTAGTTTGCCCGATTATAGTCGCAAACCATCGCGATCGCGTCCCTCCAGCACAACGTGCGTGGCTTTGAATGCCAGGGGTGGCAAATTGGACCGCTCGAACCAGTCCGCCGCGTCGGCGTCATCGGCGGCGGCGAGTTCACCGGATTCGACTTGCGCGGCGTAGACGATGACGAAGTCCGCGCCGCGCTCGTGCTCGCGGCCCGCGATGACCTCCAGCACCCGCGTCACGCGGACGGTGAGGCCGGTCTCCTCCAAACATTCCCTCGCGGCGGCTGAGGCGGGATCCTCCTCCGCGTCCACGAAACCCGCAGGGAGAGTCCACAGGCCGCGGAAGGGTTTGTTCACGCGGCGGACGAGGAGGACGCGTCCCTCCTGCTCCACGAGGACGGCCGCGGCCACCTTCGGGTCGGCGAAATGCATCCATCCGCACGAGGGACAGACGGGGCGCACTTTGCCGAATTTCTTTTTGAGTTGTATGGGAGTCCCGCAACGCGGGCAGAAGTTGATTGGGGTGTGGACCATTTTTTACCGCAAAGGATACGAAGAGGAATTAAAGTAAAAGCGAGAGGGTATCTCGCTCTACGAAGGGGCAGGATACCATCCCGCCCCACTGGTTACTTTGCGCGCCATCTTCTGGCGGCGAGTTGACGAATGAGGAGCATGGACGCCGCGCCGAGGACGGCAACGACCATGAGAATCACCTGCCATTGCGTGAGAAGCGGAGGCGCGGGAAGAGGCTCTTCGGCAGTTTTTGGAGCGGATTCTTCGGGTGGGACAACGCGGTTCTGGTCGTCGGTGGGTGCGGGCAGGGACAATGCCATTTCGGTGGGAGATTCTTCGGGCGCGGCCGGAGGTTCCGTGGCAAGCGCCATTTCCATGGCGGGGGCTTCGGTGGCCGCGTCTGCGCCGCCGCCAAACGCGACGGGCGCGGGTGCGGAGGCGCCGAAGGTCAGCGGGCGGAGTTGGAGGAAGGACAGGCCGAAGAGCAGGGTCGCCACCACGGTGACAAAACGGAAGATGGGATAGGAGCGCGGCAGGGGTGGTTTCAGTCCAACCATCTGGCGCGTCAATGTGAAGTTGCGCGGGGCGCGTCGCTTGGGCATGCGGCGGAGCAACGCGCGGGATTCGCGCATCGCGTCCAGCGTGGAGGCCAGCGCGGGGTCAGAGGCGAGGCGAGCCTCGAGGCGCGCAGAATCGGACGAGTCCAGTCGCCCGTCCAAATATTCTGAAATTCTTTCGATATCACGTTGGTTCATGCTGTCGCCTCGTTGCTATTGAGACGGAAGGCGGCGGGCAAAAGTTCCGCGAAGGCTTGCAGGCACTCGCGCAGGCGCAGGCGGGCGCGGGCGAGGCGGCTCTTGATGGTGCCGAGCGGGACGCGCACGGCCTTGGCGACCTCGGCGTAGTCCAGCCCTTCGATGTCGGCCATGACGACCACTGCGCGGAAGTCGGTGGGGAGGGTGTCGAGACAGTGCTGGATGGCGTGCTCGAGTTCGTCGGCTTCGAGGTTTTGTTCGGGCGTGAGATTGGGATCCGCCAGCCAGCGCGGGGAATCCATCTCGTCGCCGTCGTCGGTTTCGGGTTCGAGGGGAGTCGTGGGACGGCGCTTCTGACGGCGGAGTTCATCGTAGCAGGCGTTGGTGACGGTGCGCAGGAGCCAGGCTTTGAACGAGCCGCCGCGATAGGATTGGATGGCGCGGAAAGCAGAGAGGAAGGCTTCCTGCGAGGCGTCGGCGGCCATGTCTTCGTCGCCGAGGATGCGGAGCGCGGTGTTGAAGACCCTGTCCTGATAATGGAGGACGAGGGTGTTGAAGGCGTCGAGGTCGCCGCGCTGGGCAGAGGTGATGAGGGCGGGTTCGTTCATGGGATGGATAAATGGAGAATGGTTAATGGTTGGGGGTATTTTATCAGGGTTTCAAGTTTCAAGTTTCAGGTGTCAGGTTTCAGGTGGGGATGGTTTGTTGTGGAGGGGGGAGGGAGGGCGTATAATCTGGAAATAAGCAGAGTCCCGTTTTGACAGGGGAGTCCAAATCCCCACGCGCGGACAATCAATGCAAAGTGATGGGCGCGTTCCAAACAAAGAGAATTTGTCATGAACTGTCGAATCGTAAAATTCCTGGCGTTTATTTTTCCTGCCTACTACCTGCCAGTCATATTGATCCTGACCCATGTGATTCCCTTTGAATTTCGATTCCATGTTTTAGTCGCCATGGCTTTCGTGATGGCAGTCTACGCTTTTGGCTCCAAATACTCCCTCAAAGATTTGGGATTCAGGTCCGACACACTAAAAGAATCCCTGCTCTGGAATGGGGCGTTGTCCGCACTTTTTGTCATCCTGATGATTGCCCTGTATATGGCAAACCTGATACGCGAGCCAGTCGTCCCAGCATGGACATGGTTTTACCTGTTTTACGTGTTTGTCTCAAGCCCAGCCCAGGAATTTATTTATCGAAGTGTAATTTTCCCGGAAATGAACCGGGCGGGGATAAAAAGTCCGCTCCTGCAAGTAACCCTGTCGGCAGTCACATTTTGTTTTCTGCATGTCGTGTACAGAGACGGAATCACTTTGGCTGTGACCCTGTTCATGGGAATCGTTTGGGGAATGATTTATTACAAACATCCCAATTTTTGGGGCGTCACAATTTCCCATGCCGTATTGGGAATTGTGTCCATTGCAACAGGTCTGATTTGATGGGAAATGCAAAGCGTCAACTGGAGAGAATGTCCCCGTTTCCCCTGCGTCCGCTCGCTACTTGCTACACGAGGATGCTCCGCGATCCCTTACGGGGACGATGTTGACGGGGAGTCCACGTCCCTGTGCCGCGACCAAAGGGAGTGTCGAAGCATCCCCGCGCGCGGACGGTAAACCAGCGCCCAGGCAGTGTCCCGATAACCAAAGGAGAATCCCCATGCCCAAAATCCAATCCAACGGAATCAACCTGTACTATGAAATCCACGGCGAGGGACAGCCGCTGCTCTTCATCCACGGACTCGGCTCCAGCGCCCGCGACTGGGAATTGCAGGTGGAGGAGTTCGCCAAATCGTACAAGGTCATCACCTTCGACCTGCGGGGGCATGGACAGTCCGACAAGCCCGCGGGGCCGTACACAATGTCCATGTTCGCGGCGGATACAGTCGGGTTGTTGAAGGCGTTGGGAGTCGAGTCTCCGCACGTGGTGGGTCTCTCATTGGGAGGCGGGGTCGCGTTTCAAATGGCCGTGGACGCGTCCCTGCCGCTCAAGTCGCTCGTCATCGTGAACAGCGCGCCCGAGTTGTTGGTCCGCACCTTCAAGGATCGGTTAATGGTCTGGCAACGCGTCGCCATCGTCAAATTGCTGGGGATGCGAAAAATGGGCGAGGTGTTGAGCAAGCGCATGTTCATCAAACCAGAACAGGAAGACATCCGCAAAGTATTCGTGGAACGCTGGGCGGAAAACGATCAACGCGCCTACCTGAACTCGATGCGCGCCCTCGTCGGCTGGAGCGTGTCCGCGCGCATCGGCTCGATTCGCGTCCCGACCCTCGTCATTGCCGCCGGCCAGGATTACTCGCCGCTTTCGGCCAAGGAAGCGTACACCGCGCAAATTCCAGGCGCGCGGCTGGCGGTCATCTCCGATTCGCGTCATGCCACCCCCGTGGAACATCCACAGGAATTCAATCAGGTGTTGCAGAGATTTTTATCCGAACACGCTTAATTTCCCGCCCCATCCAATGAACTAAAAATCCGCCAAACATGTTCGTTTGACGGATTTTTTTTGCCGACGGCTATCGCTTCCTTTTCACCAGCCAGATCCAAATCCCCCGCCAGACGATCATTCCCAGCGCGGCGGTCGCGCCGAGAATGATTCCGAACAGCGGCAGGACGGGCGCGTTCAGCCACAGTCCACGCAGGATGACGGCCAACTGCGACGCGAAAAATGCGCCCCACGCGGGACGCCAGAGTTCCCGCGCGCTTCGGACGCGTTCCGCCTCGAACAGACCGAGGGCGGGCGCCAGCGCGAACCAGCCCGCCGCGAGCGGGACGAAGATCGCGGCCATGCGCGGCAGGAAGGATACATTCGTCTCGCCGTGCGAGGCGAATCCGATCACGGTCAGGATGGCAATGGCGAGCAGGTCGCCGAGGATGAGGGGGAGTCTCTTCATATTACCCCGCCGCGTTGACGATGATCAGCGCGATGCCTGAAAGCGCCAGCGCCGAGACGAGGCTGAAGGCGATGCCCGTCAGGAAGCCGCGGAAGTGGAAGACATAATCCTTGTAAGCGGGCATGCCTTCCGTGCCAGGCAGGAAGATGAATTTTGGCTGAATGGTGTTGAAGATCAACCAGTCAATGATGAGCAAGTCCCACAGGTTAAACGTGAACACCTCGATGAAGATCAACACGAAGATCGGCGGAAACGTCAGCGGCGTGGACGAGGCGCGCGCCGCGCTCACCACCGACCAGGCGATGACACCGAACAAAACCGCCAGAAAGAGCAGGCTGAAGACCCGCCTTTGTCCGCGCGTTTTCGGATCCTTCTCCGCCCCGTAGGCCCTCTTCACCTCGGGCGGATAATCGTTCATCATGATTTCTGTGTTGATAAAGACCGCGCCAAGCAATACCAGGGTAAAGAGCACACTCAACATGAGGCCGTAAACGACTCCGTGCTGGGCAATGACGGCAAAATCCATTATTTGATTTCTCCAGACGAATTGAATTCTTCCTTGCGCAGGGCGGGGAACAGCAATACTTCGCGGATGCTGTGCTTGTTCGTCAGCAACATGACGAGACGGTCAATGCCCATGCCAAATCCACCGTTGGGCGGCATGCCATAACGCATGGCGCGCAGGTAATCCTCATCCAAAGGATTTTTCTCTTCTTCGTCGTCTGTGAAGTCCTTCTGCATATCAAGGAAGCGGGACTCCTGGTCGAGCGGGTCATTCAACTCGGTGAAGGCGTTACAGATTTCGAAGCCAGCCACGTAGCCCTCGAAGCGTTCCACCGTCAACGGGTCGTGGGGACGCGACTTCGCCAGCGGAGAAATGTCACGCGGATAATCGTAGAGGAAGGTCGGTTGGATGAGCGTCGGCTCGAGGAATTCGCCGAGCAGGAAATCGATCATCTTGCCGCGCGTCACCTTTGGGTCGGGCATCTTGTTCGGGTGTTTGGCACGGATTGCCTGGAACAAGTCCGCGGCGGTCTTGTGCGCGGCAATGTCAATGCCGCTGGTTTCGAGAATCCCCTGTCGCATCTCCAATCGTCGCCACGGAGGAGTCAAGTCGATCTCGTGCTCTTTGTATTGAATCTTCATCGTGCCAAGAACCTGCTGTGCGGTGGAGGATACCATCTGCTCGGTGAGTTCCATCACCTGTAAATAATCGGCGTAGGCCCAATAGAATTCGAGTTGCGTGAACTCGGGATTGTGCTTGAACGAGACGCCCTCGTTGCGAAAGTCGCGTCCGATCTCGTAGACCTTTTCGAGGTTGCCGACGAGGAGACGTTTGAGATACAACTCGAACGAAATGCGCAGGTACATGTCCTGGTCGAGTTCATTGTGATGCGTGACGAACGGACGCGCCGCCGCGCCCCCATACAACGGTTGCAGGATGGGCGTCTCCACTTCGAGGAAGCCCTTGTCGTCGAGGAAGGCGCGCAGGGCCTTGATAATGGCCGCGCGCTTGCGGAAGGTATCGCGCACCTCGGCGTTGACCGCCAGATCCGCGTAGCGCTGACGGGCGCGGATCTCCGCGTCTTCGAGCGCGGCGTGACGGACGACGGTCCCGTCCTCGAGGGTTTCATCCTTCGCGGCTGGCAACGGACTGACGGCCTTTGCCAGCATCTTGAACTCGTGGACGAGGAGCGTTGCTTCGCCGGTCCTCGTCCGCATCATCACACCGCTGCACTGGATGAAATCGCCGATGTCGAACATCTTGTTGAAATAATCGATCTTGTCCTGCCCCACCTCATTGACGCGGAAGAATAACTGGATTTTCCCATCGCCGTCTTCAATATGAGCGAATGAGAGTTTGCCCATGGCGCGCGTCGCACGAATGCGGCCCGCGAGCGTGGCTTTGACCTCGCGTCCCTCTTTTTCCGCGGATTCAAATTCCGCAATGACCTGCGCGCTGGTGTGGGTGCGCGTCGCACGGGTGGGAAACGGCTCGACCCCTTCGGCGCGCAATTCCTCCAACTTTTGGAGACGGATCTTTTCGAGATGGGAATATTCTGGCATGATGACAAACCTTTCCGAGGATATTTTACACCGCCCCCCTCCCCCAAATTCGTGTTCATCGAATTTGGGGGAGGGTTGGGGAGGGGGTAAAAAAAAGCCCCGCGCAAACGCGTTGCGCGGGGCCGCGAGTTCACACAGCCCCTGTCACTTCACCTTGAGGATCTTGACCTTGAAATGGCCGCCCGGCGCTTCCACCTGTAACGTCTCACCGACCTTGTGTCCAATAATGGCCTTGCCAATGGGCGATTCATTCGAAATCTTGCCCTCACGCGGGTTGGCTTCCGCCGCGCCCACGATGGTATACGTGGCGGGTTCGCCGTCCTCTTCGATGGTCACCGTCGAACCGACCTGGATCAGGCCTTCCTTGCTCTTGCCGTTGTCCTCGATCAGCCGCGCCGTGGCCAGGATCACCTCCAACTCCTGGATGCGTCCTTCCACAAAGGCCTGTTCGTTCTTGGCGGCCTCATATTCAGCGTTTTCGATCAACTCGCCGCCTTCCATAGCCTCATGCAGGCGCTCGGCGACTTCCTGACGCTTGGTGGTGCGCAGGTAATCCAGTTCCTCTTGAAGCTTCTGGAAGCCTTCTTTAGTCAGGAATGTTGTAGGCATGGGACTTTCCCTAAGTAAAAATTTGCATCTCCGCAGAGATGCATTTGGTGACCCTTCCGGTCCTGAGAACGTGCATACTATATCACGATTTCAAGGGGTTTTCAAGTATAAAATTTGTCTACTCAAATCGCCAAAGGAGAATCCCTTTTCCCCCGTAATCTTCCATCGCTTCCTTCATTTTGAGTGGATTTTCGAACAGCGTGGAGATTTGGGACTGATACGCCGCGATTCCCTGCACCCAGGCCGCCAGCCCCCCGCTCGAAACCTCCCGACGTTCGGCCGTCATCAGTCTCGTGGACGGTTCCAGCGCTTCGGGGTGGTTCAACACGTACGGCACATCGGCATAATACCAAAGCGGACGGTTCAGCCCTTCGTCTTCGCTCAGGACAAGCCCTTCCACGGCCTGCCGCACGAGGAGGTGGTCGGCGTGGCCGCCGATCCCCAACGGGCAGAACAGCACATCGTCCGGTTGGAGGCGGTCACGCAGAATGGCCGTCATTTTGGCGGGCAAATCCGCCTCGGCGGGATGCGGAGGCACGAAAATGTCCATCGGGTAGAGCGGTTCCCCGTCCGGGCCGCGGCGGTAGATGCAATCGGGAATGTCAAAGTGGACAGCCTGCGCGCCCACAACCGACGCGGCGCGCTCGTCTTCCGCGCGGCGCATACGGACGGTCTCCTCGGCGGAGGCGAATCCCCACTGAAAGTGGAGCAGTTGAGCGAACGGGGTCAGTTCGGCCTCGGGCGGGAATCCACAGACGAGGGTCCAGATCTCGACGCGGTTCCCGTCCCGCGCCTGGTCGTGGATGAGTCCGCCGACGGAGAGGACGGCATCGTCCAAATGAGGGGAAATGTAGATCCAGCGCATGAAAACTCCAATGAGAGTGACCTTTGTGTGATTAAACCATAGATTGATTTTGAAGAGCAAGTGCTGTACACTGTAAGCGGAGACCATCATGGAAGAAAGAAGAAAATTGCCGCGCAAATATTTGATCATCTACTCGCGCGTCTTCGAACAGTCGCTGGGGAAACTGCTCGGTTATCTTTCCGATCTGAGCGAACAGGGAGCCATGATCATCGCCGAGGAGCCGCTGGAGGTGAATGCCGTCCTGACCCTGCGTTTCGATCTGCCCGACCCGAAAATATTTCACGCGCACAACCTGAACATTACCGCCCGCGTGGCACACTGCAATATTGACATCAGCCCTGCATTTTATGATATCGGCCTCGAGTTTTTGGAATTGAACCCCGAGCAAAAAATCATCATTCAAACCATGATGGATGTCTACGAGTTCCGCCACTTGAGCCAGCCGACATCCGTCAAATAATAGTAAGGAGAGGAAGCGATGAACGTCCCAGCCCATCCCCTAAAATGGCTATCCGAAGCGGCTTGACGCTTAACTGGGGATGTGCTACCATCGTTCAAACAATTGCACGAGGAGAGATTTATGCCTTACAAAAAATATGTGTGGGTGATCGCGATCGCGGCCCTGATGATTTCGTCCTGCACCATGTCCTATCCCGGAGCAGATGCGACTCCCATTCCCACCAACCCATTCGCCAAGCCCCTCGCCACTGACGAAATGTTGCAAGTTCAGGAATATGCCACCGGCACAGCCATTGCAAAGACGAAACAGGCTGGCGGTGACGGCCCAACGGCCCAGGCCCCGGTCACAACGACAGTCACTCCCACACCTCAAAACGGTGTGCTCCCCTCCGCCACCAACACGCCGATCGGCCCGGTCGTCACTGCGACGAGCACGCCCGGCATGGGCGGCTCTGGAACAGGCACAACGCCCACACCGACAGTTGGCGCAGTAACAGGCCGTCCGTCGCAATATGTTCTGCAACCGGGCGAATTTCCCTATTGCATCGCGCGCCGTTTCAATGTCGATCCCGATGATCTGCTGGCCCTCAGCGGCCTGGTAGATGACGTGATGTATCCTGCAGGGACATTGTTGAAAATCCCCGCCAGCGGCTCCTTCCCCGGTGACCGCGCCTTGCGCGCACATCCGACCACGTACACGGTCGCATCCTCAGACGAGACCTTCTACAGCATTGCCTGTCTCTTCGGAGATGTGGACCCTGCGGCCATTGCGCAGGCCAACGGATTGGCGCTCGGTTCCCCCCTGACCCTCGGGCAGGTTATCAAAATCCCGTAAATTGACCCCGCCTTGTGACGCCCAGGCCAATCCCCTGGGCGTTTTTCAATCTGCTTTCCTCCCCTCACCCCAGCCCCTCTCCCAATGACGGGAGAGAGAGGAGAATTGAACATGCCATTTGAATTGCTTAAATCCGAGACTCTGCTCAAGGGACGCGCCTTCGCCATCCGCCGCGATTTGATGAAGACTCCCGACGGCCGCGAGACGAAACTCGACATCATCGAGCATGGCGGATCGGTTGTCCTCGTCCCACTCGATTCGGATGGGAATCTGCTCTTCGTCCGACAGTACCGCCACGCGGCGGGCGCGGACCTGCTCGAACTGCCCGCCGGCACGCTGGAGGCGGACGAGGCTCCCGAAGTCTGCGCGGCGCGCGAGATGCGCGAAGAGACGGGTTTCGCGGCGGGCAAACTGCAGAGAATTGGCGAGTTCTACCTCGCGCCGGGTTACTCCACCGAGTTCATGGTGGTGTTCCTCGCGACAGATTTGAAGCACGATCCCCTCGAAGCCGATGCGGACGAGTTCCTGACGCTGGAAAAAATCCCGGTCAAGCAGGCACTGGAGATGGCAGAGAAGGGCGGGATACCGGATGCCAAGTCGCTGGCGGCGTTGTTGCTGGCAAGAAAATATTTGGGTGGTGGATTGGAGTAAGCGATCATCTTCAACGCGAATTTCGCGAATGTGCGAACACCTGCACTTGCGCCAGGTGCAAGTGTGCCGCGAATTTCTTTTTGGTTTATCCGTAAAATTCGCTTATTCGCGCCACACCTGCACTGCACCGAACGCAGTGCGGTGCAAGTGTTCGCGTTCCAAGAACGAAAGTCGCGGCTCGGCATCACTTACCAATAGACCACTACCAATATTTGAAGTAGCGCGATGACAGGCTTCCGAATTCCTGGAGAATTCGGAAGCCT
>DYKX01000198.1 GCA_020722375.1 Anaerolinea thermophila
GCTCCAGGTTGTGGACGAGGTAGCCCGCGGGGAAAGCGAAGATATTTGTGTCATAGAATCCCGTCTCGGCTTCATCGGGATAATGAGGTCCAGAGGTCGGCGGATCGGAATTGTATTGGCCAGGGTCGCTGTCCACTGCGATGTGCTGACTGCTCTCCGCCATGATCGGTATGGATTCTCCCGCGGCTGGTTTGACTCCCTGCCAGACGAGCACGCCAATAACCGACAGAACAACCAGGCCAATTCCGCCCCAGGTGAGATTGGAGCAAAGTTTCTCCTTGCGCTGGCGTTCGTGCGCTTGTTGACGTTTCGATTTTAGATTCATAATTGATGTTACGCAGTCCTTTCCTTCATCCCCTACCCTTCCCCCGAAAGGGGAAGGGAGTCCCCTCTCCCTTCGGGAGAGGGTTAGGGTGAGGGTGTGTGAGGTGACTTACTGAACTTTGAACTCGATATCCTCTTTGTAATCCAGCCCATCCTTGCGGACGTAGACTGTCAAGACCCAATCGCCTGCGTCGGTGAAATCGGCCGTGATGGAATATTTTCCCGCGCCCTGCTCGGTGGCGAGTCCGCTCATGCCCATACCCGCCATGGCGGGATGCTCGGCCGAGACGTCCACCTTCGCGCCTTCGATGGGATTGCCGTCCGCGTCGGTGATGGTGAAGATCATTTCCACGTCTCCCACTATGGCGGGATTCGGATTCGTGCTGAGGACGATGTTGACGGGACTGGCAGAACCTGCTTCGGTGGGCGCGGCCGCGCCTGCTCCGCACGCTGCCAGCAAAACAGACAAACCAACAAGCATACTAATCAAGAACATTTTACGCATTTTCATTTTCTCCTTTTGGATTTATTTTTGTTTCGTCACACCTGCACTTGCGTGCGGTGCAAGTGTTGCGAGGAGGGTGATCTTCCCGACGAAGCAATCCCCTCTCCTGGCGCGGAGATTGCTTCGTCGGGTCTCGGTACGCCCGAAGATCATGGGCTACTCGACCCTCCTCGCAATGACGGTTGCGACTACTCAACAACATTGATGACCATCATCAACCCGCCAGGCTCGACGTTGTCGTTGGTGGTGTGGTGCAGGATGTGACAGTGCAACATCCATTGGCCTGTTTCGGCGGCGACGAACTCGATATCGTATCTCTCGCCAGGCGCGACGCTGACCGTGTCCTTGGTCAACTGCGCGGCTTCGGGGACGGGATGTCCGTCGGTGGCGACGATCTTGAACGGGAATCCGTGCAGGTGCATGGGATGGATGAATTGTCCAATCCCGATGAAACGCAAGCGGACGCGGTCGCCCTTCTTCACGGTGATTGTTTCCGTCGCAGGGAACGACTTGCCATTGATCGTGAAGTAATTCGGTTCCATCCCAGACATTGGCATGGCCGCGTAGGTATTGCCGTCGGTCATGCGCCACTCCGAGATCATCAACACTTTATCCACCGCGGGTGGATTCGACTCAGGTTCTTTCGGGTCAATAATGAACGGTGCGTACAATCCCGCGCTCACCTGAACGTCACCCTCGTAATGCGAGTGATACATAAACGTCCCCGCGGGCTTGGCGGTGAATTCGTACGTGAACGTCTCGCCAGGCTGGATCGGATCCTGCGTGACGTCAGGCACGCCGTCCATCGCATTCGGGACTTCGACTCCGTGCCAATGGATCGTAGTTGGATCGGGCAACTCGTTCTTCACGATGATCCTCACCTGGTCGCCCTCGGTGACGCGGATCATCGGTCCCGGCACGGTTCCATTGTACGTGTACGCGGTGACGGTCACGCCATCCAGAATCGGCCACAGCACGGCTTTGGTCGTCAACTCGAAAACCTTGACGCCATCCTCCACGCGGAATTCGAGCGGCTGTCCGCCTTCGGTCTCGGTCGCGGGCTGGACGTTCGGCGCGCTGATCGGTTCCATCATGTGCGCGGCTTCGGGATTATCCGCCATCATACTGCCTGGGGTGGAGGTCGGCATCGTGCTGTTGTCCATCGGCATGGAATCCGTCGGCGTGACGGCAGGCGCGCAAGCCGACAAAATCAACGCCAGGCCGACCACTGAAACTACCAATATTCTCTTCATCGTTGTTTCCTCTCGAAAGTTGGATTAGCTGCTGACTATAAGGAATTTCCCCGACTCCAGCCAGCGCAATTTGACGCGGTGAAAGATAGGCAATTTGGCCTATGCGCCTTGCGGAATGGAAACAGGCGCGTCCAGAGCCTGTTTGATTCCAGCCAGCAGTTTTGAATCCGCGCGTTGACGAGGCTCGTCCGCAATCGAAAGCCAGGTCTGCCCATCGTTGCCGTGAAGCACCAGGGTGGCGGGCGACTCGGCACTTCCATAGACGAGCAGGATCACCATCTGGCAATCGCATTCCTCCGTCCCATGATTCGGGCAGGGACAATCGTGCAGTCCTGCCCGCGCCGTGTGCAGGTCGAACGTCTGCACGAGGCGCAGACCCGCCCGCGACAACTGCTCCCTTGTCCATTGCAAGGCTTCATCGCAGGGATGGTTAACGGATAAGAATGGGGAGATATTCATAAGCGCCTCGGATGGTTCCATTTTACGGAATCATCCGAGGCGCACAGAGAGCCGCGTGGCGTATTTATTGGTAGGCGAAATTGCCTATAAGGGAGGAGAACGCTGTTCGGACAGAACCCACCCAACGTCAGGCGGGAAGAAAGACATGGTTATTCCTTGACCGCCTCAATATATTTTCTGGGTTCGCGTTCGAACAATCGCTTGCACAGTTCGGAACAAAAATAATAGGTTCGACCCTGCACGACAAGTTTGGCGGGGGGCTTGAACGCATTGGCGAGATTCCCACCCGAGACCGCGTAGACAACCAGGACGATCAGGGCGAGAGGGATGATCCACATCAGAAACATGGTTTACTCCTTGTATAAAATAGTTGTCATCCATCATAACATCGTAGACAAAAGTAGCACATTAACAACCGAGAG
>DYKX01000199.1 GCA_020722375.1 Anaerolinea thermophila
GCGCGCTTCTTTTCCTGCAATTGCAAAATCTTTTCCTCCACCGTATCACGCGCGATGATCTTGTAAACGAAGACAGGCTTATCCTGGCCGATGCGGTGGGCGCGGTCGCTGGCCTGCATTTCCACGGCGGGATTCCACCACGGGTCGAGGTGGATGACGTAATCGGCGGCGGTCAGGTTCAAGCCCACGCCGCCCGCTTTGAGGCTGATGAGGAAGAAGGGGAACGACGGGTCGTTTTGGAACAAGTCCACGCGCGATTGGCGATTGGGAGTCTGACCGTCGAGATAGACGTACTTGATCTTGCGTTCGTCCAGTTCGCGTTTGAGCAGTTTGAGCGTCTCGACAAATTGTGAGAAGACCAGCGCTTTGTGGCCCTCGGCTTGCAAAGTCTCCAGCGTTTCGAGCAGGATTTCGAACTTGGGCGCGTCGCCCTTGTATTTTTTGTCCACCAGCGCGGGATGGATGGCGATCTGTCGCAGGCGCAGGAGACCTTCGAGAATTTTGAAGCGCGCGTCGTTCATGCCTTCGCTTTCGATCAGGCCGAGCAGTTCGGCGCGGTAACGCTCACGCGTTTGCGCGTACAACTTTTTCTGGGCGGCGTCCATGTCGGTGTACACGATGCGCTCAGTGCGCGGCGGCAATTCGGGCGCGACCTGTTCCTTCGTGCGGCGCAGGATGAAGGGAAAGACCAGTTTGCGGAGAGTCTTGGCCGCCTCTTCGTCGCCGCGCGCTTCGATGGGATTGGCGAAGGCGCTCTTGAAATAGTCCATGTTGCCGAGCAGGCCAGGATTCAAAAACGCGAACTGCGACCACAATTCGAAGGTGTTGTTTTCCACGGGCGTGCCTGTCATCACCAGGCGATGGTCGGCGTGGAGCAGGCGCGCGGCTTTGGCGCTCTTCGCCAGCGGATTTTTGATGGCTTGCGATTCGTCGAGCACCACGTAATTAAATTTATATTCGCGCAACAATTCCACGTCGCGCAACATCGTGCCGTAGGTGGTTAACACGATGTCGTAATCGTTGAAGATGGACGTGTCCTTGTTGCGGAAGTTGCCCATGTGTTCGAGGAAGCGCAGGCTGGGCGTGAACTTTTCGGACTCTCTCTGCCAATTGGCGATCAGACTTTTCGGGACGACCAGCAACGACGCGGCCGCTTCAGACTCCGCCCGCGCCTGTTTCAGCGACAGGAGGTAGGCCAACACCTGGACGGTTTTGCCGAGTCCCATGTCATCGGCGAGGATGCCGCCGAAGTTATAGTCGCGTAAAAAGTAGAGCCAGTCGAAGCCGTGTTTCTGGTAGGGACGCAGTTCGCCGACGAATCCGCTGGGGAGGGCGCGTGGCTCGATCCGCTCGAAGGTGCGGAAACGCTCGCGGCGTTCGCGCAACTCCGCGGGAGTCTGAATCGAGGCGTCGTCTTCGAGCAGGGAATCCAGCAGGGACAGGTGAACGTCCGCGACGCGGAATCCGTCCTCGGTCTCCTGCGCCAGGTTCCAAAGATGCTTGTACTTCTCCAGCCACTCGTCGGGGATTTGTCCCACCGAGCCGTCGGCGAGTTTGACGTAATGCTCGCCGCGTTTGAGCGCCTTGCGGACATCGTGAAAGGAAATTTGCTGGTCGCCAAATTCGACGAGAGTTTTGAGATCGAACCAATCAATGCCCGATGAGATTTGGACGCGCAAGGTGGGTGTGGCGCGGTTGATCTTGCCGAGTTTGAGATTTTCTTCGCCGTAAATTTCGAAGCCCGCCTGCGTGAGGAGCGGAATCGAGTGGAGCAGAAAATCGAAGGGATGGGCGCGGGCGCGCAGTTCGAGCGTGCCGAAGGGGAAGGCCGAACCCGCGCGCTTGAGTCGGAAACCTGGGTCGGTGAGCAGTTGATAGAAATATCTCTCCCGCTCGGGCTGGCGATGGATGCGGACGAGTTCCCACGAGTCGGGGACGGTCTCGATGGCTTGCGTGTCGCCCGTTTTCGACGCGGCCACCTCGTAGTCCGCGTAGCCGAAGCGCAGGTCGGCGCGCAGGGTCTTGTCCTTGTTGTCGTCGTGCAGGTAGAGACGCGGGAGGGGGTCGGCTTGCACGTCGCGCCATTTCACAAGATCGCTTTTGATGGGGAGCAGTTCCGCCATGCGGCGCAAATATGTTTCGCGGAAAAGTTCGGCTTCGGATTCGGGGATGGAAATGGGGAACGAGGAAAGTAGCGCGATGTGGCTGGAGTTGCGCAGGGGGAAGAGCAGGTTGTCCATCAACAGCCAGGGCGGGTTGTAGGAAACGACCTCCACTTTGGATTTGCCAGGCGCGAACTTGCTATTTCGCAGCGAGGCATGCAAGTTGTAATTTCCCTGCTCGTGGGTGAGGACGACCTCCAGTTCGGTTGGCTCGGGGATGATCTGGATGCGTTCTTGAATTTTGCTATGGTTACTGCTGGCGAGGAAAACAGGCACGTTCAGTTGCGCCAGCATGGGCAGGTAATTGACCACACCCGATATGCCGCTGTAAGAGTAGCGAGTCATTTGCTGGAGAAAATTCAAGAGATTGAGGGCTTCATTGGACAGGTTGAGACACCCCGCCGGGTTGGCGTTATCATACAACTCGCCGCTGTATTTGATCCATTCGCGGTTTTTGTCGAGCAGGTCGTTGATGTCGGGGTTCTCGGATTGCGACGCCGCTTGCAGAATCATCCATTCCCTTGCCCTGACAATGCAGGGTTTGAGGGAATAGGAACTGTACCCTTGATAGGAATAAGCGTAACTTTCCTTTGAAAGTAAAACGACCGCGGCATAACGCATGATATTTGCGCCGACGCTGGCCGTGCGTGGAACCTGGAGCAGGGCGTCTTCGAGTTGTCTTCTCCACATACTGAATGGCGATGCTGGTTTTGGCGCAGGCTGGGAGACGGGCGGGCGGTTGATGTTTTGGACAATGGGACGAAAGAAGGCAACATCTTCATCGTCTCCTTCTTCATCCCA
>DYKX01000200.1 GCA_020722375.1 Anaerolinea thermophila
TGTCTACGTGTGTACCTGTCTACGTGTGTACCTGTCTACGTGTGTACCTGTCTACCGTCTACCTGTCTACTTCACACATAATGCAACGCCTCCGCGGGTTCGCGGTGCGAGGCTTCGCGGGCGGGGATGAACGCGGCCAGCGTGGAGATGATCACCACGGTCAAGGCGCGCCATGCCAGGTTTTTCAAACCAAGCGAGGGGTAGATGCGACTGTTGATCAGCGCCATGTAATCGCTGATGTTCGCGTAACCGCTGTAATCCAGCCCGACCTTGGCGGAGGTGCCGTTGATGATCAGTCCGACCACAATGCCCGCGGCCGCACCGACCAGTCCGATCAGCGCGCCTTCGAGCACAAACAACGCCGCGATCTGGCGCGGCTTCACCCCCATCGCTCCGAGCAGGCCGATCTCACGCGTCCGCTCGTAGACGGCCATCAGCAAAAGGTTCAGGATGCCAATCGCCGCGATGGCGATGATGATCACGCCGAAGACGTTCATCGCCGCGCTCTTGTTGCTGATGGCGGTCTCCAGTTCGGGATAATTCTGATTCCACGATTCCACTTCGTAACCAGGCAACGCAGGCGCCAGCGCGGACACAACCTTATCCTCTTCGCCGAGTTGTTTGATGTTGACCTGAATCTCGGTGGACTGTCCGTCGAGGCCGAACAAGGCCTGCGCCTCCGCCAACGGGATGTAGGCGGATTGCCTTTCCATCGTGGGGATGCCGATATCGTAAATGCCGATCACGGTCATCGTGCGCTGGCGGTTCTGCTTGTGGATGTCGCTTCCGACCATCGTGATGCGGTCGCCGACTTTCACATCCATCACGTCCGCCATGCCGCGGCCGATCAGGATCACGTCGCCGCCGTCCGCGGTCAGCCACTCGCCCTCTTTGATGTTCTGTGCAATCAGGCTGAGAGGCTTGCCCGCGTCGTTCCCTTCTTTGATGGGCGCGGCCTCCGCCTCGGGGTCAATGCCGATGATGCTGACGCCGAAGGCGCCCTCGCGATTGCTGAGCAGTCCGCCCGTCTGGATGCGACGCGTGGCCGAGATGACGTCGGGGTGCGCGAGCGCGGTCTCGACGACGGCCGCGTCGTTCGCCAACGGGAGCAGCGGGTTGCTGTCCACTTTTGCGCGGTAGCCCCCCGCGTGGATCTGAATGTTGCCGCCCAGCACGCGGATGGCGTTGCCGTAGATGGCATTGTTGAAGCCATCAATCAGGCCGTCGTACCACATCATCATGCCAAGGCTCAAACTCATGGCGAGGACGATGTTGATGGTGCGGCGTTTGTGCCGCCAGATGTTGCGCCATGCGAGGCGCAGGTATAAAGTCATTTCGATGTCCTTTCAGCGCGGCTTACAAACTGTGACTCTGTCTTGCGTAAACCGTACTCCATCACGTATAACAATTTATCAATCTTCTCCTGCGTCTTTGCGGAGCGCACCCACTTCATCATGTCTTTGTATTTCCTGCCTTCGTTCAAAATGAAGGTACTGATCGCATTCGACCATGTATCCATGACCATCACGGCCAGTTCCACGTCCACGCTTGGGTCCACTTCGCCGCGCTGGATGGCCTGCTTGATCATCATCTCCAGCGCCTTCGTGGTCTTCTCGCGATAGGTGGCGAAGTTTTGTCCGTAATAGAGTCCCTCGCCAAGCAACACACGGGTCATTGCCTGGGTCATGCGCGGGTAGGCAGAGTTGAACTCCATGCCTGTTTTCATCATCCAGCGGAAGTACTCGAATGTATCCAGGTTATTACTTGGCGGATGTTTGTCGCGGAAGTATTCCATCTTTTCCTGCTCGATCACAGAGAGCAGGTGCATGAACACGTCCATCTTGTCTTCGAAGTACTGGTAGAAACTGCCTTTTGAAATCCCGCTGTTCTCGACGATCCGATTCGTGGAAGCGTTCTCCAAACCGTACTCGGCGAATTCGTCCACGGCGGCGTTGACGATCTTGTCGCGTTTCTCTTTGGGGAGGTTGAAAAAGGTTGGCTTGGGCATAACAAATGACCTGCTGGTCATATGACCAGCAGGTCACATTATAGGCAGATTCCCCCGCCCGTCAATGGTGATGAATGTCACTGGGCTGGCTGAATCCCTCTCCGCTCTCTATTGTTCTGCCGATGAAACTCTTTTGCCTCTAATGACCAATCTCCATTTACCAATTACCATCTTCACCACCAGTCCCGCGCGCCAAAACGCGACCGCGGCCATCCCATGCGCCAACACCGCGAACAGCGGTGGAGTCTGATAGGTGTAATACGTCCAGCACTCGCGGGTGGTCCCCCACAGCTCGAGAAAATATCCCAACCCCGCGCCTGCGATGAAAGTCAAAAATGCGTAGCGATAATCGGTGGGCGTGAGAACGAGCAAGATGCAAAGCGCGAGCGAGAGCCAGGTGTAGGATTTATCAAACGTCGGCGCGACAAAGACGAGCATGAGGGAAATGAAAAATGCGAAGGTCAGCCAATACAGAACTTTGAAATTAAACACAAGGGACACAAAGGCATTTCCTTTGTGTCCCTTTGTGACCTTCGTGGTAAAAAAAGAAAGCAACCTCGTTATCCGATCAATCGAAAGACTCGCAATTGGCCACGCAGGGATGATCCACAACGGCGGACGTTCGGCGGTGTAGTAATGCCAGAGATTCGTCTGCGTGCCCCACGATTCGATTGCAAGCCCTCCGCAGATTCCCACAAAGACGATCAGCGCGTCGGTCTTCAAGTCCGCGTGAGCGACGATGGTCAGTGACATGAAGCCGAAGATGCCGAAGAGCAGCCAGTCCATGTAACGCCACCACTCGCCGCTCCAATCTACATATGAAAGGACCTCCTCCGCCAGTGGCCACCAGATGTAGACGATCAGGAAAATGACCAGGAAAAACCCGCCCAGCAAAATGGACGAGTCGCGCGTCCAGAAGCGCGGGCG
>DYKX01000201.1 GCA_020722375.1 Anaerolinea thermophila
ACCAGCGGGCGGATGCTGTCTGCCAGGCCTTTGGGCAGGTTGGGGGCCATACGGCGCAGGATGATGGGGGTGTTCGGATTCTGGCTATCCCGGATGAGTTGTTTCAGGAAAAAAGCGGTCTCGGTGGCGGAGGCTTCGTAGAGCGCGGTCAGCAGGATGCGGATGTCCACCTGCATGGCGGGCGGGGCGTTGTCTATCACCGGGCGGACGATCTCGAAGACCGGCGGCAGGTTCTCGAAGTCCGGGTCGGCGATCAGGGCCAGCAGGGCCCGAATACCGTTTGGCCAGAGTTTCTCGCGGGCCGGGTGCAGCCACTCGCGCACCAGAATCAAGAAGTTGTCCGGGGCTTCGCGGCGCAGGCGGGTGAGACTGGTCGTCAGCAGGGCGGTGCGCACCTCGGGGTCGCGCACCTGCCCGGTCCAGGCGGTGAGGCGGGCCAGCAGGCGCTCCTCGCGCGGCGGGATGCGTCCGAGCAGGAAGGCGGCCAGCAGGCGCGTCTCCAAGTAGCCGTCGTCCCAGAGTTCATCGGCCAGGATCAAGGCCTCGGCGGGTTTGCGGTTGGCGATCAGATTGAGTTCGTTTTCGATCTGGCGCAGCACGATCAAAGGCGTCCGGTAGGAGGGCAGGACCGAGATCGGCGCGGCGACGTTTTTTGTCCGCAGCGTGCGGTTGACGTAGAGGTCCAGCATCTCGTGCAGGGCGCGCAAAAAAGCCTCCGGCTGGTCGAACAGGTCGGCCAGCGCGGCGGCTTGTTTCTTGAGACGGGAGAGGTCTACGGCGGGCATTTATTATGATCTGACCCGAATTTTGCTTTCTTCGACGATCCAAAGTTTTCCATCAAGCTTATCTGGTTCGAGAAGCTTGATGAATTTGCTCACTGCTTTGAGAATATGGATTTTGTCCTGGCGTTTGGTTCTAAGTACGATTAAGCCAGGATAATCTCCGGGTGGGTAAGTGCGGATGTCGGCAAATCCAAGATCCAGTGTAATCATGGCGCGTTGTTCAGCCAAGCAAACCTGAGATAATTGATAGTCCGAACTGCCAGCGAGTTTTTCGTCAAATACAGTTTGTGCATCATGTCCTGCATGATTCAATAGCTCTGCGACTTCAACCGGCAGGTTTTCATCAATTTTGAATCGCATGGTTTATGCTGGTAATGCTACAAGCTCTTCGCGGGCTAATTCTGCTGCATAAGCGATAGCCGCTCGAATTGCTCCGGGGTTCAATGTCGGGTAACTTGCCAATATTTCATCATCTGATAATCCAGCTGCAAGGTTATCAAGTACAACAGAAACTTGAATGCGCGTTCCCTTGAAGCAGGCCTTCCCATGAAGGACAGCCGGATCACTGTGGATATATTTTTTCCAGTCCATGACAACCTCCAATCCCAATTATACAACTCACATTAAGGGGAGCGGGTTGCGTAGCAATCAGACGAACTACGCAACCCGCAACAGATCAATACGCCTTGGCGAAGTAGACTTTCCTCGTCGCCTTTTTGCCGCAGACGATACATTTTCCCTCGCCCGCGGGCTGGTCGAGAGGGATGTTGCGGGTCGTGGCTTTGGTGTCGGCCTTGACTTTGGCCTCGCACTCTTTCGACTCGCACCACCACGAATAGGCCCAGCCGTCTTCGACCACCCGCTTGAGTTCTTCGTAGTCCTTGGGGTCGTGGATGTTGGCGTCGCGGAAGGCGGTGGCTTTGGCCAGCAGGGCGGCCTGGATGACCGTCAACATTTCGGTAACGGTAGCAGCCAACCCGTCCTGCGAGACGAAGGACTTGCCCTCGCGGCCGGGGATGTCGCGCCGGGCCAGGGCCACGCTGTTCTTCTCGACATCCTTGGGGCCGATCTCGATCCGCAGGGGCACGCCGCGCATTTCCCAGTCGTTGAACTTGAAGCCGGGGGTGACCTCCTCGCGGTCGTCCACCTTGACCCGGATGCCGGCGGCTTTCAACTCGACGAACAGCCGCTCCACCACCGGCATCACCGCGGACTTTTGGTCTGCGTCCCGATAAATTGGCACCATCACCACTTGGATGGGGGCCAGGCGGGGAGGCAGCACCAACCCCTGGTCGTCACCGTGGACCATGATTAGCGCGCCGATGATGCGGGACGAAATGGCCCAGGAGGTGGTTTCGCAATATTGCAGGGTGTTGCCCTGGTCGAGATACTGGATGTCGAAGGCTTTGGCGAAGTTCTGCCCGAAGTAGTGGGAGGTGCCGGATTGCAGGGCGCGCTTGTCCCACATCATGGCTTCGATGGAGGTGGTGATCTGCGCCCCGGCGAAACGCTCGGTCTCGGACTTGGTGCCTTTGATGACCGGGATGGCGGCTTCCTCGTAGCAGAACTTCTCGTAGATGTCGAGGATGCGATACATTTCTTCCATGGCTTCATCTTTGGTGGCGTGAGCGGTGTGGCCTTCGTGCCAGTAGAACTCGGTCGTGCGCAGGAAGAGTTTGGTGCGCAGTTCCCAGCGCAGCACCGATCCCCACTGCACGATCAGGATCGGCAGGTCGCGCCAGGATTTGACCCACTTGGCGTACATGTGACCGATGATGGTCTCGGACGTGGGCCGCACGACCAGGGGTTCTTCGAGTTTTTCGCCGCCGCCGTGGGTGACGACTGCCAGCTCGGGCGAGAAGCCTTCCACGTGGGCCTTCTCTTTTTCGAAGAACGACATCGGGATCAGGGTGGGGAAGGCCGCATTGACGTGCCCGGTGGCTTTGAATTCTTTATCCAGCCAGGATGTGATGTTTTCCCACAGCGCCCAGCCGTAGGGCCGGACGACCATACAGCCGCGCACGGGGGCGTAATCGGCCAGTTCGGCCTTGACCACGACCTGGTTGTACCACTCGGCGTAGTTTTCTTTTTGGGAGGGGAGTTTTTCGTCAGCCATTGTTTCCTCGGTATAAGATGAATAGAGAGT
>DYKX01000046.1:0-9471 GCA_020722375.1 Anaerolinea thermophila
GGTCGGATGGTCGGATGGTCTGATGGTCGGATGGTCTGGCGGGAGATTGTAGATGGAAAAAGATGGGAAGGCAAGTGCGAAAACCTCCGAGATGTTGGTCTCGGAGGTCTCCAAACTGATTACCGGTCACTGAAATGCGTCAAATTTATTAGATAATTGTATAAATATCATCCAAATTCTTGACATTGACAAATAAACAGGTACAATGCCATCACCAACTCAAGGAGAAAACAAGATGTATTACGAACTTCCTAAACTTCCTTATGCCGTGGACGCGCTCGAACCCTATATCGACGCGCAGACCATGACCATTCATCATGACAAGCATCATCAGGCCTACGTCACCAATCTCAACGGCGCCATCGAGAAACATCCCGAACTGGCGAATAAATCGCTCGAATCTCTGCTCGCGGACCTGAACGCGGTTCCCGAGGATATCCGCGCGGTCATCCGCAATCACGGCGGCGGATCGTGGAACCACTCCATGTTCTGGGAGATCATGGCTCCGAAGGCGGGCGGCGCGCCAAAGGGCGAACTGGCCAAAGCGGTGGACGCGGCCTTCGGTTCGTTCGACGCGTTCAAGGCCGAATTCGAGAAGGCCGCCAACGGTCGCTTTGGATCGGGCTGGGCGTGGCTCGTCAAAAAGGGAAGCGGACTCGCCATCGTCTCCACTGCCAATCAGGATAATCCCATGTCCGAGGGACTGACCCCCGTCCTTGGCATTGATGTTTGGGAGCACGCCTACTATCTCAAGTATCAGAACCGCCGCGCCGAGTACGTGACCAATTGGTGGAACGTGGTGAACTGGAATGAAGTTGCGCGCCGCTTCAACGGTTAGTTGCCGTCCAATTTTTCTCTTGTCATAAACGGGAAGCCAGATATAATTAACTTATCTGGCTTTTTAATTTCCAAAAAGGAGACCCCTTATGACTCACGTAATTACCAGTCTGTGCCTGCGCGATAGCGGATGTGTGGAAGTCTGCCCGGTGGACTGCATCGTGCCTGGCGTTCCGCAGGGCGAACACCCCTGGTACTACATTGACCCTGATACCTGCATTGACTGCGGCGCATGTGTTCCCGCCTGCCCGTACAACGCCATCTTCCCCGCAGATGACGTCCCTGCGGCCTACACCGCCAAAGGCGGAGAATACATCTCCCGTGTCGGCTTGACGGGTCATTATGAAGGCACCAACGATCATGGCGTTAAGGTCGTGCTCGATTCCGTCAAACAACTTGAGGCGGGCGAGGTGGTGGACCTTACTCCCGATATCGAAGCCAACGCCGCCTACTTCCAGTCGGGTCCTGGCTATAAGGCCAACGAAACCGACGAAGCAAAGGCTGCTCGCGGCGGTTGATTTTGCCAGATTTGAGAGAGGCTCGTTCATTTGAACGG
Source organism: Anaerolinea thermophila (assembly GCA_020722375.1). Classification (GTDB taxonomy): domain Bacteria; phylum Chloroflexota; class Anaerolineae; order Anaerolineales; family Villigracilaceae; genus Denitrolinea. The sequence continues at coordinate 1,394 of DYKX01000046.1, forward strand.
GCCTCGTTTTAATTTAACGGTCTGGGTTGGGCGACATAAAAATCACCCTTTATGGCGCTTGAATATCACCTCCTGTTTCCAATATACTTGCGAATAATTATCAACCCAAAGGAGAATGTAAATGAAAAAGTCGTCCCTGTTACTGGCAACTGTTCTGGCTCTCTCGTTGGTCCTGACGGCCTGCGGCGCGGGCAATGCCCCCACCACCAACTTGAAAGTGGAATTTACCGATTTCGCTTTCAATCCCGACACCTTCGTCATCCCAGCAGGTCAGGAGATCACGCTCGAAGCCAAAAATTCGGGCGCGGTCGTCCATGAGTTTGTCATCATGAAACTCGGCACCACCGTCGGCGAAGACTTTGGCGACGAGGATGAAGAGAACATCTACTGGGAAGTGGAAGTGGAACCTGGTCAAAGCGCCACCACCACGTTCACGGCTCCTGAAGCGGGCGAGTATCAGATCGTCTGCGGTACCGAAGGCCATTTCGTGGCTGGCATGGTCGGCTCGATGACCGTCGTCGCTCCGTAATGAACATTTGGCCCTAAAGGTCTCGAAGACCTTTAGGGCCTGACTTTTGTTACAATGGGGGCCATGCCCGAACTCATCACCAGTCTTTCCAATCTGCTCATCAAACAGGCGCGGTCCCTGCGCCAGAAAAAAGCGCGCGCCGAATCGGGACTCTTTCTCGTCGAGGGCATTCATCATGTCGGCGAGGCGGTCGAAGCGGGTTGGGATGTCCAATCTGTGCTTTACGCACCCGACCTCCTTACCAGCGACTTTGCCCGCGGCCTGATCGCGCGTCTCGAAAGGAATCGCGTGCGGACCCAACCCGTCTCATCGCAGGTGATGGACTCCCTCGCGGACAAGGACAACCCCACGGGACTCCTTGCCCTCGTCTCGCGTCAAACCTCGACCCTGGCGGGCCTCTCCGCCGCGGACGTTTCCTCCGCTGTCGCGTTGGTCTCGCCGCAGGACCCTGGCAACGTCGGCTCCATCCTGCGGACGATGGACGCGGTCGGCGTGGACGCGCTCTTCCTCCTCGATGGCGGCGTGGACGAATTTCATCCCTCCGTGATCCGTGCCAGCATGGGGGCGATCTTCTGGAAGCGCATCGTCCGCACCTCGTTTGACGAGTTCCTCGCATGGTCGCGTCGCGGCGGAATACAATTGATCGGCACGTCTGCCCACGCGGAAGCCGATTATCGTGCTGTTCAGGCGAATCGTCCGTGGGCGCTGCTTCTCGGCTCCGAACAAAAGGGGCTATCCGCCTCGCAACTCTCCGTCTGCGATTTGACGGTCTCCCTGCCCATGCACGGACGCGCCTCGTCGCTCAACCTGTCCGTTGCGGCGGGCATTCTGCTTTACCAATTCTCTTTTTCTGCATAGGAGTCGAATGAGAACACCCGCTGGAATTGAATGTGAATATTTTTACGGCGATTACCTGCGTGGGCGAAGCCGCGAAGAATGCCGCCTGCTGGACGCCGCGGGCCTCGCATGGGACGCGTCTCTGTGCCGCACCTGTCCCGTGCCTGGGATTCGGCGCGCCAACGCCTGTCAGTTCATCCGTTTGCGGCCGCGGGTGACGCGTTCGCTGTTTTCGGGCTTTCGCAAGCAGGTGCAGGTCAACGCGTGGTGCGAAAAGAGCAATGGCCCCGTCCCTGAACCACACATCGGTTGCGGACAGTGCCATCCATTGCCAGATATGTTCGAAGTGAAAAAATAGCCTGCTCGAAACGGGAGCAGGCGAAAGGTCAGGTTTGAAGCGTAGGGCGGGATATTATCCCGCTCTACAATTTCTATTCGTCAGTCAACGCGGCCTTGACGCGTTCCACATCCTCGTGTGGGAGTTGATTCCCCTTATCGATCTTGCGGAGGAACTCCTTCAGTTTTTTGACCTGGAGGGCTGGCAGGGGAGCGTCTGCCGCGTCGATTTCCACCTTTTCATCCAGAAACACGAGGATGGCTGAAATGGGCGGGATTTCTTCTCCCTCTTTGAATTTTTTCTTGAAAAATTTTTGCAGGGAGGCTATCTGGCCATCGGCTTCCAGATCGGGACGGCCGATGGTCTCCTGTCCGAAGAGGCGCAGGTAACTTTGGGCAAATCCGCCGCCTGCCACGCGCCAGCGGTTCTTTTTGCAGGTTACTTTGCCGCGAATAAAATAGGGAAGCAACAGCCAGACGCCCGACGCGCCGACCAGCAGATGTGGGACGGGGGAGGTGTAGTGATAGATGGAATGTTCGCCAGGCAGACCTTTGAGGGCTTTGTCGAGCGCCTCGTCGGGACGGCGGCCAAAGCGCGAGCCGAAGTACATGCTGATCTGCGAAAGGGCGATGCCCAGGAACAGGATGCCCCAGATGAGGAAGGTGTTGGTTTGTGTGGCAGAGTCGGGGTTTTGGGTGAGTTGGAAGAGGAAAAAGATGGTGCCAAACACCAGAAGCAGGCCCGCGATGTTGGTATACTGCCCGATCTTTGCATTGCGTTTGATGAGTTTTTCGTTTTTGATGATTTTCATTTTGTTTTGCGTTTTCTACTTTTTGAGACTTTCCTCGATGGCGGACTTCATCGCTTCAAGCACATTTGACTCAACCGCATCCTTCGCCACGCGGACGGCGTTCTTCATGGCGACTGCGTCCGAGCGGCCATGTCCGATGAAGACCAGTCCGTTCACGCCGAGCAGGGGAGCCGCGCCCTGGTCGCTGGGGTCGAGCAGTTTCTTGATCTTGCCAAGCGCGGGCTTGACGAGCAATCCGCCGATCATCGCCAGCGGGCCGCCGTCTTTGATGGCTTCCTTGATCTTATCCACGATCAGTTTGGCGACCGCCTCCGAAGTTTTCAGCATCACGTTGCCGACGAAGCCGTCCGTCACGGCCACGTCCACTTTGCCGCCGATGACTTCCTTGCCTTCCACGTTGCCGAAATAATTCAGTTTCGACGATTTGAAGAGCGGTGTCGCTTCCTTGACAAGATGGTTGCCCTTGCCCTCTTCTTCGCCGTTCGAGACCAGACCGACTTTCGGGTTTTTCACGCCGCGCACTTTTTCGGCGTAGACGCTTCCCATGATACCGAACTGCAACAGATGGACAGGTTCGCAATCGGGGTTGGCGCCGATGTCGAGTACCACGCATGTCCCTGTGGCGGTGGGGAAGATGGGCGCCAGCGCAGGACGTTCCACGCCGCGGATTCGTCCGAGGCGGAACAGCGCGGTGACCATCCCCGCGCCCGTGTTGCCCGCGGTGACGAACGCGTCCGCTTCGCCGCGCTTCACCAGGTCAATGCCGACCGCCATCGAGTTTTTCGCGTCCTTGTGGCGCGCTTTAAAGGCCAGATCCTCGCCCTTGTCTTCCATGGTCAACATTTCTGGCGCGTGGACAATGCGCACAGAGAGTCCCGTTGTGTTTTGCGCGGCCAGCACGGGCTGAATCTTTGCTTCGTCTCCAACCAGAATAATTTCCACGCCGTATTCACGCGCGGCCATCACCGCGCCTTCCACATCGGGGCGAGGGTGATTGTCACTGCCCATGGCGTCAACGACTATGCGGGTCATAATATCTCCTGTTTTGCGACCTGATTGTCAAGATCCTTGCTTGACAAGCAAAGTAAGCCGATTATAATACGGCCTGCTCAAGCGCTGGTGCTGGAACTGGCAGACAGGCATGGTTGAGGGCCATGTGCCGCAAGGCGTGAGGGTTCAAGTCCCTCCCAGCGCACAAGCAAAAATCCCCGCGAGGGGATTTTTTTTCAGTACCGCAACATTTATGTTGCTTCCGCTAGGCAAGATAAATCTTGCGGTACTAAAGTTGCGCGAGGAACCCGTCGAACAACGTCGCGATCAATGGCAGTTGACTGCCCAGGCGGTGGTCGCCATCCACGAGATGCAGGACGGTCTTGAACTTGGACGCGTAGCGGAGGCTGTTCTCGAATGGAATCAGTTCATCGTTCCAACCGTGGACGATGGTGACGAAGTCGGCGTGGGGGATGGGTTCCTGAACTGGGAAGACAGGGATGTAAAACGCGGGGGCCATGAGAAACAGTCCCCGCGGGCGGAGCGAGGCGGATGCGACTGCCGCCACGTACGACCCCATGCTGGACCCCACCAAAACGAGCGGATTTGCCGCCCGCGCGTCCGAGGCGAGCAATTTGTCCACGCGCGCGGACGCGTCGTCCATGCCCTGATAGTCGAGGGAAACGACATCGAAGCCGCGGCCCCGCGCCACGTCCGCGAGACGCGTGATCTTGTCGCCCCAGGGTCCGCTCTCTTTCCCGTGATTGAAGTAGACTGCACCTGTCATGTCTGCCTCGCTGTGAGTGGTAAAATTGTTAAAAATGATGAGGAGAAAATCATGAGCGCCATTTTTCCTTCGATAGAGTGGTTGAACGCATTGCACGAAAAACTCAACGCCGATGAACGTTATGCGGAAATTGCCAGGAAATGGGAAGGCGATATAATCGTGGCAATCGAGCCGCAGGGGAATTTAAAGGAGCGAAGGATTTTCTATCTCGATCTGTGGCATGGGAAATGCCGCGGCGTGGCCGAACTCAAGGATGTGTCGGAAAAGAATGCCGCTTTTGTGTTGACATCGAGTTACGATCATATCAAACTCATCATGACGGGAAAACTCGACCCGATGCAGGCCATGCTGACGCGTAAACTGTCGGTGAAGGGGAACATGGCGGTGATGATGCGTTCGGTGCCGACGGTGTTGGATTTTGTGCGGTGTGCCCGCGAGATTACAGGAGAGATTTTGTAATCACGCTTTTGTTATTTCAGAGAAGCGTCCCTTTGCAAATCGTCCAGCAAACGCTGGACGATTTGGTTTTATTTATTCGCTGAGCGATAACGGTCGAGCAGGGCCTGTGTTTGTTTCTGTTTGGGATGATCGAGGACTTCTTTGGGTGTGCCTTCTTCGATCAATTGGCCTTCGTTCATCACTACGATTCTGTCGGCCACTTCGCGGGCGAATCCCATTTCATGGGTGACAACCAGCATGGTGGTGCCTTCTTTGGCGAGACCTTTCATCACTTCCAGCACTTCGCCGATGAGTTCGGGGTCGAGCGCGGAGGTCGGTTCGTCGAAGAGCATAACCTTGGGCTCCATGGCGAGGGCGCGGGCGATGGCGACGCGCTGTTTTTGTCCGCCAGAGATTCGGTTGGGATATTCGTCCTTTTTGAACAACATGCCGACACGGGCAAGGTTCATCTCGGCGATCTCTTTGGCTTTGGCCCTGTTCATGCCTTTGACGGTGACGGGCGCTTCCATCACGTTTTCGAGAATGCTCATGTGGGGGAAGAGGTTGAACTCCTGAAAGACCATGCCCGTCACGAGGCGCGCCTCGTGGACGAGGCGCTGGTGTTCCTTGCCTTTTCCGCCCGCGGGAATGACGAGTCCGTGAATCTCGATTGTGCCTCCCGATGGCTCCTCGAGGAAGTTGATGCAGCGGAGCATGGTGCTTTTGCCCGAGCCGCTTCGCCCGATCACGCAGACCACTTCGCGCGGTTGCACTTCGAGATTGATGCCTTTGAGCACTTCCAGTCGTCCGAAATACTTTTTCAGGTTGGTGAGTTTTATGATAGGCGCGCTCATGCTAGCGGTCTCCTCTTGACAGGCGGGCTTCGATGCGGCTCTGAATGGCGGTGAGAAGGAGCGTCATCACCCAGTAGAAGATGGCGGCCATGATGAGGGCTTCGAGGTTATGGAATTGAGCGCGTCCAACTTTAACCGCGCGCCACATCAACTCGTGCACGAAACCTGTGGCGGCCACCAATGCCGAATCTTTGGTCATGGCGATGAAGTCGTTGCCCATCGGCGGGATGGCGAAGCGCAACGCCTGTGGAAGCACAATGCGGCGCATCAACTGTCCGTTGGTCATGCCGAGAGCGATGGCGGCCTCGCGCTGTCCCTTGCCGACGGAACTGATACCCGCGCGGAAGGTCTCGCTCATGTACGCGCCATAGTTAAGGCCGAGGGCCAGCACACCCGCCCACAGTCCAGGCAGGATGATGCCGAGTTGAGGCAGGGCAAGAAAGAAGAAGAAGATTTGCAAATAAAGCGGTGTCCCGCGGATGAGCGAGACGTAAAAAGTGCTCAGGGCGTAGAACGGGGGAAATCTGGAGAGCCTTCCCAACGCGGCTAACAGAGCCAGGAGGATTGCCAGAATAATGGATAGGATGGAAATCTTGATGGTTTCGCCAATGCCTCCCGCGATGAACAGTATGTTGGCGCGGATGAATTCAACATCCACCTTGATGGTATGGAACGGAATGCCTGCCACGCTCCATTCCTGTCCGCTAAACAGGAAAACGAGAAGGAGAAGCAGGATGCCCCAGGAAATCCCCACGTTCATGCGGAAGATGCGTTCCTTGCGTTGGAATGCCGCGTAGAGTAATTCTACGTGGGATGTCGGCGCGCTCTCTTTTTGCGAAAAAAGATTCATCGGAAATTCCTTTTCAGGAAAAAGTCAGGGAAGCGGTGCGCGCCGCTTCCCTGCGTAAAACGCGTAGAATTATTTGGGGGCCTGGGTCAGATCCACGCCGAACCACTTGAGCGAAAGTTCGGAGAGCGTACCATCTGCGTGCATGGCTTCGAAAATCTTGTTGACTTCGGCGATCAGGCTGTCGGCGCTGAGTGTGACAGACTTGTCGAAGGCCGCGGCCAAATCCTCGGAGTAGACGGGGGAGCCGAGTTTCACAACAGGCATGCCCGCGGCGATGTTCGCGTCTACAACGGTTTCAGAGGTGACGTAGCCGACAAAGTCGGTGCGGCCTGCGGCGATGGCTTGCGCACATTCCTGGTCGGTCTCGAGCGGGACGACGGTTACGTCCGCGGGCGGCTGGGCGTAGATGGACGAGGCGGGCAGGCCAAGATCGCCGCCGGAGAGCCAGGTCTCGTAGGTGGTGGCGGTGCCAGCGCAGAGGGCTTTACCAGCCAGGTCATCGAACGACGCGATGCCAGAGTCTTTGCCGACCGCAATGACGGCGGGCGTATAGTAATACGGAACGCTGAAGTTCAGGATTTTCTGGCGTTCGGTGGTGATGGTCATCGAGCCAATGCTGACATCCCATTTGTCGGCCCAGTTGCCTGCGGTAATCGCGTCCCAGTTGGGGGTCGCGAAACAGGTTTCCACGCCGAGCGCGTCGCCAACGGCGATGGCAACATCCACGTCAAAGCCCTGCATTTCGGCGGTGGTCAGCGCGTCGGCGGGGCATTTGGTGTCGGCGGGCCGCTTGCCCTCGGTGTTCAAGAAGGACTGCGGCTCGTAGTTCGGGTCGGTAGAAACGAGAATGTAGCCGCGTTGTTTGATGTCGGCGAGCAGGTCGGCGCTGGTCTGGCCTCCGCCGCCGCAGGCTGTCAGTGTAAGCGACGCGACGATTAGAAGGCTGAGCAGAACGTACAGTTTTTTCATGGTGGTTTGTCTCCTCTATTGATTTTGTTCGAATGACTTACACGTGCAAGAAAGTTGAAGAGCGACCACCTCCTTTCCATGGTTCAACTTTTATAACATTCTTGCCGCTCGATAAAGTCAACCTCACCGACTTTTATGGTTTTCTCAAATTCGCTTGACAGATTGACCGATTTGGAACGCGAACACTTGCACTGCACTCCCGCTTCACTGCGCTTCGGGGGCTTCGTGCGTTCGGTGCGCACTTGCCCCGCCTGCACTGCAACGCACGCAGTGCGGTGCAAGTGTGGCGGGCAGTGCCAGGGGTGCAGGTGTTACGCGAATTTTCGAGAATGGGAAAAGAAAGATTCGTGTCAATTCGAGAAATTCGCGGCTGGTTTTCGCATCTGCTTTCAACGGGGAGACCATCCAATTTTTCCGGGACGATGTTTCCATTGCGGACTTCCCGTCTATTCCTCGATCTTCATCTTCTTCTCGATCCAACGAACTGCGCCCGATAGCAGTAATGTCATCGAGAGATATAAAAAGGCCATGATGTTGAACGCTTCGAGGACGCGAAAAGTGCTGGCGCGTAACATGCGGCCCAGTTGGGTCAACTCGTTCACGGCCAGCACGGTTGCCAGGGACGAGTCTTTGAGGCAGGCGATAAAGTCATTGCCCAGGGGGGGTAATACGCGGC
>DYKX01000046.1:9571-14811 GCA_020722375.1 Anaerolinea thermophila
GACGAGTCTTTGAGGCAGGCGATAAAGTCATTGCCCAGGGGGGGTAATACGCGGCGGATTGCTTGAGGCAGGATAATGAAGCGCATGGCCTGGAAATACGTCATCCCCAACGAACGAGCGGCCTCCATTTGCCCCTTGCCGATGGATTGAATGCCGGCGCGAAAGACTTCCGCTTCGTATGCTCCATATCCAAAGCCCAGGGCGATGATGGCGCGCCCCTCCATGGGCAGGGCCCGGATGCTGAACTCGGACATGGATTGGAAAAATCCGCTGCCAGGCATCACGCCGAGTCCCCAGTCTCCCAGTCCGTTGGTTAATTCTACAAACACGGGGAAGAGCGCGAAGGCGATGTACAAAAGTAACACAACCAGGGGAATACCGCGAATGATTTCCACGTAAAAGGTGGCAATGTTAAAGAAAAAAACATTTTTGGATACCCGCGCCAGCCCCACAAACAGGCCAATGACCGTTGCGAGCAGGTAGGAAAATATGGTGATCCGCAGGGTGGTGTAGACGCCTTGCAACAGGTACAGGAAAGATGAATGATAATCCGGCGAAGCCAGGATCAGGTAAACGACCGCCAATCCGATAAGAACAAGCGCAATTGCCCACCAGGGCCACTTGGAAATTTTCCAGCCGCCCGGAATCAGGCTTGGGCTGGAAAAGGTGTTTGACGATTCCATGGACAACTCCCGCGAGAAAATATTTTGTGAGATGGGGGCGCAGCCCCCATCTCACAGTTGTCAGAAACGGTTTGGAATCCGATTACGGGATGAGTCCCCATTTTTTGTTGAGTTGTTCGAGCGTGCCATCGGCTTGCATGGCGGCCAGGGCGGCATTCACGGCGTCTGTCAAGTCGCTGTTGGGCGGGAAGACGAATGCCAATGTTTCGCCGGTTGCAATTTGGCCCGCCAATTTGAAGGCGCCTTCGTTCTCCTTCATGAAACCTGCGGCGGCAATATTGTCAATGACAACACCGTCTATGTCGCTGGATTTCAGGGCCAGCACGGCCGCGCCGAAATCCTCGAACGACTGGATCTCTTTGCCCGTGAAATACTCTTTGGCGGCGATCTCGTTTGTCGTGCCGATCTGGGTGCCGATCTTGGCGTTCGCGTCGGCCTTCATTTCCTCGATCGTGCGAGTCTCATCGGCGCGCACCAACAGATACTGGTTGACTTCGACGTAGGGGGTCGAGAAGTCCACGATCTGGGCGCGTTCCTCGGTAAAGGTGACGCCATCTGCCAGCATATCATATTCACCCGCCTGCATGGCCGGGAAAATGCCGTCCCAGGCGGCTTCTTTGAACTCAGGCACGCAGTTGAGCCGCTTGCAGATTTCGGCGACTGCGTCGTAATCCCAGCCCACGCCCTGGCCGCTGGCCTGGTCAATGCTGTTGAAAGGCGGGTAGGCGTTTTCGACGGCTACGACGATTGTTTTGCCGCCCAAATCGGGCAAGCCGCCAGCGGGCGGTTCGGTCGCGACAACAGGCGGTTCGGTTGGCGCGGCGGTCGGCGTGGCTTTCGGGGCGCAGGAAGCCAGCAACATGCTGGCAAGCGCCAATACGCTGAAGAAAAATGTCAGTTTTTTCATCTCTTCTCTCCTTGGTGATTGTTTTGCCGTTTCTGACCGGGCAGTTTCAGGGCGGTACCCTGTCCCTCCCGTGGCAAATTAAGCATAGACGAATTATTGAAATAATGCAAGAGGAAAAGAAAAACCTGTTATGGCTTCATTCGCGCGCAGGGAAATCAAATGCTGATGATATAATTTATGTGCATTTCATTTCAGTTGAAGCCTTGCAGCGTATTGCGTATTGCGTAAGCCTTCAAAACGGAATACGAAACATGAAGCATCCCCATGGGACGCAATACGGCTTTCTCTCAACTCATTTGCCTGCACTGTGCCGAAGGCACGCAGGCACACGTGAAACACACCCATATAAAATCGCCGTTTTGGAGAAGAGCATGAGCGAAACATCTGTCAGTCACAGCCCCATCATTGTCGCGCGCGATGTCCAAAAATGGTACGGCCACTTTCAGGCATTGAAGGGCGTAAGCATGGACGTGCAGAAGGGCGAAGTGGTCGTCATCTTTGGGCCGTCGGGATCGGGAAAATCCACCTTCATCCGCTGTATTAATCGCCTGGAAGATCACCAGGGCGGGCAGATCGTTGTAGACGGCATCGAACTGACCAACGATGTGCGTAACATCGAAAAAATCCGCATGGAGACGGGGATGGTCTTCCAGCAGTTCAACCTGTTCCCGCACCTGACGGTGATGCAGAATGTCACCCTGGCGCCCATCCAGGTACGCAAATGGACGAAAGAAAAAGCCGAGGAAGTGGCGTCGCAGTTACTGACGCGGGTGGGCATCCCGGAGCAGGTGAATAAATTTCCCGGCCAACTTTCCGGCGGACAGCAGCAGCGTGTCGCCATCGCGCGCGCCCTGGCCATGCAGCCCAAGATCATGCTCTTCGATGAGCCGACCTCCGCACTCGACCCGGAGATGATCAAGGAAGTTTTGGACGTGATGATCGGGTTGGCGCAATCCGGCATGACGATGTTGGTTGTGACCCACGAGATGGGTTTTGCAAAAGCCGTTGCCGACCGCATGTACTTCTTCGACCAGGGGATGATCGTCGAAAGCGGCGCCCCGGATGACATCTTTAAACATCCCAAAGAAGATCGAACGAAACTATTCCTCTCACAAATTTTGCAAAAATGACCGCATGCAACCCATCCTGAAAATCAACCTCACCACCCAGGAAACAAGAGAATACGCCATTCCCGTAGAATGGCAGCAGGATTACCTGGGAGGCGCGTCGCTGGCGGCGCGCCTCCTTTATTCCTCGCTCACGCGGGACCTCGATCCGTTTTCGACAGACGCTCCGCTCCTGTTTTTGAACGGCCCTCTCAGCGGGACTCTCGGCCCGACGGTGGGACGCTTCGTCGTCTGCGGGCTTTCGCCTCTTACTGGACTTTGGGCGGAATCCAACTGCGGAGGCTTTTGGGGCCCCGAACTGCGCTTCGCGGGTTACGACGGTTTGTGGATCACGGGACGCGCCTCGGGGCCAGTGTACCTCTGGTTAAACGGAGGCCGCCTCGAGGTCCGCGAGGGAGCGCATGTCTGGGGGCAGGATACGTACCAGACGCAGGAGTCCATCAAAAAGGAGTTGAGCGTCGCGGGGGCGCGCGTCGCTTGTATCGGTCCCGCCGCGGAAAATCGAGTCCTGTTCGCGGGTATCTTCTGTGACCACGGACGAACCGCGGGGCGGACAGGGCTGGGCGCGGTGATGGCGTCGAAAAATCTGAAAGCCATCGCGGTGAAGGGCAGCGAAAAAATTCCGCTGGCAGACGCGGATGCATACAACGCGATCCGCTCGGCGGCCAACCGCGCGTTGAAGGCGGACAACCAATCCACGGTGTTGCACGCGCTGGGCACTTCGGGTGTGACGGATTATGCCGACTATCTCGGTTCGATGCCGAAGAGGTATTACACACTCGGCGAAATTGACAACGTGGACAAGGTCTCTGGCTCGACGATGGCCGAGACGATCTTGCGCGGGACGAGCGCCTGTCACGGATGCGTGATCGCCTGCGGCCGCGTGGTGGATGTTGGCGCGGGGAAGCAGAAGGGGCCAGAGTATGAAACGATTGTCGGGCTTGGGCCGAACCTGTTGATCCGTGATTTGGGCGCGATTGTGCGTCTGATGGATCTATGCGACCGCCTTGGCATGGACACGATCAGCGCAGGCAATACCATAGGAATGGCGATGCATTTGTTCGACAAGGGCATCATTTCCGAGAAGGACACGGGCGGCATCATTTTGAAATGGGGCGACGAGGAGACGGTGGCAAACCTGCTTCGGTTGACGGCGCGCCGCGAGGGATTCGGCGAGTTGCTGGCGCGCGGCTCGCGCGCGTTGGGAAAGCATTTCCACGCGGAGGAGGAGGCGATTCAAGTCAACGGGCTGGAAGTGGCCTACCACGATCCGCGCGGCGTTTCGGGCATGGCGCTGGTGTACGCTACCAGTCCGCGCGGGGCGTGCCACAACCAGAGCGATTATTTCTTCGTGGAATGGGGGCAGACGGAGGAATCCATCGGTTTGCAGTTTTACGAGCGTCAGGCGGGCGCGGAGAAATCGGCCAACGTCGCCATCCATCAAAACTGGCGAACGGTCTTCAACGCGTTGGTGATGTGCATCTTCGCCAACGTCCCGCCGCAGACGATGGTGGATTTGATCAATTCCGCCTGTGGATTGAATTGGACCATCGAAGACATGATGCAAAGCGGCGAGCGCGGCTGGAATCTGAAGCGCGCCATCAACAACCGTCTCGGCTTGACGCGCGCCAACGATAAGTTGCCGAAGGGATTGCTCGAACCGCTTCCCAACGGCGGCGCGGCGGGGTACGTCATCCCGTTCGAGGAGATGCTCGAAGCCTATTACGATGCGCGGGGATGGGATAAGGTGACGGGGAAACCGTCGAAAGAAAAATTGCTGGAATTGGGGCTGGAAGAGATTGTGCGCGATTTATGGGGCTGATTCTTTTGTACACGGATTACGCGGATGTAACGGATTTCACGGATTTTTTTAATTTCCGTGTACCGTCTCACCCCTTCACATAAGATAACTTTTCGCTGATCAACCCATCTTTGAGTTTAAACACATCCACGCCGCGGACGTGACCTTCTCCCCACGAATATTTCCAACGCATCACCACATGGAATCCCATGCCGAAAATTTCCTCGATCTCGATATGTGCCTGCGGCGACTCGCGGAAGAACTCCCGCCAGAATTGCGTCACCGCCTCCTTCCCCTTGTAGACCGTCCCGTCGGGCGCGGGAGACGTGTTCTCGAAGACGGTATCTTCGCTGACCAGACTCATCATCCCGTTCACATCGTGACAGTTGAATGCCTCGTTGAAGTCCATCACAGCGCGGACGCCTGATTCAAGTTTTGAAATGCGGACAGGGGACATGGATTTTCTCCTTTAGCGATGAGACGAACCATTCACGAATTTAAAACGAATGAACGAATGGGCGAGCGGTCGGTATTCGTTTATTCGTTCCCCATTCGCGGACGGTTCCCCCAAACCCCAGCGCACCGCTCGCGCATCCCTGATGCAAATTTGGGAAGCATTCATTTTGGAGTATTATACAGCCATTGGTAGTGCGAACCTTTGTGCCTTGCGTTGCTTGAAACCTGACACCTGAAACCTGGAACTTGAAACCTGGAACTTGAAA
>DYKX01000046.1:14911-19312 GCA_020722375.1 Anaerolinea thermophila
AAAAACGACAATCTCGCGCAACGCCTCCTCGACGCGGGCGGCGAGATCCTCCTCGCCGAGGAAGATGACGAATCCGATTCCCTCGCGGCCTTCCTCGAAACCGCCGACCTGCTCCTCGACGGCCTGCTCGGTACGGGCATCCAACTCCCGCTCAAACCCGAAATCGCCAACCTGCTTTTCAGCGTGCAATCCATCCTCGCCTCGCTCGACGAGCCGCCCTTCATTGTCGCCGTAGATTGTCCCTCGGGCGTGGACTGCGACACAGGCGCGGCCGCCGACGAAACCCTCCCCGCCGACCTCACCGTCACGATGGCCTGCGTCAAACAGGGACTGCTCCGCTTCCCCGCCTTCGACCTTGTGGGCGAACTCGACGTGGTGGACATCGGACTCCCTCCCGACCTCCCCGCGCTGACGGACCTCCCTCGCTTCGTTCCTGACTTTGGGTGGGTCGCGGACCAACTGCCTCCGCGTCCCTCCGACTCTCACAAAGGGACGTTCGGCACCGCCCTCCTCGCGGTTGGATCGGTCAACTACACGGGCGCGGCCTGCCTCTCCGCCAAAGCCGCTTATCGCGTCGGCACGGGACTCGTCACGCTGGCCGTCCCATCGCCTCTGCACGCCGCGCTCGCGGGGGGACTCCCCGAAGCCACGTGGATTCCCCTCCCGCACGAAAACGGATTCATCGCCCGAGCGGGCGCGACCACCGTCGCACGGAATCTCGGACGCGCCACCGCCCTCCTCGTCGGTTGTGGACTCGGCCTCGAAGAGACCACGCGCGATTTCCTCGTCAAACTCCTCGATGCAAAATTGCCGCCGCTCGTGGTCGACGCCGACGGTCTGAAACTCCTCGCGCAGATTCCCGACTGGCACACGAAACTCCCCGCGCTGACGGTGTTGACGCCACATCCAGGCGAGATGTCCGTGCTGACGGGCTTATCCAAAGACGATATTCAAAACAACCGCGAATTTGTCGCGGAGAAATACGCGAAAGATTGGGGGCACATCGTCGTCCTGAAAGGCGCGTTCACCGTCATCGCTGCGCCTGACGGGAGAACCGCTGTCCTGCCGTTCGCGTCTGCCGCGCTTGCCCGCGCAGGGACAGGGGACGTGCTGGCGGGCATCATCGTCGGCCTGCGCGCCCAGGGCGTGGACGCGTTCGAGGCCGCGGCCGCCGGGGCGTGGATCCACGCGCAGGCGGGGCTGACCGCTCTCAGCGAGGTCGGAAGCGCCGCGTCCGTGTTGGCAGGCGACGTCCTCGATTGCGTCAACGATGTGATGGCGGAACTGTCGGAATATCTGTAGGACAAATTGCCAATTTGTCCCTGTAGGACAAATTGCCAATTTGTCCCGCTGCAATTTGGCAAATTGCGCTACACTGAATCAAAAAGGAGTCTGGTTGAAGCCAGACTCCCTTGTTGCCAATCAGGCAAAACTAACTTGACAGATACTCATCCAGTGCGGCCTTGCTGATGCGATAGGCCTTGCCGACTTTCCTGGCCTTGAGGCTCTTGTCTTTGATGGCTTCCATCACATCCTCTTCGCTGACCTTGAGATAGGCCGCGGCTTCGGAGGGCGTCATCACATCGGGGACGGCGGCCTTCGCGCCGCCTGCGGGTTGTTGCATGGCGCCTGCGGTGGCCTGTTGCATCAGGTTGCCGATGCCCATGCCCGCGCCGATGCCGGCCGTGAGGCCCGCGCCGCCGCTGGGGTTGGAGGCCGCTTCGCGCATCGCGTCCGCGGCCTGTAATTGGGTGTAGGTTGCCATGTCGAGCACGCCCATGTCGCGCAGTTCCTGCGCCGATTTGCTGGAGGGTTTCAGGTTGCCAATGTAGAAGGTCTTGAGCGTGAGGCCGACGGCTTCGAAATCGTCCTGCGCCTTCGCACGCACAGCCGCGCCGATTTCCTCGTTCATACCGCTCATCATGTCCAGGGCGTTCTTGAGCGCGGTCTCGCCGAGCACATCCTGCAACTTCGAGATGAGCATGGAGCGAAGCCGCTCTTCGATGTCGGTGGTTTTATACGCGCCCTGCGTGCCGACGATCTGCGTCACGAACTGCTGCGGGTCTTTCACCTGGAACGAGTACGTGCCGAACGCCTGCAAAAGCGCAACGCCCAGTCCCATGCCCGGGTTGCGGACGAGGATCGGCTGCGGCGTGCCCCATTTTTGATTCGCGAATTCCTTGCGCGAAACAAAATAGACTTCGGCGGGGAACGGCGTGCGGTCGTTAAAGGCTTTGCCGATCCAGTCGATCAACAGCGGGATGTTGGCGGTGGTGATGGTGTGGCGGCCAGGCTTGAACACGTCCAGCGCGTTCCCGTCGCGGAAGAAGACCGCGCTCTGGCTCTCGCGCACGATCACCTGCGAGCCGATGCGGAAATCGCCGATGCCCGTTTCGGGGAAGCGATGAACGATCTCATCGGTCATTTCGTTCGGGTATTCAATGACGTCAAAAATCCGTGCCATGAGTTTTCTCCTTTTTCTTGGATAACGCCTGCATTATAGTCGAACCGACTTTCGGCTACAAGAACCATTTCTACTACGAAAAATTCCTGCGGACGTTGCGCCTCATTCTTGACTTTGCGCGGGTTCTGTTACGAGGGGCATTTTTCTGGCTGACGGCGCGCGGCGGGGAGGTTGTTCGGTTTCGATGGCATTCGCGCGGCGATTGGCGCCGCAGCGGGGATGCAATCCCCGCGCTCACATACAAAGCCCTTCGGGCTACTGAAAACTGAAAACTGATGACTGATGACTGATCACTTCTCCTTCATCGCCTTCCCCGTTCCGCGATTCCTCACCATCAAAATCTCCGCCAGGATGCTGACCGCAATTTCCTCGGGCGTTTCGGCCTGCAATTCCAACCCGATGGGGGAATGGACACGCGCGATCTTTTCCTCCGTGACTCCCTGCGCTTTCAACGCCTTGACCGTTTCCAGCCAGCGGCGTTTCGATCCGATGACGCCGATGTAAGCGGCCTCCGTTTCGAGGAGTGGACCCAACCCTGCCGCGTCCACATTCGATCCGCGCGTGGTCAACACCAGATAAGTCTGCCGCGTCACTTTGACGTGTTCCACTAACTCCTCCATCGGGACGGGGTAATACGCGTCCGCATCGGGGACAGTCTCCTCGTTACAAAACTCGGCGCGGTCATCGCTGACGGCCACGCGGAATCCCAGCCACTTGGCCAGGTGCGCCACTGCCTTGCCCACGTGTCCCGCGCCGATGACGATCACCATCGGGGCTGGCAATATCGGTTCCACGAAAACCTCCACCTGGCCGCCGCAGACGCCTGGGTCGCCGCGCGACGGGTCGGACATGTTGTAATGCAGGTGGCGCGGCTGGCAATCTACGATTGCTAAATGGGCTTCTTCCTTGACGCGGTTTTCCAATTCCCCGCCGCCGATCGTGCCGATGAACGTTCCATTGGGATAGACCAGCATCTTGCTGCCCACATGCCGCGGCGTGGAGCCTTCGCTTTTTACTACTGTGCACAGCGCGGCGGATTCGTTATTGGCTTCGATTTCGGAGAGGGCGCGGTAGATGGAAGTCATTTTACTTTCTTGCTGGCGTTCAAAACTGTCAGGCCAACCACCTCTTTGTCTTCATATCGAACAATCACATCGTTATCCAGCAGCTCCGAATCGTCCGCGTGACTGGGTTTCTTGAAATTCAAATACAGCACATCGGCTTCTTCATCGTAAGAGAGCCATATATTGTTCTGTTGCAGTTTCAACACTTGTGGAACAAATGTCATCACATTTTCCAAATTTACCGTGACCATAATTTCTTTCTCCTTTCGACCTGTTTCCATCGTTTCGTCTGGAAAGCCGTGATGATAAATCCATCATTTTTGTCCAGTTCTCGATAAACAACAATCAGATATTTTCCTTTCTCGATCTCGCGGGCGGCGAGCATTTCGCCCGCGTTTCCTTCAAAAATCGCCAACGGTTCCTGGATTGTTTCGAGAACATCGTAGAGATACCCTGCCATTTCCGCGTGTTCTTCCGAAATGTGAATCCAGCGTTCATCAGGCAATCGTATTGTAACGCCGTTGACGGATTTTGTTGTGTTCATAAAATGTCTCTCCCGCTTATTATAACTGCTTGATGGATGCTACGGCCCCCACACGGGTTGCCAATCAGGTTCGGGATTGTCGAGGAGCAGGCGCGTGGAGTGGCCGTCCGCGCGGATGATGAAGAGGTCGGCCTGGCCGTCGTTGCGGAGCGAGTTGTAGACGATGTACTGCCCGTCAGGCGAGTAGGAGGCCGAGGCGTTGTTCCCGCCAAAGGTCAGTTGGGACGCGTTCCCCGTCTCAAGGTCGAGGCGGAAGACGTTCTTGTCGCCTGCGGGGCCGAGACAGATCAGCAGGGATTTCCCGTCCAGCGACCAATCCAGGCTGCCCG
>DYKX01000202.1 GCA_020722375.1 Anaerolinea thermophila
GCGTCGAATTTCTGAACAGCCTGCACGACCCATCCATCCCCGTTTCGAAGCAGGCCAAGGTCAACGTGAACGGGGCGACGATCTTCGTGTTCGAGGTCGAATCCTACAATGAGTTCTGACCGACGCGGTGCGGCCCCTTTCGGAAACGCAGGCCGGGGATTAACATCCGGTAAATGTTCCACCCGGCAGCGCCACCCCGGAGAGTTTATACGCTATACTATATTCAACCTTCCAATGAAAGCGAGGCGCCGGAGATGAACACCCCCCCCATTCACCTGTTGCTGTTGGCTGTCGTACAGGAACAGGACCTTGAAACAGCCACGCACGCGCTCGAAGAAGTGAATGCGCCCGTTGTTTACCTTTCCAGCGCGGGCGGCTTCCTCGGTCGCCGAAACGCCGCGATACTGATCGGCCTGCCCAAAACTGAAGAAGAACAAGCATTGATCATTCTGCGCCAGGCCTGCCGCCAGCGCGTGGAATACCTGACCCTGCCCATGGAAGGCACGCCCCTGCCCCTGCCCGCGCCCGTCCCCGTGACGGTGGGCGGCGCGACCGTGCTGGCTTTGCCTGTGGAACGTTACGAGGAAATTTAAACGGAATCTGGAAACCTGACATGTCTCCGCGGAGCCACGATTGACAAGGCTTATCGTATCCGAAAGAATCGAAATGATCACGGCGCGGATGAGACATGTCAGGTTTTAGTAGTAAAGGAGACGCAGCCATGAAAATGATCATCGTCATCGTCAAAGACCACAACGCCGACCCTGTCACACAGGCGCTTACCGCCGAGAATTTCCGCGTCACGCGCATCGCCTCCACGGGCGGGTTCCTGCGCTCCGGCGTGGCCACCCTGCTCATCGGCGTGGACGACGCGGACGTGGACGCGGCCATCCGCGTCCTGCGCGAAAGCCTGGGCGAGAGCAAACCCGGCGAGAAACGCGCCACCCTCTTCGTCGTCCCGGTGGAACGCTACGAACAAGTCTAATTTTGGAGACCCATGAAATCCGTCCGCTTTATTGTTATCGCTCTCTTCGCGTCCCTGCTGATCGCGTGTGCGGGACCCGCTTCCACGCCGCAGGCGACTCCCGACGTGAACGCCATCGTCGCGCAGACAATGGCCGCGCTGACCGCGAACGCGCCCGCCTCCACCCCGACCCCGAGCCGGTTGCCGCGTTCCCTCTACTTCCTCGCCCCCGACGCGGCCGCGCACGCGCAGATCTTCCGCCGCGAAAAAGACGGGACGACGCGCAGGCAGATCACCGCCGAGCCTGCGGACGTGGATTCCTTCGACGTGAATCAAAATGACGGGCGAGTCGTTTACATCTCCAACAACCAACTGTTGCTCATCAACGCCGATGGCTCCGGGCGAACAGGCCCAGATCGTCTACCTCGATGGCCGCCCGCACCTGACGCTCGCTCCCTTTGCCAAAAGTTTGAAGTGGGGGCTGTAATGTAACGCTTCTTCAAACAACAAAGCCCCTGAAGGCTCTCCGCTTCAGGGGCTTTCCATTTACCAATTACCAGTTACCGACCATCCGACTACGCGACCATCCGACTACGCGACCATCCGACTACGCGACCACCCAACTACCTCCCCCACACCTTCTTCATCCGCAGCGCGTCCTCCTCCATCACGGGGCTTTCGCACAAAATCCGCCCGCCGCAACCGAACTTCTTCAACGCCTTGAACAGGTCTTTCCATTTCAGGTCTGCCTCTTCGAGCGGCAGGTGATTCTTCTCGCCCTTCGGCCCATACTCGATGCCCGAAAGGTGGATGTGCAGACTCGTCAGCGCCTGCGCGCCCAGCGTCTCGGCATACGCCTCCAGCAGGCGCGACCACTCGTCGTATGTGTTCATCGTCCCATCACCGGGACGCGCGTGCAGGTGCGCGAAATCCAGACACGGCTGGACTCCCGCGACCTGCCGCGACATCTCCAGCGTATCTTCCAGCGAACCGAGCATGGCGGACTTGCCCATCGTCTCCGGGCGGAGCGTGACGGGATTCCCCGCCTTCCGCAACTCGACGACGCATTTCTCCAAACGGGGCAGCGCGGCTTTCATGACCTCGCGCGGGTCGCGGCCAAAATAGGACCCCGGGTGGAAGACGATATCCGTCGCCCCCGCCAGATGACCATAGTGCGCCGCGTCCATGAGACGCTTCCGCGATTTCGGCCACTCCTCTTTATCCGCGTTCAAATTGATGAAGTACGGCGCGTGGACGCTGAGCGCGACTCCCTGCTCGCTGGCGGTTTTCTTGATCGCCGCGCAAGTCTCCTCGCTGACGCGCACCGCCTGCACCCAGCCCAACTCCAGCGCGTCCAGTCCGATGGATTTGCTGAACTCGATGGCGCCGACCGATCCGCCCGGCTTCCTGGGTGTCCCAATCGGCGAACCGACTGTCCCGAATTTAAACGATAAAGTCATGGTAACTCCAGTTTTCAGTGATCAGTTTTCAGTAATCAGTTGAGTGATCCGTTCCCACAACGGCGGACCGAGAATGAGCAACCCCACCAGCACCGCAGCCAGCGCGGCGATGAGGACGGCGGCTGCGCCCACGTCCTTGCCCACCTTCGCCAGCGGATGATGCTCCTTCGTCGCCAGGTCCACAACCGCCTCGATGGAGGTGTTGATGAATTCCGCCGCGAAGACCATCGCGATGGTGAGAATGAGGACAGCCCAATCGCGGGCGGGCAGTCCCAGCCAGAGACCGAGGATTAACACAATCGTGGCGACGACCGCGTGGATCCACGCGTTACGCTGGGTCTGCATCACGTACCACCAGCCGCGCAACGCATGACGGATGGAATGAAGGCGGGAAATGAGAAAGGATTTCATGGGATGGAAGGCGAAATAGGAGATGCGGGTTAGGAACCTGTTTACTTGTTTACTTGTCTACTTGTCTACTTGTTTACTTGT
>DYKX01000203.1 GCA_020722375.1 Anaerolinea thermophila
GAACCCACGACCTTCTCCTTGGCAAGGAGACGTTCTACCACTGAACCACGCCCGCGGTTTCGGCCTTGCGTTCTGGCCGAGAGTGCCGAGACCCAGGATCGAACTGGGGACACCGCGATTTTCAGTCGCGTGCTCTACCAACTGAGCTATCTCGGCCAGACTTATTCGGTTGTTAAGCGTGCGGAATTTTACTAGCGGATGAATGGATTGTCAAGCAAGGTTTTTTGCAGGTATAATCCCGCCGCGTTTCACAGCCTTGACATTGGAGAATTTCTTTGAGCCGCGTTATCAATCCAGACTCTGTGGGGAAAGACCGAACCCGACTGACCAAAGCCATCGTACTTGCCATACGGGAATTGGCGAAACAATCCGAACCGACAGCGGCCGCGCGCGACCTGGCCGCGTTCATCGCCCTGGCATTATCCGCCATCGCGGACGGGATCGACGCCTCGGTGGCCGCGTGGGAAAAACGCGACTATTGGGTCAAAGCCGACAAATTCCGCATGGAATGGATGTGGGCGGGCGTAACCGCTGAAAAAATGAAATCGGCTGTCCTGGCTGACGACTGGGGCGCCGTCGCCATGCTCCTGCCACAGATCGCGGGAAAACTGGGCAAGATTCAGGTCAGCGATAACCACCGTCTCGGAAAACCGTGGGTGGGGGCTTATCAAAGCCTGAAAAAATCAGAACATTGAAATTTGGGTCGGGCTTCGATGCCCATTGACCAGCACGAAGGGCGCGGCTCGCTGGACGGCAACCCCGAGTTTTCGCAAATTGGACAATTCGAACAGACGTCCCTCACGCCGCGCGCGGAGAATGGCTTCGGCTCCTTTCGGACCGATGCCCGGGACGCGTAACAAATCGCGTTTCTCTGCCCGATTGATTTCCACGGGCCGCTCGGACAGGTTTTCCCGCGCCCATGCCAGTTTGGGATCGGACGCGAGCGGAAGGTTGCCGCCGTCGTCCACGAAGGGAAGTTCCTCGAGGTCGAATCCGTAATCACGCAACAGGAACGAGGCCTGATACAGACGATGCTCGCGCAGGGGATGCGTCGCGGCTTTGTTTTCGAGCGGCGTATCGGGGATGGGGGAGAACGCAGAAAAATACGCGCGGCTCAAATGGACATTTTTGTGCAGCCATTCGGTGGTCGTCAGCAGTTCGAGATCGGATTCGTCCGCGCCGCCTGCCACGAATTGAGTCACAGACGAGGGCCAGCGCCCGTTCCAGCCTTTGTAGGCGGGGACGGTCTTGCGGATTTCGTCCACCCAGCGGAGAGGCTGGAGCAGTTCCTCAAGGAAGATTTTGTGCGGCGCGAGGCGGGATAGACGATCTGTGTTTGGCGCTTCGAGGTTGATCGAGACGCGGTCTGCCAGTTGCATGGCGCGAAAGACCTGTGCTTTCTCCGCGCCAGGCATGATCTTCAAATGGATGTAACCGCGGAAGCCGAGTTTGTTTCGCAAAATGTCGGCGGTGTCGAGCAATTTGTCTTGCGTGCGCGAGCCTCCGCCCGCCAGCCCTGAACTGATGAAGAGTCCCTCCGCCGCATGGGATTGATTGAGTTTGGCGAACAGGTTGGCAAATTCTTCGGGCTTGAAGGTGGCGCGGCGAAAATCCCGTCCCGCGCGGAAGGGACAGTAGAAACAGTCCCGTTCGCAGGCGGACGAAAGCAGGGTCTTCAGCAGGAGGATCTGTTTTCCGTTGGGGAGTTGCGCAGGGTGGACGAAGGCCTGGTCTTTTTCTTTGGGCGTGAAACAGGCAGGTTTTTGCGGAGAGGAGTCGGTGGTCGAGTAGTCGCGAGGTACTCCGAGCGACGTATCGAGACCACCCGACCCGCGATTTTCCACATCTGCTTCGAAGGACATTTGAGAGGAGAGCAGTTTCAGGCGTCCGATTGTGTCCATGAAACAATATTAGAACAGATGGGCTAAAATGTCAATGGCCGTTTTTTGTGATGGACGCCAGATAAATTCCCATCAGAATAAACATGCCGCCAAATAATGTCAGCGCAGAAGGAGACTCGCCGAGGAGGAAAAATGCCAAAATGGCCGAGCCAATCGGTTCGCCGAGCGTGGTGATGGATACCAGCGAGGCGGGCATGTAACGCAACGCCCAGTTGTAGGTGGAGTGTCCAATCAGTTGCGGGATGAGGGCGAGACAGAGCATCCAGAGATAGGTCAATTGCGGGTAGCCAAGGAGGGATTGTTTTGCGATTGCCACGTATCCGAGAAGCGCGATGGACGCAATCCCATAAACGATGAAAATGTAGGGGACGAGGCTGATTTTGGCGCGCAGGTTGCGTCCAATCATCAGGTAGCCAGCCACCGTCCACGCGCCGAGGAGGGCGAGGAAATTGCCCCAGAAAGCGGAACCCGCTAAAAGGTCAGAAAGAGGCGGGCAGGCGAGGGGGAACGCTGGTCGAGTAGCGACCACAGGGAGCGTATCGAGACCCAGCGTGCAGGAGTCGCCCAGTCCGACGATAAGTCCGCCGAGGAGGGCGAGAGTCATGCCGATCCAAACCCAGCGCGAGGGAGTCTCTTTGAGGAAGACGGGGGAAAGGAGCGCGACCCACAACGGCCCCGTGCTGACGAGGACGACCGACGAGACGACGGTGGTGTATTCGAGCGAGGTGATCCACGAGGCGAAGTGGATGGAGAGGAAGAGGCCTGAGAGGGCGGCGAGAAGCCACTCGCGGCGCGTGAGCGAGCGGATTTCGTCCCGATGTTGGAACAGGGCAAAGGGAGCGAGGGCGAGGCTGGCGAGGGTGAGACGTATCGCCGCGATGACCAGCGAGGGCGCATCCTGTTGCGCGAATCGGATGAAGATGCTGGCGGTGGAAACGGCGAGGATGGCGATGAAAATGGCAAGCGCGACGCGGGATTTGGGCATGGTAGTCTAATAGTCTGATGGT
>DYKX01000204.1 GCA_020722375.1 Anaerolinea thermophila
AGACTATCAGACTACGAGACTATCAGACTACGAGACTATCAGACTATGAGACTAACCATCATCGGCGGTGGCATTGCTGGACTATCCGCCGCATACTACGCAACACGCAACACGCAATATTCAGAAATCACCCTCCTCGAATCCGACTCGCGCTGGGGCGGCAAGATTGCCACCGACCGCGTCCCTTTCGATGGCGGTCATTTCATCATCGAAGGCGGACCCGACACCTTTCTTGCCACCAAGACCTGGGGCGTTGCGCTGTGCAAGGAACTTGGTCTCGGCGAGCGTCTGCATGGCACGAACCCGAACAAGAAAAACACGTACGTTTTGAATCGTAATCGCCTGCTGCCCTTGCCCGATGGTCTTGCCATGATGATTCCCACCAACGTGCAGGCGATTCTCAAGTCAGGGCTGGTTTCGTGGTTTAGCAAAGCGCGCATGGGACTCGATTTTCTGCTCCCCGCGAAAAACGTCAACGGCGATGAATCTCTCGGCGCGTTTGTCAGCCGTCGGCTGGGGCGCGAAGCGTATGAGAATCTCATCGAGCCGCTCATGTCTGGCATCTACGCGGGCGACGGCGACGCGCTCAGTCTCGCCTCCACCTTCCCCTATCTGCGCGACCTCGAACTCAAATACGGCAGTCTCGCGCGCGGCGCGTTGCAGATGCGAAAAAAAACACCTGTCAGTCCTGGCTCTCGTTCTGCGTTTCTCACGCCTACGACAGGTCTCGCGGAAATAGTTGAAGCATTGGTCGAAAGTCTAAAGTCGAAAGTCGAAATGCGACTCAACACCCGCGTAACCTCCGTAACCCGTAACGTGGAACGTGGAACGTGGAACTTGAAACTTGACACCGAAACACTTGACACCGATTCACTGATCCTCGCCACCCCAGCCTTTGTCTCCGCCCAATTCCTCGCCTCCTTCGACCCCGAGCTGGGCGCGACCCTCCAAAGCATTCCCTACGCCTCGACCGCCACCGTCTCCCTCGCCTACCGCCTGAGCGACGTGCCCCGCGAGTTGGACGGCTACGGCTACGTCATCCCGCGCCGCGAAGGACGCAAAGCCCTCGCCTGCACCTGGACATCCACCAAATTCCCGCACCGCGCGCCTGAAGGGTACGCCCTCATCCGTGTGTTCGTTGGGCGCGCAGGTCAGGACATTCCGTGGGATGAAAATGAATTAATTGAACTGGCACAGGAAGAATTGAAACTCACGCTCGGCATCACCGCCAAACCAATTTTCTCGCGCGTCTACCTATGGGATAAAGCCATGCCGCAATACAATCTTGGTCATCCAGAAATTCTCAAACGCATTGACGCCGCCCTCGAAAAATACCCCAGCCTCGCGCTGGCGGGCAACGGCTATCGCGGCATCGGAATTCCCGATTGCATTCATTCGGGAGAAGTGGCAGTAAACAAGATACAAGAGAGCAGAGGAGTAGAGAATAGTCTCACTCCAATCACTACTCTCTAATCACTACTCTCTACTCTCTAATCTCTAATCTCAAGGAACTTATGAACATCACCAAATCCATTTCCCTCTTTCAAGAAGCCCAAACCGTCTTTCCTGGCGGCGTGAACTCGCCCGTGCGCGCTTTCCGCGCCGTGGGCGGACAGCCGCTCTTCATCCAACGCGGCGAAGGGGCCTATCTCTTCGATGCGGACGGCAACCGTTACATTGACTACGTCCTTTCGTGGGGACCGCTCATCACGGGACACGCGCATCCTGATGTGGTCAAAGCCATTCAAGAAGCCGCGCTGATGGGAACCTCCTACGGCGCGCCGAGTCCGCTGGAAATCGAACTAGCGAAGAGTATCATGGACTTCATGCCGAACATCGAGATGATTCGCTTCGTCAACTCAGGCACGGAAGCAACCATGTCGGCGCTGCGGCTGGCGCGCGCCTATACCAGGCGCGAGAAGATCATCAAGTTCGACGGCTGTTATCACGGTCACGCGGATATGCTGTTGGTGCAGGCGGGCTCGGGCGTGGCGACATTGGGATTGCCCGATTCGCCTGGCGTGCCGAGCACGGTCGCGGCGGATACGTTGGTGGCAAATTTCAACGATCTCGAATCGGTGGAAGCCTTGTTCAAAAAATGGCCCGATCAGATCGCGGCAGTCATCGTTGAACCTGTGGCGGGCAATATGGGCGTCGTCCCGCCGTTGCCTGGATTTTTGGAAGGACTACGCTCACTCACCACGCAGCACGGAACAGTTTTGATCTTCGATGAAGTGATGACGGGCTTCCGCGTCCACAAGGGCGGCGCGCAGACTCTCTACAACATCAAGCCTGACCTTACAACTTTGGGTAAAGTCATTGGTGGTGGACTCCCTGTCGGTGCGTATGGCGGCAGGCGCGAGATCATGCAACTTGTCGCACCTGCGGGTCCGATGTATCAGGCAGGGACGCTTTCAGGTAATCCGTTAGCAATGTCTGCTGGCATCGCGGCATTGAGTCTGATTCGGGAAGAGAAATGCTGGGAGAAACTGGAGCAGGCCGCGGGTCGGTTGGAAGCGGGAATCGGGGAGGCGGCAAAACGCGCGGGAGTCCCAATCCAGCAAACGCGAGTCGGCACGATGTTCACCACGTTCTTCAGCGAGACCAAGCCTGTCGATTGGAATACGGTCAAGGCGGCGGATAAAATCCAGTTTGGGAAATTCTTCCAGAAGATGTTGGAGAATGGAGTCTATCTCGCGCCGTCGCAGTTCGAAGCGGGATTTATTTCCATCCTGCATACGGATGAGATCATTGAAAAAACATTGGAGGCAGCGATGGAGGCATTTCGCACATGCTAACAGAGGAGAAAATCAACAACGCGGCGGTGGAGATTTATGGCTCATTGGGAATCGCCGTGATTCGGCCATATCTGGGGGTGGTTGGCGAAGAG
>DYKX01000205.1 GCA_020722375.1 Anaerolinea thermophila
CACATCCTCGAACAACTCGGCGAGGGTGGCATGGCTATCGTCTACAAGGCGCTCGACACGCGGCTGGAACGCGAGGTTGCGATTAAGGTCATCCGCACCGAGAAACTCGTGCCAGCCACCATGGACAAGACCCTCAAACGCTTTGAGCGCGAGGCCAAGGCGCTGGCAAAGCTGAACCATCCGCACATCGTCTCGGTCACCGATTACGGCGAGCAGGACGGCAAGCCCTACCTCGTCATGCCCTACCTGCCCGGCGGCACACTTAAAAAACATCTCAACGGCCGGCCCATCCCGTGGCAGGATGCGGCGCGCCTGCTGGCTCCCATTGCCCGCGCCCTCGATTACGCCCACCAGCAGGGAATCGTCCACCGCGACGTGAAGCCCTCCAACATCCTCATCACCCAAAGCGGCCAGCCCATGCTCTCCGATTTCGGCGTGGCGAAAATTCTCGATGTCGAAGAAACCCTCGATCTCACCGGCACCGGCGTTGGCATCGGCACACCCGATTACATGGCGCCCGAGCAGGGTTTCGGCCATTCCATTGATGCGCGCATGGACGTCTACGCGCTGGGCGTTGTGTTCTACGAAATGGTGACCGGCCGCCGTCCCTACCAGGCTGATACGCCCATGGCCATCATGCTCAAGAAGAACACCGAGCCTCTCCCGCGTCCCACCGCCTTTGTCCCGTCCCTGCCGCGCGCGGTGGAGAATCACCTCATCAAAGCCCTGGCGCGCGACCCGTCCAACCGCTTCCAGACGATGGGCGAGATGGCCGCCTCGCTCGAAGCATTCGCACAGGGAAAACTGCCATTTATTGAACAGACCGCGACTATCGAAATCCGACCGCGCAAAAACTGGACGATCTGGATCGGCGCGGGACTGATCGGACTCCTCTGCCTCGCCGCGCTCGCGACGGGGGGGCTGTTCGCCGTCCGAATGTTGGGATCCGCCTCCCCGTCCGCCCCGACCGAGTTCGTGGCCGCCCCTCCCGAAGCCGGTCCCGCGCCGGTCGAGTCGTCCACGCCTACCGAAACAGTCACGTCTGTCCCTATCACATTCACGCTTGAATCACCCACCTTCACCCCAACCGCCGTCTCATCCTGGCAACAGGGGAAGTTGGCCTTTCCAGTCCGCAATACCAGCACATCCAACTTTCTTTATTGGCTGGATCTTGCAAACAGCGGTGAACCTCAACTCCTTTTTACTCCCGAAGTTTCCTCGAGTTATTTCTATGCCCCGTGGTTCTCACGCGATGGGAACACACTGGCCTATGGCGATTTATATTTTGACAAGGTGTATGCTTTGACTCTCAATCCTCTCGGCTCGCCGCGGCTCATGGGGAAGTATCAGTCCCCATCCATCTCACCGGATGGGAACCGCGTTATCTGCGGTGTTGCCGGCCAAAACTACTTCCCTGTCTATGATATTCGCACGGGAAAACTAGTGGATAGAATCAAACATGGCACAAGCGGCGCAGTAGTACCTGTCTGGTCACCAGACGGGACTGAGATTGCGTTTTCTGAACTGGTATCGGAACCATGGGCGGCCAGCGTATGGAAGGTAAGCGTTTCTGGCGGTAATCCCACCTTACTGGCTGGTGAGGCCAATGAAGATTTTGTCCCATCCTGGTCACCGGATAGCGAATGGATTGCTTTCCAATCCGACCTGACCAGTGAAAAATCCGAGGTCTGGGTGATGCGGCGCGACGGTTCCGAGAGGCGGCAAATCACGTGGAGCGGCGATGGAAAGTGGTCGCGCGGCCCATGTTTTTCACCAGATGGTCAATGGCTGGCTTTCGTCTCCAGCCAGAATGAAAGTAGCGGCCCTGACTTTGGCGATGTGTTCATTATTTCCATCGTTACTGGGGAAATGATTCAGGTCACCAACACCGGCGGCAATGTGTACGATTTCCGTGTCACGTGGGCGCCGTGATGTGGCAATCAAGGCCATTCGCGCGAAGAGCATCCTGATGGGAATCCCTTGACGTTTTTCATGCAAATGGCAATATGCCCCCAGCCTCTTCCAGAACAAGACCTTCCTTAATGATGTTGCGGTACAACGAAAACCTTTCGCGCTCCATGCGCTCCCAGCGTTCCTGCCCGATGACGATCGGTCCGAGCAGAACGCCATTTTCAAGCGAGATGCGCGCCGCCAGGGTGC
This sequence comes from Anaerolinea thermophila, assembly GCA_020722375.1. Taxonomy (GTDB): domain Bacteria; phylum Chloroflexota; class Anaerolineae; order Anaerolineales; family Villigracilaceae; genus Denitrolinea. The sequence goes on from DYKX01000205.1 coordinate 2,161, forward strand.
TGATCGCGTTACTAAGACGCCAGTCTTCGCGGCGGACGATCACCAGCACGTCAATATCGGAATCCAAGCGGCTGTCCCCTCGCGCTTTCGAGCCAAATAGAATGACCCGCGTAATCATCTCTGGGAAGCGCACATTCAGGCTTCTCACAAACACACGGACAGCCTCCGCTTCAGAAGCGGACAGTTGCGCTAAAGCAAGTTTTTCTCTTTCAGCCATTGTTTCACCATGTTCACAAAACGACGCGCATCCTCAATATCGGCCGCGGTTAGTTCCTCGTCAAAACCCATGCCGAGATCATAATCACCGCGCTGGCGATTATCCATGATTCTTCCATAAATATCGCTCATCTCAGCAGGAAATTCACCGCTCCGCACAAAGCGGTTGCGGAACAGACTGATCACCCCGCTATGTTTACTGCGCGCTTCGCCGATGGTCGCGAGCATTGCATTGGCGGCATAAAAGATGGCATAATAAGCGCGATTGACGGCGGAGGAATGGAAGCCGCTTTGCGCGTTCTGTTCTGCCACTGCCAGCATCTCCACGGCATTTTCTATATATTGGCGAATTTCATCCTTGTTTTCGGGAACGGTATCTTTCATTGTGACCTTGAGTTAAGTATACAACAAAATCAACGACGATTGATCCTGTAAAACCACGCGGAGGAGCGTAATCATGTCCAACCTCATCGGTCAATCCCTCGGACGCTACCA
>DYKX01000206.1 GCA_020722375.1 Anaerolinea thermophila
TGTTATAACTGCCATAATCCAGCAGGACAAATTGCCAATTTGTCCTGCTTTTTATTGAGGAGCATATATGAGAAAACGTGTGGTCGTGACGGGTCTGGGTTGCGTGAGTCCCGTCGGGAATAATGTTGCAGAAACGTGGAGCGCCTTGCTCGCGGGGAAATCTGGCGCGGCCCCCATTACTCATTTCGACGCCAGCAGGCACAAGACAAAGTTCGCCGCCGAAGTAAAGGGATTTGACGGCGCGGCAATGTTCGGCGCGCGTGAAGCACGCAAGATGGATCGGTTCGCGCAATTTGCCACCGCGGCTACGCTCGAGGCGCTGGCGCAAGCCAAATTCAGCATTGACGAATCCAACCGTGACCGCGTGGGGGTGCTGATTGGCTCGGGCATCGGCGGAATTACCACTCTGCTCACCGAACAGGAAACCCTGCGCGAGCGCGGCCCCGGCCGCGTCAGCCCGTTCCTCATCCCGATGATGATCTCGGACAGCGCCGCGGGGATGATCGCCATCCGCGTCGGCGCGCGCGGCCCGAACATGTCGCTCGCCACCGCCTGTGCCACAGGGACGAACGCCGTCGGCGAGGCGGCAGAGATGATCCGCCGCGGCGCGGCCGATGTGATGATTGCGGGCGCGGCGGAGGCGGCCATCGTCCCGATCGCGATGGCGGGCATGAACGTGATGGGGGCGCTCTCCGCACGCAATGACGAGCCCGAGCGGGCATCGCGTCCCTTCGACAAGGACCGCGACGGTTTCCTGATGGGGGAGGGCGGCGCGGTCCTGATCCTGGAATCCCTCGAACATGCCCAGGCGCGCGGCGCGGAAATCCTGTGTGAGTTTAGCGGCTACGGCACTACGGATGACGCGCACCACATTTCCGCCCCCGCGGAAGACGGCGCGGGCGCGGCCATTTCGATGCAACTCGCGTTGAAAAGTGCAGGCCTCTCGGTGGATGATATTGGTTACATCAACGCGCATGGCACGTCCACGCTGCTGAATGACAAGAGCGAAACCGCCGCCATCAAAACCGTGTTCGGCGAGCAGGCCTATAAGATCCCCATCTCGTCCACCAAATCCATGACGGGGCATTTGCTCGGCGCGTCGGGCACGCTCGAAGCGGTGGTCTGCGCGCAAGTCCTCCGCGAGAATCTCGTGCCGCCGACCATCAATTACGAAACACCCGATCCTGTCTGTGATTTGGATTATGTCCCCAACCAGGCGCGTCCCGCCCAGCCGAAGCACGTCATGTCCAACTCGTTCGGCTTCGGCGGCCACAACGCCACGTTGATTCTGAGTCGATTCGAGTAGAAAATTTTGCCGCGAATTGTGCGAATGGGCGCGAATTTTTAATATAATTCGTGAAATTCGTGGCAAAAAATTCCGAGGTATCCATGCCGTATGCACACATCACTGGCTGGGGTATGTCCGTTCCCGAGCCTGTGTTGACCAATGACGACCTTGCCAAAATCGTTGACACCAATGACGCCTGGATCCGCGAGCGGACGGGGATCCGCGAGCGCCACATCGCGCGTGCCAGCGACTTCCCATCCACGCTGGGGACGGATGCGGCGCTCAAAGCGCTGTCGGTTGCCAATCTCAGGGCAACCGATCTCGACTTGATCATCTGCACCACGTCCACGCCAGAGCATCTGTTCCCTGCCACGGCCTGTCTCATCCAGGACCAACTCGGCGCATCCAAAGCGGGTGCGTTCGACTTGCTTGCCGCCTGCACGGGTTTCATCTATGCTGTGAACATGGCCGCGCAGTCCATCCGCAGTGGAGCAATCAAGAGCGCGCTGGTCATTGGCACGGAGACGCTCTCGCGCTTCGTCAATTGGGAGGACCGCAACACCTGCATCCTCTTCGGCGACGGGGCGGGGGCATTCGTCCTGCAGGCCAGCGACCAGCCAGGCGGAGTCTTAGCCACCGTGATGCGCTCAGACGGCTCGGGCAGCAACCTGCTCACCCTGCCTGCGGGCGGCTCGCGTCACCCCGCCACGGAAGCCACCATCCGCGAGGGTCAGCATTACATTTTCATGGATGGCAGGGAAGTCTTTCGCTTCGCCACCAGGGTGATGGCCTCCTCCACCGAGGAAGTCTTGAAGTTGGCTGGCCTCACCAAGGACGACATTTCCGTCATCATCCCGCACCAGGCCAACTCCCGCATCATCGACGCGGCCGCGCGCGGGCTGAAACTGCCAATTGAACGCTTCGTCGTCAACGTGGATCGGTACGGGAATACGTCCACGGCCTCCATCCCCATAGCGACGGTGGAAGCGGTGGAAAAGGGACGCGTCAAGGCGGGCGAGAAGGTCGTCTTCGTCGGGTTCGGCGCGGGCCTGACCTGGGGCGCGCTCGTCGCTGAGTGGACGGGTCCATTGCCGACCCCGCGCAAGGTCAACGTGGGACGCGACCGTCTGTGGGGCCGCATCCGCTCCATCCTGCACCGAATCGAGCGTTTCCTCGAAGGCATCATCTGGGGACGGCGCGCATAATTCTAATGGCAAACTCAGCATGAATGTGGTACATTTGGCAACAACATCAAGCAAGGAGACAATATGTTCAGAAGTTTTGGTTTACCCGAGATCCTGATTCTTTTGGTCATCGTCCTCATCCTGTTCGGACCTGGCCGCATCGGCAAGATTGCTGGCGAGTTGGGCCAGGGCATCAAAAACTTCCGCGATGGACTGAGCGGCAGCAAAAAAGAGGATGAAACTCAGGAACCTCCGCAACCGAAAGAGCAATAAACGAAATCCCCGCCTTGGCGGGGATTTTTGTTCTCAATGAAGATTTACAAACCTACCGTTCCCAGTTCATGAACATCAGCAGGACTTCGAGATTCATTTCGAAATCGGTG
>DYKX01000047.1:0-5534 GCA_020722375.1 Anaerolinea thermophila
CGATAATGAGATTGCTCATCGGGTAGTCAATCTCCACCATGCGCGGGATGAGCGTCTCGATCGCAATATTCACGCGCGCATCTGCTTCGATGGGGATGCCCTCGGGCCGCAGGGTCAACGCGATCACCTTCGCCCCGTACTTCTTTGCCAACAGCGGCACTTTTTCCAGGCGCTCGGGTTCGGCGGACATGGAGTTTAAGATTGGCTGCGCCTTTGTGACGGCCTGCAACGCGGCTTCCATCCCATCCACGTTGGTGGTGTCAATCGAGAGCGGCACATCCACCACGGTCTCGACCGTTTGAATGATCCACGGCCAGACTTCCGCAAAATCTTTCTTGCGCGGGCCGAGGTTAATATCCACCGCCTTGGCGCCCGCCTCCACCTGTCTGACGGCCAGGTCCATGAAGAACTCGCGGTCGCGGTTGATGAGCGCCTCTTTTACTTTTTCCGAAATGATGTGAATGTTTTCGCCGATGATGTACATGGGTTCCTCCAGTTGGATTTCTTTTCAGGGTTTGTCTTTTAGAATTCGTCCGCGCCGGGTTTCAGCGGCATGGTCATGATGACCACATCGGAGCAATCGCCGTCGGGAAACATGAAATAATCCTCGAGGGTGCAGCGCGGGACAAAGCCAACCTGCTCGAAGGCGCGCACCACCTTGGTTTTGTCCGCGATCACTTCCGCGATCAGTTGCGTCAATCCCTGTCGGCGGGCGAAATCCACCAGCAGGCGGATCATCTTCATGCCCAGCCCGCGTTTGCGGAAATCCCTCGCCAGAAACACGCGCACCTCCCCGATGTGCCGCTTGGGTCCTTTACGGAAATGCAGGGAGCAATTTCCGACCGCGCGGTCCTTGACCAGCGCCAGGAGAGGCAGCACCTTGTTGTAATCCAGGTTGTCACACCAACTTTGCAGGAGTTGGGAATCTTTGATGTCCTCTCGAAAATAGCGCATATCGTCTTCTGCAACCGCCGCGAAAAGTTCATCCAGGTGTCCGCGATCCTCCTTCACCATCGGGCGGATCAGGACGTACGTGCCATCCTTCAATGTGACCATTTCGCGAAATGATTTGATCTGGTCTGGTAGCATATATCTCTCCTTACTTCCCTCGGCCTGCGTCGCGGGAACTTATTTCTTCTCCAGCGCGGCCTGCACCGATGGGAATTTCTGCAAATCGGTATGCGGCAGGAATAATGCGGATGTGAACGCTTCATAAAAACTGTTGTCTGCCGACAACTCGATATACGTCATGCGCTTCGCGATCTCGGTGATGCGTTCGCGCTTGTGCCGATCGAGTAGCGCAAAATACGCACCTTTCACAGATGTGTTGCCGAGAAATTCAAACCGTGACCAGTCCATATCGGGTAGTAAACCAATCTGGACAGCCTTCTCCACGTTGATGTATTTGCCAAACGACCCGCCCACCAAAACCTTGTCCACTGTTTCGAGCGGGATGCCGACCGTGTCTGCCAAAACGGTGAACCCCGCGTAGATGGCGGCTTTGGCGCGCAGCAGGTTGTCGATATCGACGCGGGTGATGACGATGTCCTCGCCCGATTCAGTTTCCTTCCCCCACGCGACCACATACTCCCCGCCATGCGCTCCCTCGCGGACCCTCGGGCTGGGCGCGTCCAAATTAACGTTTCCTCCCTTGTCGATGATCCCTGTTATGAACGCCTCTGAGAGCAGGGAGATCAGCCCCGAACCGCAAATGCCCTTTGGCTTGCCGCCGCCGATCACGCGGCAGGTCGGTTCGAGCGTGTCGCTGTTGATCCAGACTTCCTCGATGGCGCCTGTTGTGGCGCGCATCCCGTTGACAACGCCAGCGCCCTCGAAGGCAGGACCCGCCGAGCAGGCGCATGTCACGAGCCAATCCTGGTTGCCGAGCACCGTCTCGCCGTTGGTACCGACATCGAGGAAGAGCGTCACGTTATCCATCGTGTCAAGACCAGAGGAGAGCACGCCTGCAGTGATATCCGCACCCACGTAAGAGGCCACACCCGGCAGACAGTCCACGACTGCTTCTGGGTTGACCTTCAATCCCATCTCACGGCCTGTCAACAATGGGACGTGGTTGACGGCAGTGACAAAGGGAGAGAGGCGGATACTGTTGGCGGGGATGCCCAATAGCAGGTGCATCATTGTGGAGTTTCCGGCAATGGTGACTTTCACCACCTGGTCAGGCGTGACCTTCCCGCCTTCCAATTTGACGCGCTTGCAGGCCGTTTCGAGCAGGCTGTTGATGGAATCCAACACGCGCTGGCGCATTTCCTGCCCGCCTGCGGCGGTTTTGCTGGCATACATGATGCGCGAGATCACATCTTCGCCGCGCGCGATCTGGCCGTTGTATTCGGCTACTTGCGCATGCACCTTTCCGCTGATCAAATCCACCAGCCAGAGCGAGACCGTGGTGGTGCCAATATCCACGGCGATGCCCCACAGCGGTGCGTACTCATCTTCATGTTTAGGCCGCAGGTCGATCAATCGGGCAGATTGACCATCCTCCCAGGCGACGGTCTGGAGGACGGCGGTCACTTCCCAATTGCCTTCTCGCAGAATGTTCCCGATCCTTTGCAGAAGTGGAAGGGAGATATCCACTTTTTCGTAGCGGCGCTGAAGACGGAGGGCAATCTGCAGGCGCGACCAATCGTCGGTTTGGTCATCCATGCTGGGAGGCGTGAGGGTCAGATGCACGCGGCGGACGGTCTGCGCGGTCTGGTAATCGTAATCGGCTGGGACGGTGACTTCCCCCACGACGCGGTCGGTCGTCAACCGACGCTCGATCTTTTCCTGCGGCGGGACAAAGACGGAAACATCACCTTCCACCACCGTCTGACAGGCGAGGGCATAGCCATCCGCAATGTCTGCGTCCGAGAGGCGCAACGTGCTTCGGCGTCGGACTTGTCCCGTTGTCACCTGCACCGCGCAACGGCCGCACCGTCCCTGCCCGCCGCATGGCTGGCTGAGTTCGATGCCTGCCACCTGCGCGGCATCTGCCAACAGCGTGTTGGTGGGGACGGTGACGGCTACTTGCTTGTCGTCGTGGGTGAAGGTGACGGTGTGTTCCATGGGAGAAGGTAGACAGGTAAACAAGTACACAAGTACACAAGTAAACAAGTAAACACGTGAGCGTGAGACTTGTGTACCTATCTACGTGTGTACGTGTCTACTAATTGAGCGCCTGCTTCATGAACGCGGGGATGTCCACCGCCTCGCGCGGACCGACGCGGATTTCCCACTCGGGAAGTTCCGCTTCGAGTTCGCCAGAGAGAACAGCCACGTGTCCAGGCAGAACGACGCGCTTTTTCGAGACCTTGCTGGCCACGTCGAAGCCCTTGACGGCTTTCGCGATGCGTTCCGCATCGAACTTGCCAGCCGCCCACGCGGTGAGCACGGACATGCCTTCCGCATCGGTGACGACCAGCCAGGCGGGGAGTCCGCTTCCTTCGATCTCGTTCGCCACCGAGAAGTAGGTGATGCTGAAGTTGGTGGTGATAAGGACGGGGCTTTCGGGCTTGGGTTGGTTGATTTCGTAGATGCCAGGCTGGACCTGGATCGGTTTCTGCGGATCGGTATAAATATTCTCGCGCAAAACAAGCAGGGGATAAAGCATCTCTGGCTTGAATTCCGAGAGGACGACGAAGCCTGCATATTTGGCGATGGCCTGCGAGGCCGCGATGTTCTCATCCTTCGCATCGCAGGGGAAGGCGATGATGGGATAGCCCAGTGCGCGGAAGTTGGATTTGAGCGCGAGGCGGCGCACCTGTGTGGATTTGGTCAGCCACTCCGAGAGTTGCATGGGCCCGAGGTCGAGCGCCATGTCTTCCACGCCCCTGGCTTGAATCTTCTTCGTCAGGTCGGCGAGGGCGTCGAGCGAGTCCGCTTTGACGGCGAGGGCGGCTTTGCCCTTGGCGAGATCCGCGAGCGCGTCCGCGTTGGACGCGTCCGCCGCGTACAACAACGGGGTCTCGCCTCCGCAGGCCGAAAGTCCAGCCTGAAGCGCCGCCGCGTCGCCGATGAGGATAAGCGGACGTTTGGTCGCGCCGCGCACGGTCTTGACCGCGGCGGCCGCGTCAGAATCCAGAACAAGCGCGAAGCCGTCTACGGTGAAGTCAATACCCACGTAGCTAACTTTGTAGGCGTCGGCTTTGGCGACTTTTGCGGCAAGGTCGGGATCGCTGGCTTTGACGCGGATAAAGAGGCCTGGCTTGTTGTAGAAGGTTTTCTCGTGGCGGAACATCACCACTTCGTTGCCCGCTTTGACTTCGGCGCCCACGCCCTTGAGCGTCACGAGGCGGATGGGCGGCGCAGCGGACTCGGCCAGTTGCTTTTTGGATTCTTCGCTGACGTAGGGGCAGGAGGAAAGTTCAACCTGTTTGGCGGCGAGTTTCATCGCGAAGGCCAGGCAGGTGGGGAAGCCGCATTCCTTGCAGTTGGTCTGCGGGAGCATTTTGTAGATTTGAATTCCAGAGAGCGCCATGGGAACTCCTTTGTTTGTAGTTCACTATGCAGGTACACAAGTAGACAGGCACACAAGTACACAGGTCACGTGTTTACGTGTGTACCTGTATACGTGTTTACCTTTCACGCAACCACCAACTCTTCGATTGCAGCCTTGACACGCGCCACCGACTCAGGATGCCGCAGCACCACGATGTCCGCGCCCGATTCGATCAGCGCCATGGTGGTGACGATCTCCCAGTTGATGGCGCGGGCTTTCCAATCGCCCCAGGCCTCGGGCACACCTTCGCCGACTTTGGCTTCTTTCGTTTTCCAGGCTTCGTAGCCGGGCGTGACGAGCATCGGGAACTGGGTCATGGCGTCGCCCTGAAGCGCGGCCATGCGCAGGCGTTCCATCACCGAGTAACCGTATTCCATGCCGTAGCCGAGCGCGCCCGTGGTCGGGTCCATGATGATGCGGTCTTTGGGCATGCCCATGTCGCTGATGAGGATGTTCAACTGCTTGGCGAGGTTCACATCCATGGCGGTGCGGGCCTGCACGAGATGTCCGTTCGCCATTGCCGTTGCGACAATGGTGCGGTAGTTTTTGTCCTCGCAGATGCCGAGCAGGAGTTTCTCGCCCTTGGTGGCTTCCGCGACGGCGACGAGCAGATCGTTATCCTTCTCGACCTGTCCCGGACCCCAGACGACGAGGGGTAATCCGCTCGCGGCCAATACGGACTTGGCGGCTTTTACCGCGTCCTGCGGGGTGTCCTCCAGCGTCAATGCCAGGACAATGAGGCCGGCCCCTGCTTCTTCGGCCTTTTTCGCCCATTGGGCGGGATCGGCCATCGCCTCGCCCCAAACCTCGCTCAGAAGTTGAGACCAGTCATCGGGTTTGCGCGATTTGATCTCGATCGCGACGACGGGTTTGTTCGGCGTGGCGGCTTCGAAGTGCATGTACGGCAGTGTCGTCTGCCCGCCGACGGTGACGACTTTGGTGCGCGTCCCGCCATCCGCGGCTGTCGCGCCGATGGTGATTGGGCGGACGTTTCCAAGCCATTTGTCCTTCGGGATTTCGATTGGCATGTTGT
>DYKX01000047.1:5634-18877 GCA_020722375.1 Anaerolinea thermophila
ATTGGGCGGACGTTTCCAAGCCATTTGTCCTTCGGGATTTCGATTGGCATGTTGTACTCCTTGTTTCAGGTGTCAAATTTCAGGGTTCAGGTGTTGCGTATTGCGTATTACGTAACGCCTGCTTCTTTGCGGGCATTGTCCCTGCGTGCAATAAATTCTTTAACGGGTGATTTGCGTTCTGCCTTGAGGCCGAGATCTTTGAGTTCGCTTTCGTCTTTTGCCGCCAAATGGCGGACGATGTGACGGTACGAGATCATCGCGGCAGGATAGATGATGCCCGCCGAGTTGTGGTTCATGTACGCGACGCGAATCTTTTTGTCTTTCATCATCTGCGCGGCGACGGTGAGCGGAATATCGGATGGCAACTCGGTCACGCCTTCGCGCATTACGTCCTCGGCGGTCAACTCGCGGATGTTTTCGCGATGGTAGGCGCTGACCAGTTCTTCGTAACCGACCACGCCCACGCCCTCGCCTTCGCTTCCGAGCACGACCATTTCTTCTGCGTTGTTGTCAATCAAGAAGCGGGCGATGTCTGCGACGAGCGTAGTGTTCTTACAGGTTGGTACGCCGATAGTCATTAAATCTCGAACAAGTTTGACTGTGTTCATGTATTCAGCTGGCAGACCTGACATGTCTCATCTGCGCCATTGCTTTCACGAGTCTCTGCGCAGACAAAGGCTATCGTCATCAAGGTTTCGCGGAGACATGTCAGGTCTTTTACAGATGGTCATCAGGTCGCGGGCGAGGTTTACAGTTATCAGTAATCAGTTTTCAGTAATCAGTGTTCAGTGTTGAGACCTGACATGTCTCATCCGCGCCATTGCATTCCTCAATCTCTGCATGGACAAGGAAGTCTGACGATCAAGGTTTCGCGGAGACAAGTCAGGTCTCTCGGTGGTCTTCAGGTCGCGGACGAGTTTCATAAAAACCTTTTGGACACGGATTTCACAGATTGAACGGATTTCACGGACAAGAAATTGAATCCACGTGTCTCCGTGCAATCCGTGTCCAAAGACTAAGTGACTATCAGACTACGAGACTATCCGACTAATTAGAACATCGGCTCCATCGCCATGGCGGGATGATTGTGCGCCTCAAGGTAGGCGAGCAACTCATCCACCGTGGTGGCGACACTGGAATCCGCGATGCGGGACATGAAGTCGGGGTCGCCTTCGCGTTCGCAGACGGCCTTGAACTCGTCAGCCATCGTCTCTTTCAGGACGGAGGACATCCATACAATGCGTTTGAAACCGCCATCGGCTGAGATGAACTTTGGGCTGATGAGATAGAACTTGCCCACACCCATCACGCCGGGGGTTTGCAGTCCTCCGCCAGCAATACCAGCCAGAGTCGAGAAGGTCATGCCAGCGGGGGTCATCGAAGTGTCCTCGCGCGAAACGACCATCACGCCGTTGGCTTCGGGGATGAGCATGACGATGCACTCGAAACAGCCGCAGGCCGTCATCGGGTTTTCCATGATGGAGTACATCGAGACTTCCTGCACCACGCCATGCGAACCGATCTTGGCGTAATCGTTCGTCCCTTCCCAATAGCCTTTCTTTGCGTCAATCAATTTCCCAAGTTTGATGGGCTGATTGGGACCCGTCGGGTTGATGCTGTAGGAGGCTTTGCAGTCCAGCCAGTTGTACGCGCCGCACAGGCCGAGGCGTTCGGGCGAGACCACGCAGACGTGGTTCGGCGCGAACGACTGACACAGCGTGCAGGAGTAGAACTCGTCCACTTTGTTGTCGGTCAGGTCGGCGAGGCGTTTGTTGCGGAAGTCATACGCGGCGCGCGCCTTGTCCAGCCATTCGGCAACCAGGCCTGGCTCGGTGACGATGGTCACTTGCACCTTGTCCACGATGGCGCCGAAGTCTTCATGGAAGCGGGCGTGCAGAATCTTGCCGAAGTGTTCAAGATTGAATCCCTTGTCCGCGGCCATGTTCGAGATGCGGATCCATGCGATGTCGCGCTGACCGACGTGCTGAATTCCGCTCGCGCCGTTGACGAAGTAGTGGACTTGCCGCTCGAGCACCGGCTCGAAGTCCTGCTGCATCTGGCGTCCTGCCACTTTGATGATGATTCCGAGGTCCATCGAGCCTTGCGCGGGAATCTGCGAGAAGTCCGGGCCAATCACATCGATCTTGCCGTCGGTAACCTCGTCCAGTTTTGCCATGTACAGGTATTCGAAGGCGCGGCTATGTTTGCCGCCGAATTCCACGCGCAGGTCGGCCTTGCGGACGACTTCGCCTTCGAAGGCCGAGCCGTAGGGAACAGGCACGTCCACGTTCGAGACCTTCACCTTGACGCCGCGCACTTCGATACATTTTTGAACCAGCCGCTCGGCGCGCTCCAGGTCGTCCTTGCCTTCGATTTGATTGAACGGCATCGAAACGACATGCTCGTAAGTGGTCACGCCTGTCGGTAAAATTTCTGGAATGACTGTGTCCGCGATGACGGGGAAGCCGAAGTTGATCGCGCCCGCCGCGGCCGCGTATTTCAGGTCGTCCACTTCGCCGAGGGCCAGCACGAACGCGAAGACGCGGTCTTTGTTGTAGAGCAGGATCTCGCGCGACTGTCCAGGCTTGAGCCCGCCAAAGGTCAGGGCGGAGCGGGTGGCGAATCCCAGCGCGTAGATGGCGGAGATGGTGTCCGTCCCAAAGGGAACGGTGTACGTGTCGTAGCCGAGTTCCACGCCTTCTTCCTGGAGTTGATGGATGATGCTTCGTCCGTTGACATTGCCAGAAAGGAAGCACAGGATATTTCGGCGTTGCAATTCGCGCACGATCTTGACCGCCACCTCGTTGGACTTGGCACAGCCGACGATGGCCGCAAAGCCAGGCATGCGTCCGTCCACGAGTTGGATGCCCCACGAGCGGAGTTGGATATCGTCAATGGGGCCGTTCAAATGTCCATCCAGGGAGGCGCCGTCACTGCCGCCGTTATCGGGACTGGTGAACGACGTACCGCCCGCGAGTTTGAATCCGGGCATCGGTTCAGGCTGGAGGCCGTACGCGAAGCGCACTGCTTCGATGGTCTCGGCTGCCAGCAGGGTCGCCATCCCCGAGTCGAGCGTCTCACCCAGGTAGGGAGTCCAGCGCTTGCCCGCGGGGACGGGATGAAGCAGGCCGCGCGTGTATTCCATCACCGGTTTGAGATCGCCGATCTTTTCGATGGATTTGCCTGTCATGCCGAGGATGGTGGGGAGGTAATAGGCTGTGTTCGGAAAGGAGACCGGGGTGTCGGGGCCTTTTTCCGCGAGGGCTCGGTTGAGCATCACCTCGGCTTCAGTGACCAGCGCGTTTGCGCCGCGAATGGCGCGAGTGGCAATGTATTTTGACATGAGGGCCTCCTAATCCGCCGCGACCCCGTAGATGGCTTCGCGTCGCTGTGAAACCGGCAGTTTTTCGATTTCGATCATCTGCGCATCGCCACTGCGGCCAAACTTGCCTTCTTCCCAGGCGGGCAGGCCGAGGGCGGCGCGCTTTTTGTCAATGTGCGCGAGGGTGGCTTCGATCATCTTCTGCGGGTCGGGGATGAATTCCAATTTGCCGCCGTAGAGTTTCTCCCAGCCTTCGCTGATGAACCTGGCGACGATGTCGCTGTCATCCACGCGACCGGGCATGCCGCCAACCGGTGACGTGCCGCCGAAGATGACGTACGCGCCAGAGGCCACGCAGTAGGTGCCGATGGAGAGCGCTTTCTCGCTCATCCATTCGGGTGCGAGACCGACGGCGGGGATCTGGTCAATGTCGTCGCCGAGGCCGCCGTCTTGCACCATCTGGGTCAACACGGTCAGGATGCGGGAATTATCCACGCAGGAGCCCATGTGCAGGATGGGCGGGATGCCGACCGTCTCGCAGATTTCGCGCAGTCCGCTTCCGACCTCGCTCAGGCCGGCCTCGCCCAACATGAGTCCCAACTTGGCTGCCGCGATGGCGCCACACCCCGTCTCGACGATCAGCACGTCCTTCTTGAGCAGTTCCCTGGCGACGTGCGTATGCAGGTAGTCATGCTGGCTGCGCGGATTGTTGCAGCCGACGATGGCCGCCACGCCGCGGATGCGTCCCGTCATAATGGCGTCATTGAGCGGACGGAACGATGCACGGTAGGACCCGCCGAGCATGTAGTTGATGTACTCGTGCGAGAAACCAGGCACCAGGTCTTCGCGCACATCCGGGATCTGGATGGGGCCGCGATTTTTGTAGTTGTCAATTGCGCTTCTGAGGATTTCCTTGGCGATGGTCAGGGCGTGTTCTTCTTCGAATTCGATGTGCGTGTCCCCTTTGAGCCTGACCTTGGGCGAGGTGGTGATGATTTTGGTGTGGAAGTTGGAAGCCAGCCCCACCAATGCCTGCATGATGCACTGCACGTCCACCACCATGGCTTCGACCGCGCCGGTCAAAATGGCGAGTTCCTGCTGGAGGAAGTTGCCCGCCGCAGGGATGCCCTGGCGCATGAGGATTTCATTGGCCGTGCAGCAGATGCCTGAAAGGCTGACGCCTTTGGCGCCTGCCGCCTGCGCGTACTCGATAATATCGGGCATCTGCGAAGCGGCTACGATCATTTCACTGAGGGTGGGTTCGTGACCATGCACAACCACGTTAACATAATCCGCTTTCAACACACCCAGGTTGGCTTGTCCCAAAACAGGTGCGGGCGTGCCAAAGAGGATGTCAGAAACATCGGTGGCAATCAGACTGCCGCCCCAGCCGTCGCCAATCGCCGTGCGGACGGCGTGCTGGAGGATGTGCGCCGCGTCCTGGTCATCACCGATGTGGGTACGGTGCAGGCATTCCACGATTTCGCGGTCAACGCCGCGGGGAATCACGCCTCTTTCCTCCCACAATTTTTGCCGTTTGGCGGGGGCGCGCTTGGTGAGGATAACCCGCCCTTCCTGCTGGCCGAACTGGGAGAGATATAAATCCGCCAGATCGTTGGCGATTTCTTCGGGGGAACGTCCCTCGATGGGGATGCCGTAGTTCGCGGCGACGGTGCGCAGCTTGGCCACATCGCGGATGTAGTAGCCTTCCGCTTCCCCTTTGGCAGTGGCTTTGAGTGTCATGGCCATGCCGCGTCCGTGATCGGAGTGGGCCGCGGCCCCGGCGGCAATGGCGCGCGTCAGGTTGCGAGCCTGGATCGTGTCCAGGGTCGCGCCACAAATGCCCACGTCGCCGCTCTTGGTCAGGCGGCAGGGACCCATCCCGCAGTTCTTGCAACACATGCCCACATCGCCGATGGGGCAGGATGCCATGTTATCGGCGCGGGTGAAGGCTGTCCCAATGCCGAGTTCCTCGGCGCGGATCAGCATCTGTTGCGCGGCGGGATCGGTTGAATACTCGTTGATTTCGCGTTTCTTTGCCATGTCACACCTCTATTGTTCATCCATCTTGCGGACTGGCCCCATACCCGGGCAGGGCCAGAGCGGGCGCGCGTCCTGATCCACCCGCTGGGCGAACGTGACCGTGCTTTTGACGGTCTCGTAGACGGCGGTATGGCGGAAGAATTGATCGTCGCCAACCTTCTCCACCGCGATTCCAGTCTCGACCAGCATTGGAATCTCTCCCAAATAGCCGGCTTCCTGCAGGCGTGCTTCAATCTGCTCCGCCTTGATCTTGGCAGGGTCAAATGTCACTTCGATGGTTTGAAACGCGCTGGATGCGTACACATCTCCAACCCCCGTCATTTCGAGCAAAATGCGGCGTACCTCGCTGACATGGTGGTCTCCATACAGCGCGGGCGCTTCGAATGTGATGGTCTCCATGGTGCCTCCTTGTGGTTTTGATCTTTAAAGCCTGCACATACTTCTAATGGAGGGGAGCCGTTTTATTTATTCTAGCATCTACCGAAGATTTGGCGGGGAAATTAAGAGTATTATCAGCGGAAAGCATGATTAATGTACACTTTATATGACAACATCTAAACATTTTTATGACTTACTCCCAAATCGTTGGGATAACTTCAGCGGCTTGCCCGGTAGGAAGTATAATTTTTGCATGAAAACCAAACTTCGCCTTGTCCTCCTCGTTCTAATTCTCGCACCTCTTCTGGACCTTGCGCGGGCCGCGCCGGCCCGGGCGGAATCCTCGCCCAAACCGCGTCTGGCCACCGCCTACGAGTTGATTGATGCGGTCAATCGCTACCGCGGCCAGAACGGACTCCCCCCCTACAGCGTCAGTTCCATCTTGATGGGGACAGCCCAAGCGCAGGCCGAGTACATGGCATCGCTCGGAACTTGGACTCACACTGGCCCTGGCGGAACTTCACCAAAAGACCGACTAACCGCCGCTGGATATCAATGGGCGTTTGTATCCGAAAATGTGATGCAAACAGGAAACTTGCAGGCGACCGGCTGGGATCTTGTAACCCATAAAGAATGGGCAGATTCAGATCACCAGTATACGATGCTCTCGACACACCTTTGTGAAGTTGGCGCGGGAGTTGCAGTAAATGGTGCGCTGGCATATTACGTGCTTGATGCCGCTTGTCCCAGCGGAAGCAGTGGCAGTACGGGAGTTTCCACTCCTGTTCCCGGCGCGACCTCCTCGGGCAGCGGGGGAGTCGTTCCCACGCTGGTCACCGTCATTCCCAACACGCCCAAACCCGATGGCTCGATCAGCCACCTCGTCCGCCCCGGCGAAACGCTTTGGTCCATTGCCATTGCCTATAAAACCACCATCGCAGAATTGAAGTCCATCAACAACCTGCCGACCGACGAAATTTTTCCCAACCAAACCTTGCTCATTGCCCGTCCTGCTAATACCCAAACTCCCGCGCCAACCTCAACGATCACTCCTTACCCGACCGCGACGCCGTTCGTCTTTTGGACCGTTACCAGCCCGCCCGAACCGACCGCCTCGCCCGAGCCGACCGCTCCCGTCACCGGCGGAAGCGGCATCCTCGTCACTGGCATTATCATCATCGCCGCGCTGGTCACCGCGGGCGCAGTGACCGCCGCAGGCGCGCGCAAGAGTCGTGACAATCCGCGCCTATAAGCGAGTACTTCCGTCCGCTTTCTTTCGGCTATAATCTGGTACGCCTGAATTGTGTAAAATATCACAAATAAATTATGGCAATGGAGTTTAATGTATGAGTGAAATTCGGATTGATGCCTTGCTGCCTGGTGAGATGGCAACCCGCGCCGAATACCTCGGCGTGTCCAAGGCGGAAATGCCTGCTCTCACGATGTTCACACTGGCTGTTCTGGCTGGCGCGTTCATCTCGCTGGGCGCCATCTTCGCCACCACTGTTTCGGCGGGCGGGATGTCCGTCACCGCGGCGGATGGGGCGGTGGCGTTCAACACAGGATTGCCCTACGGAATAAACCGCCTGCTCACCGGGTTGGTCTTCTGTCTCGGCCTGATCCTCGTTGTCGTTGGCGGCGCGGAATTGTTCACGGGTAACAATCTCATTGTCATGGCATGGGCAAGCAGGAAGGTGAGCACCTACGCGCTCCTGCGCAACTGGGGCATCGTCTACGTGGGGAATTTTGTCGGCGCCATCGGAACGGCCATTCTGATGCTGCTGAGTCGTCAGTACACATTTGGGTCCAGTTCTGTCGGCATCACCGCGCTGAAAATTGCGGTCGGCAAAACCAGCCTCGATTTTTGGCAGGCGCTCGTGCTGGGAATTTTGTGCAACGCCCTGGTGTGCCTGGCAGTCTGGATGACCTTCAGCGCGCGCAGTACAATGGACAAGATCATGGCAATCATCTTCCCGATCACGGCCTTTGTGGCGGCAGGCTTTGAGCACAGCATCGCCAATATGTACTTCGTCCCGTACGCGCTGTTCATCCAGATGTTCGACCCCGCATTCGTCGCCAGCGTGGCGGACAAAGTCCCTGGAATGGAAACGCTCACCTGGGGCGGATTCCTGTTCAACAACCTGATTCCTGTTACCATTGGCAATATCATTGGCGGTGCAGTTCTGGTCGCCGCCATCTACTGGTCTGTATTCCTCCGCAACAAGGATAAATAAGGAGAAACCATGAAAGCATACGTTCTGATCAAAATCCGAGCAGGAGAAGTGAAAGATGTGGTCCGTCAGTTGCGCAAAGTGGAAGGCGTCAT
This sequence comes from Anaerolinea thermophila, assembly GCA_020722375.1. Classification (GTDB taxonomy): domain Bacteria; phylum Chloroflexota; class Anaerolineae; order Anaerolineales; family Villigracilaceae; genus Denitrolinea. The sequence continues at coordinate 13,704 of DYKX01000047.1, forward strand.
CGAGGCGCACATGACCTTCGGGCCCTACGACGCGGTCGCCGTGGTGGACACCGCCGACATCTCCCGTCTCGGCGCGATCACCGCCTCGGCCATCCAGCCCATCCCTGGCGTGGAGCAGACGCTGACCTGCTTGGCGGTAGATGTGTAATCCCCTGCCCAATTCGAGAAGAGTCGGACATTCTGACTCTTCTTGTTTAACTGTACAATAGTGACGATGACCAATCCGACGCGTTTCCCATTCAAACAGGTCGGTCACGCGGGACCCGCGCTGGAGTCCCGCGTCGACGAACTGCGCGGCCGCCTCAGCCTGATCCCGCCGCCCCTCCTTGCCGCGCGGACAGGCGCGTCCTACCTCGAGTTGGGGCAGGGGATGGGAGAATTTCATCTCGCGCTGTTCGGCGCTTCCGTCATCCTGACCCATCCAGATTTTCACGCCATGCTGGCCGCCACCGATACGGCGTTGCCTGCCTTCAAGCACGCGCTTCTGCTCTATTATTTTCTTCAGAGCGACGGCGTCCCAGCCGCTGAAACGTGGATTTCCTTTTCCGACCTGCCCGATGGACGCATCTACGCGCCTGCTTTTCAAGGCTACACAGGCGACCTGCTGGCAAAGCGCTTCCTTCTCGACCTTGACGCGTTTTGTGTGTCCTGCCGAAACGCGGGCGGGACCCCGGTCTCGTTTGGCGACGCGGCGTATCGGTTCCCTGCCTTGCCGCGCATGGACTTGTTGATCGCTTATCATCTTGGCGACGAGGATTTTCCGTCCACAGCCTCGGTGCTTTTCGACGCAAATGCGGGTCATTACCTGCCTGCCGAAGCGTGCGCCATTTTGGGGAGTTCGCTGACGCAAATGATTTTGCGTGCTGAAAAGTGAATATTTTGTAGCCAGTCACGCACACTCTTACCGATTATTTTTCCGACATATCTTCTCTGGATGTTGCGGAGAGTATTGTTCTCAAGAAGACCCAATTATACTGAAAAATTTCACCGTGCTTCTATTTCGAATTTGTCGCACGGCTTTGCGCTTTTTCTGTCTTGTGCGAAGAGATTTTTAATAAGTAAATTGCGTGTAGCCAGTATAACCACCCTAATAACCACGAACAAAAGAAATAACCAATATCCAATGGGGGGGGAGTTTCAGAGCCAGTCTGAGTCAGTTGTTACCGCGCAGGGATGGAATACACCTGCAATGGGCCATACTCATAGACCAGTTCCGCCCTCGCGAGGATGAAGTGTTGCGTCAAGTCGAAATATTGCAGTACGCTTTTGGGCGTGCCCTGCTTTGAATTTGTCCGCACCAGGACGAGGGCGTTTTGCATCTGCGCGGGGTGGTCGGGCTGGTAGAAGCGGTCGAATGGAATACCCTTAATGACGAGGTAATAGGCGGTTTGAATATCGGTGGGTGGGACGGCAATCAATGTGTCTTCGGGCTGGATGTTTTCCAGAATATTGCCTGCCGCAAATTCTTCGGGGGAATCGTTTTGCCGTACGATGGAAAAGTGTGTTCCCTGGATCGAAATGGCGAAATAGATCAATGGAATAAGCAGGATAGAGACTGAAAGAAGGCCGTCTTTGAGAGGCGGGGAGAGGAGATTCCGCAGAATTAAATCCGCAAGCCAGGTCAACCCTGCGGCGGAAAAGAGGAGATAGAAAGCCTCCAGAAACAGCCAGACGCGCGGCAGTGGGACGACACGTTGAATGAGCATCAAAATGGCAATGGCAAGGACCAGGAAAATCGCCAACGGCAAGCGTTGATTGGACGCTTTTCGGTAAAAGAAGAGCGAAATCAGAAAACCAATCAGCAACAGACCGCGAAAGACGGGAGCAAAGCCTGTCATCCACAGGGTGGCCGTGTTGATCAGGCGGGGCGACAGGTTGCCGAAGAATGTGGCCCAGTTTTGCGATTCCACGATCTTGTTGCTGACGAGGGAGCCAAGTCCCGTGCCGAAGAAGATGACGGGAGAGTAGAGCAGGAAGGTCAGCAACCCCGCGAGGGCGCAGGTGACGAGGAAAACCGTCAGTGAGCGAAGCCTGGTTTTCCAGGAGCCGCTCTCAGTCAGGTAGGAGGCGGAGAGCCAGAGGGAGATTCCCGCCATGGGGTAGAGGAAGATCGGGATGGTGTAAAAGCCGAGCGCGGCGGTGAGTCCGTAGGCAACAAGCGCGGGCGTGGTCTGTTTTTCGAGGAGGAGTCCCGCAAAGTTTGCAAGCAGCAGCGAAAACAAAATGACGAGCGTGTACCCGCGGCCATTGGCGGAATATTCGATGAACACTGGCGTGACGGCGAGCGCGGCCGCGGCGGCAAGAGATTGGTGGGCGGAGAAGAAACGCCGCGCGGCAATGTAGGCGGCAGGGACGGTCAATATGCCCGCGAGGAGGGCGGGGAGGCGCAGCGTCCAGAGGTCCGCGCCGAGGAGGTGGCAGGCGAGGGCCACCAGCAGGGTGTGAAAGATGTGATTGTTGGGCGCGCTGTAATTTGCCAGAATGGTTGTCAGTGATTTCGAGGCGTAATGAATGAACGTGTAGGCCTCGTCATATTGGACGGGCTGGCGAAGGAGCAGGGCGCGCAAAACCAGCGCGGCGAGTGTGATGAGTCCCAGTGCGATAAAAACCCAGCGAGGCTCCGCCTGCGGGACGAAGAGATGCTGAAGTGTGGATTTGTTTTCGTGCGGTTTTGAATTCAATTTCAGCGCCTTTGAAAAATATGGTAACCTTGTTTTTGTGTGCGAATCATAATCGCAAATTGCATTTTGCGTTACAGGAGACAACATGAAACTGGCGATCACTGGCAAGGGCGGGGTGGGGAAAACAACATTGACGGCGCTGCTGGCGCAGGCCTACGCGGACGCGGGGCGCGACGTTCTCGCGGTGGACGCGGACCCGAGTCCGTGCCTGGCAGGGGCGCTGGGATTTCCCGACGAGTTGCGCGAGAAACTGAGTCCCATTGCGGAGATGGACGCGTTGATCGAAGAACGGACGGGCGCGAAACCTGGGACGGTGGGCGGGTTCTTCACGATCAACCCGCGCGTGGACGACCTCCCCGAACGTTTCAGCGTGATCCACCGCGGGGTGAAACTGCTGGAGATGGGTTCGGTGGATTTGGGCGGGTCGGGATGCATTTGCCCCGAGTCGGCGATGCTGAAGACGCTCTTCACACACCTGCTTTTCCGCAACGATGACATTCTCCTGTTGGACATGTACGCAGGCGTGGAGCATCTCGGGCGCGCGACTGTGGATTTCGTGGACGCGATGATCGTGGTCGTGGAGCCGACGCGGCGAAGTCTCGGCACGGCGGCGCAGATCAAGAAACTCGCCAACGACATCAAGTTGGATCGGTTGTATCTGGTGGGAAACAAGGTGCGGAACGAGGACGAGGCGAAATTCCTCGAAGCGGAAACGCCAGGCCTGCCCGTGCTGGGATTCCTGCCCGCAGATTTGAAGGTACAGGAGGCAGATCGGCTGGGGATTCCCGTCTATGACCACGTGCCGTCGTTGAAGGCGGCGGCGGGGAAAATTGTGGAAAAGCTGGCAGAAGTCACGTAATCGGTAAATCGTCTGAATAGTCAACTTTCGTAATTTTTCTCTACCATCAAAACCAAAATGGGACGCGGACGAGCGCGGAAAACGCGGAGAAAGGCAATTATCAGCCGCGTAAATCCGCGTTTTCCGCGTCCCATGTTCCGCAGTGGGCGCGTCGTTAACGCCAAATGCTTTCGTAGGGATGCTTGCTGACGAGATGGATTCCCTTTTCAAAGCGCGTTGGCGTAAAAATGGAAACGTCCACCGTCTTCGGCGCGCCGTCGAGAATCCATTCAGACATGCAGAGACCCGTAGCGGGCGAGATCTTGAAGCCCGTGCCGCTGAAACCCGTGTCGAGCCAGAAGCCTTCGGGGCCGATGGGGCCGAGCGCAGGATGCTGGTCGGGGGTGATGCTGTCGCAGCCGCCGTGCGCGGAGTGGAGCGCGCCGTTTTCCATGGCGGGGATGCGCTTGCAGAGGCGGTCAATGGCTCGGTCCACGAACCCCGCGCGGGCGTGGTCTGAATCGCCGTCGGGAGATTCGTTCAGCGGATTGCCGTCTTCGAGTCCCACGAGAGTCAGTCCGCCTTCGGGACGGAAGTACATCGAGTTGGGGAAGTCAATCACGGTGGGGTGGGGGAGGCGCAACTCAGGTGGTCTCACCACGAACATGACATCGTGCGACCACGTGCCGAGCGGGAGGTCGAGGCCGACCATTTCGCAGATTTGACGCGACCACGCGCCCGCGGCGTTGACGACGATGGGGGCGGAGTAGTCGCCCTTCGACGTGGACACGCCCGCCACTTTCCCTGACTGGAGGCGGATGCCCGTCACCTGACAATCCTGCACGAAGACGGCGCCGCGCGCCCGAGCCGCGTTCATCAGCGCGGTCGCGGTCGAGACGGGATCCGCGTAGCCCGATTCGGGTTCGTAGGCGGCGAGATCGAAATCGTCGGTGACGAGGGCTGGAGCGAGACGTTTCACATCCTCGGCAGTGACGAGAAAGGTCGGGACGCCGAGATGCTGGAGCATGGCGGTGTTGGCCTTGAGCGCGTCCACGTGTTCGCGTTTGACGAGTTGGAGGAAGCCCGTGCGCGTGAAGCCGCAGGGGTCCGCGCCGACGCGTTCCTTCCAATCGCGGAACCACTGGAAGGATTCCCAGGCCAGCGCGGCTTCCTGTTCGAAGTCGTAGTGCATGCGGACCAGTCCGCTGGAACGGCCTGTGGCGCCCGCGGCGAGGAACTTCCGTTCGAGCACGGCCACTTTCATGCCGCGTGCGGAAAGGTGGAAGGCGAGCGAGGCGCCGTGCGCGCCGCCGCCGATGAGGAGAAGGTCGTAGGTTTGGGTCATGGGGAGTCCTTGGGATGTAGGGATGGGTAATTGGTGGATGGTAATTGGTAAAATTGACGGGGATGGTTGTGCAATTTTACAACGAGATTACGGAAGAGACATGACAGGTTTTATCGCAGCGCGTGACGATCGGACTTCTGTGAATGGAAAGAAGTCTGACGATTGCGGCTCTGTGAAAACCTGTCATGTCTTCATTGTTTCTTTCCTCACCACCTCCGCCCACTCCCTCGGCAGGGACGATAAATCCACGTTCCGATCGCCCAGCATCACGCGCTGGATGACCCTGCCCAACTCGCGCATCCCCTTCGAC
>DYKX01000048.1:0-3808 GCA_020722375.1 Anaerolinea thermophila
GTTTTCGTCTATATTGCATCAAATCCAGTTCAGGAGGAACGCATGGAACCCCAACAACCGCAGCCCCTACAGCAACCCGCCTACGACGCCGCAAAAATGGAGGAAATGCAGCGACTCACCTTTGTGATGAACCTGCAACGCGCCATGAAAAGCGGCGCGAGCAATTTCTATTGGATCGCGGGTCTCTCCGTGGTCAACTCGCTCGTCAATATTTTCGGCGGCGGCGTTTTCTTCGTAATGGGCCTCGGAGTGACACTTTTCATTGATGTTGTCGCGGGCGGAATTTCCCAGGAATTGGGCGGTAACACTGTCGTTCTCATCATGGGGCTTCTGTTCAGCCTGGTCTTCGATGTGGTCTTTATCGCTTTCGGCTATTTCGCGGCCAGGGGACATCGCTGGGCGTTCATCACAGGCATGATTCTTTACGGTCTCGACGCCGCGCTTCTGCTGTACTTCCAGGATTGGCTGGCCTTTGGCTTCCATCTCTTCTTCCTGTATGGCATCTGGCAGGGATTCGCCGCGCTTGGAAAATTAAAGGCCTTCGAAGCCGCCAACCCGATGGCTGTCCCGCCAGCGGACATGATGCGATAAATTTTTTCGGTCGGGGTAACTCCCCGACCGAACTGTATCAGGTGACACATGCCCGACCGACAAATCTACCTCCTCTCCCCCAAAGACCTCTCGCCCGAAACCATCGCGGTCGCGTTCGCCAAAACTTCTCGCTCCCCCGAATCCTTCCGCGAGATCGCCGAGGGTCTCTCCGACGAGACCTCCGCCAAATTCCACGAACGCTGGGTGGTGGGCTACGGTCACGCGTCCGTGGCGGAACATGCCATCCTCCACATCGCCATCGAAAACGTCTCGCGAGTGGCGATGGAGGTGATTGAGTCGAATCGTCTCGCTTCCTACACCGAAAAATCCACGCGCTACCAGAAGTGGGGACCAGATGACTTCACGATTCCGCCCGAATTGGATGGACATCCGCTCCGCGACGAATTCGTGACGACAATCCGCTTCCTCTTCTCGACCTACGCCGCCTCGCTCGACCCCGCGCGGGAGATTGTCTCGAAGCGCGTCGCGCGTCGGGACGGCGAATTGGACGAGGCCTGGGACCGCCGCGTCCGCTCACAATACGTGGATTCGTGCCGCTTCCTGCTTCCCGCCGCGGCCCTCGCCAACGTGGGCATGACCGCCAACGCCCGCGTGCTGGAGAACGCCGTCCGCAAATTCCTTTCGCATCCGCTGGAGGAAGTCCGCGCCATCGGCCAACGCGTCAAGGAAGTGACTAAGAGCGAAGTTCCGACCCTCGTCAAATATGCGGAAGCGGTTCCCTATTTGGTGGAGACGAGTGCGGAAATTGTCCTTACTTCCCTCCGTCTCCCCCCATTTTCGGAGAAAATGGGGGGAGAGAAAGAGGGGGGCTGGTGTCAATTAGTGGACTACGACAAAGACGGCGAGCAAAAAGTCCTTGCCGCCGCGCTCTACCGCTTCGGAGACATGCCCTACGCGGACGCGTTCGCGCACGTCAAGGCGCTCAAAAAGGCGGAACGCGTCCAGTTGGCCGAGTCCCTGCTCGGACGATTGAATCGTCACGACATCCCTCTGCGCGAACTCGAATATTGCAATTACACCTTCGACCTCGTCATGGACCAGGGCGCGTATGCCGAGTTCAAACGTCACCGCATGATGACGCAGACGCCACAATTGCTGACGGCGCGGCTGGGGTACGCGATCCCGCGTCTGATCGAGGAGGCAGGCTTCAGGTCCGAGTATGAAGCGGCCATGGAGAGGGCCGCGTCCACGTACGAAAAACTCGCGGCGTGGAATCTGCACGTCGCGCAATACGTCGTCCCGAACGGATTCAATCGCCGCGTCCTCGCCCAGTTCAACCTGCGGAGCGCGTATCACTTCTGCCAGTTGCGCGCCGCGGCGAACGCGCATTTCTCCATCCGAAAAATTGCCGAGCGCGTGGCCGAGGAGATCCGCCGCGTGCATCCGTCCCTGTCTGCGTTCATGACCCTGCCTGAGGAGACCTGGCAGGATGTGGAAAAGAATCATTTTGCGTAGCGCATGATTTGGGGAGCGTCTTCCGCGCTATACTTAGAGCCTATCCGAAAAAAACTCGGAGCGCGGACTTGAGTCCGCCCAGCCAGGCAGACTGGAAGTCTGCAATCCAATATTCGGATAGGCTCTTAGTGAAACCCGTCCCGCAGACGTATTGCGGATTGGGGCGCGCAAAGAATTGCCGAGAGGGGAATGTAGTTAAATCATAGACCCTAAAGGTCTCTGAGACCTTTAGGGTCTATTGCAAATTACTTCTGTTCGCTCAATTGACGCAATTTCATATTGAGTTCGCGCCACTGAATTTTGGAGACGCCCAGTTTTTGGCGGATGCGGTCAATCTCCATGCCACTGCGGTAATCGCGCAAAGCACAGGTCCAGCGGCACATGTCGAAGGAGAGGTGCTTTTCGAGTGCGGCCTCCTCGCCGATGTCTTCGAGCAGATATTCCAGCCGCCGCGGTGACCAGGGGAAGAGTTGGTCGGTGGGAGCGTATTGCGCGAGGTATTCCTTGTAGGCAGTCACCCACTCCTCGGGCAGGAGCAGTTTACGTTCCTTGTAGCGATTCGACGGGCTGGCGTAGCGGATAAAGACCAGCGGCCCGCCCGGCGAGTCGAGGTCAATGTGATTGAGGTGGATGCCCAGGCACTCGCTTTTCTTGACGCCGGTGTTAAGCAACAGCGAGAGTAACGCGTAGGAACGCGCGTCCGGTTTGGGTCCGCGACGGTGGCGGTCGGCGGCCTCCAGCGCGGCCGCGACCTCGTCCTCTGTCAACACCTGGGGAAGCGGGCTGATGGCCGAACGTTGGGCAACCTTTTCGGCGGGGTCGAGGGTCAGCGTCCCGTATTGATGCAGCCAGCGGAACAGCGATTTGACCGAGGTGATGCGCCGCGCCAGCGTCTTGGGACTGCACGGGACGCCGCGCTCCTTCTCCATCCATTTGAAGAAGCGGTTGAGGTCGGCGGTGGTGACCGCGCCGATTTGACGGTCGGGCGGGAGGAAGCCAGCCAGCAGGTTCACGTCGGAGAGAAAGGCTTTGACGGTGTTGGGCGAGCGGCCCTGGTCGTAGAGATAATGCTCCCAGGCTTTGATGGCCGTGCCGAGCGGCGCTTGTGCGGTGAGATGGGCAGTGGTGGAAGAGGGGGGCATTTCGCCTCCTTTCGAGATAGCGTGTAGGTAGTGCGTATAGTTTAGCGGGAATGGGAGGGAATGTCAATGGTGAGAAGCGCCTCAGGCTAACACGCCTCAGGCTAACACGATTCCATCTGCAAATCAGAATAAAACTGTTGTAAAATTACCGCAGAGGTTCCAATGGAAGAAAATCTGCTTCTTAAACGTATTGTCGTCAATCCGCAAATCTTTAATGGCAAGCCCATCATCCGCGGGCGTCGGATCGCTGTCGAACATATCCTTGGGATGCTGGCCGCGGGCGATACTCCCGAAACCATCCTGAGCGGCTATCCGTTTCTGGAGCCTGAGGACATTCGCGCCTGTCTCGTTTATGCCAGTTTGTTGGTTGCTCACGAGCGCGTGGAATTGTTGGTCATGGGAACCGCGGCGTGAAAGTTTTGCTGGATACCTGTGTTTGGGGTGGAACATTGCGGATATTGGAAGCCGCAGGTCACGATGTCGTTTGGACGGGAAATCGGGACAAAGATCCTGGTGATGAGGAAATCTTGTCCATTGCGCATCGTGAAGGTCGCGTTCTGGTCACGCTTGATAAGGATTTTGGCGAACTGGCTATTTTG
>DYKX01000048.1:3908-18650 GCA_020722375.1 Anaerolinea thermophila
TGAAGGTCGCGTTCTGGTCACGCTTGATAAGGATTTTGGCGAACTGGCTATTTTGTTCAAACAGCCTCATTCAGGCATCATTCGCCTTGTCGGCCTGTCTTCGCAAGAACAAGGCGAGGTTTGTCTCAAAGTCCTTGCTCGATATGAGACCAACTTGAGCAAAGGCGCGCTGATTACAGCGGAACGAGATCGGGTAAGAGTACGAGAATAGCGGGGGAAAACTTACGGTGACAACGACTCAGGCTGAAAGCACGGCTGATAATCGTATCCCAAAATCAGGCGATACTGTACCGTACTGTTCGGGTCGGGAATCGATACCAGTTGCGCAGGCTGGAGTCCCAGCACGGTGAGCAACAAAGCATTACGGTTGTAATCGGGTGTGGCGGACAGGTCCACGAGGATGGACGAGGCGTAGTCGCGTCGGTCCGCGGGTTTGAGGGTGGTGACGTATCCCGCGTAGTTAAGACGGGAAGCCGCCAGCGCGTCCCAGCCTTCGGTGAGCGTTCCATTCATGATCTCGATGGTGATTGTCTCGTTGACGGCCGCGACGGGCGAGGCGGTGAGGGCTGTGGTGACGAGTCCCTGCAGGGCGGCCTGGTCGGGCAAAAGGACGTACGCGCCGCTGGGCGTGATCCACGAACTGACGATGGGCGGGCGGATGTAATAACTGCGGATGTCCGCGTTGCCGAAGCCTGGGGCGAGCGAGGCCAGTTTCAGGATGTCGGTCAGGCCGAGGTCGGTGGCGACGAGCGTGTTCAGGTCGTTGTAGAGTTGCGGGATTTTCGTCAACGTGTCGCCGCTGAGGGCGCGCGAGTAGATGGCGCGCAGCACTTCCTGTTGACGGCGGCCGCGGTCGAAATCATTGGACCTGGAGCGGGAACGCGCGTACCAGAGGGCGAGATCGCCGTTCATGTGCATCAGGCCGGGACCGGCCGTGTAGAGGAACCAGTTGTCCTCGTTTTCGGGGTCGAGTTCGGGCGAAATGAGCCGCCAGTCTGTGTAGGGACAGGCCACGGGCACGTCAATGCCGCCGAGGGTATCCACGATCTGGCGAAAGCCGTCAAATTCGACCATGGCGGTATGGTCAATGTGCAGGCCGAGGTTGTATTCGATGGTGTCTTTCAGCAGTTGCGGACCGCCGCCGGGATAATCTGTAATCTCGCCGTGCATGTAAGCCGTGTTGACGCGTTGCATCTCCCAGCCAGGGATGTACACCCATAGGTCGCGCGGGATGGAGATGAGCGAAACCTGGTCATCCCTGGGGCGCAAAATCGCGATCACCATTGTGTCGGTGCGATAGGAGGAGCCAGGGCGTTTGTCCGAGCCGATGAGCAGGAAGGTGATCACATCCGCATATTCGCCGATGTTGGCAGGCGGCGGGATGACGGTGGGGTAGGGAATGTTGGCGGTGGGCGTCGCGAGTGCAACCGCCTCCGTCGGCAGGATGAGAGGCGGCAGGGGCGTGGTATAGGTGTCAGCAGAAATAGTGGGGAAGGGCGTGGCCAGCGCGGGTTGGAAGGGTGTCGGCGTGGGGGAAACCAATCCCTGCGGCGTGATGATAATGAACGGCAACCCATGCACCTCGCGCGTGGGCGCGGCGGTTGATCCGCAGGCCGTGAGGAGGACAAAGAGGATTGCAGGGATGAGTTGACGCATGAAATAGCCTGAAAGGCTTGGTATGTGAGCACGGGGATTGTATCCCCTCGCGAAAATTTTGCCTCAGTACCGCAAGATTTATCTTGCCTCCCGAAGCGCAAAATGAATTTTGCGGTACAACCGCGCTATGGGGGAGTCGGAGGCGTTGTCTCTGTCGGGACAGGAGTGTTTGTTGGCGGCGGCGGAGTCTCCGTCGGCGCGGTCGTCGGACTTGGCGGGACCTCCGTCGAAGTGGCGGGCGGCTCCAGCGTGGACGTCGGCGCGGCGGTCTCTGTATCCACAGGCGTCACGGTCGGGAATTCGATGTTGATTGGCGTGGCGGGCGGCGTACTCGTGACGGTGTTCGGCACCCACAACAACTGGCCTGCGCTGATATAGTCTGAAGTCAGGCAGTTGGCTTGTTTGAGTTCTGTCACGGTGATTCGGTACAACAGGCTGATTCGATAGAGATTGTCCCCGGGTTGGACGGTGTAACGCACCCATCCATATGGCGCGCCGCATGCGGCCACCGTGTTGGCGGGCGGCGCGGGCACGTAAATCCCGTAGCCGGGCAGAATGTACGGCGAGACGAGGCAGTTGCCCGCCATCAGCGCGGCAGACGAGGTGTGATAGCGAAAGGCCAGCGAATCGAGCGTATCGCCCGGCAGGATGGGAGCGAGCATCCAGCCCGGTGGGGGAGGACAATTCGTCGGCGGGATGGGCGAGGCGGTGACTGTCTCTGTGGCGGTGGGAACAGATGGGGTGAGGCTGGCCGTCTCGGTCGGCACGGACGGGGAGATGGACTGCGTTTCCGTCGGCGTGGGAGGCGGCTGGGGCACGTAACCCTCGGCCAGCGCCAGCGACATCCCGCCGACGACGATCAGAACAGACAGCAAGCCAAGCAGGAGGCCGCCCCCCAACTGTCGCAGGGCTTGCATGATCTACCTCTCACCCGCTTTGGAGGAACGTGAAATCGGCAGGAGAACGCTGAACGTGGAACCTTCCCCCGCTTTGGTCTCCACCCAGATCCGTCCGTGCTGGGCTTCGGTCAGCGTCTTGGCAATGGACAGTCCCACGCCCGTATCGCCCACGCCCTGGATGAGGACATTGTCGGCGCGATAGAGGCGGGTGAAGACGCGCGGTACATCCTCCGATGGGATGCCTCCGCCCGTGTCCGTCACCTGGATCAGGACATAATCCTGGTCTTCCTCGCTTCGCGTCTGGACTTTGAGCGTGATACTGCCTTCGACGGGCGTCGCGGCCCCCGCGTTTTGCAGGAGGTGGATGAGGATCTGTTGCAACGCCTCGCGGTCCGCGTGGATGGGGGCCATGGCCTTGGGCAGGTCGAGGTGCATGGTGATGTTCTTCTCGCGCACCTGACTGCTGGTGTAGGACATGGCGTTGTCAATGATCACGTTCAGGTCCACGGCCTCCGATTTGAGGTCCGCGAGACCCGACTCGAGCGTGGTCATCTGGATCAAGTCGTCAATCAGGCTGCCGATTCGCTCGGTGGAGGCCTTGATGCGTTCCACGAACTTGCGCTGGAGCGCGCCGAGGATGCCCACCGATTCGCCCAGTAACAGGTCCGTGTACCCGACAATGGACGACATCGGCTGGCGCAATTCCTGTGAAATCGAAGCCACCACTTCGGCCTGTTCGTTCGAACGTTCGGACTTCGAGCCTTTCTCCAGTTCGAGGATCTTCATGTTGGCTTCTGCCAGTTGGTTTTGCAAGCGCGCTACATCTTCGAGCGTGATGCGTAATTCCTTCTCCAACTGGTTGACCTCGCTGGTACTGCGCGTCTTTTTCGCGGCGCGCAGGGATTCGAGTTCCTTTTCCAATTCGTTGATACGCGCCTGCGCCTCTGCCTGGATGGCCGCCACATCCACGCTCGCGGCGGGGGCCTTGAGCGCCTCCTCCAGTTTGCGGGACAACTCCTCGTTCTGTGTCTTCGCCTGGGAGAGTCTCTCGAGCGCCTCTTCCAGCGACTGTTGGGCGGCCTGCTCTTTCTGCTGAAGGGACGTCATCTCCTGGCCGCGCTGGACGATGGACACCAGCGAAGCCGCGATGTTCGCCAGAAAGGCCTGGTCTTCCGCGCTCCACAGGCGGTTGGAATAGGGCGAGAGCAGCATGATTCCGCCGATGGATTCTTTTTCCTTCGTCAGCATCGGCACGCTGATCAGGTTGCCCGGGTTGCCGAGACCGAGCACGTCGCCCAGCCCCTTGATATCCGCAGACGTGGCGCTGGCAGGCAGGCGCAGCGGACGTCCGCGCTGGAGGGCGTTGGCGAGCATCGGCACAGCCGTCTTGTTGAGACTGCCGCCTTCGAGCGGTTCCTCACGGATCAGGTCATAGCCCGAGGCGATCTGCAACTGGCTTTTGTTGTCGGTCAGGTAGATGAGGAAGCACAGGTCGGCCAGCATGGTCTGCGCGATGGCGCGCGTCACGGCCTGACTCATCTTCGTGGTATTCGTCTCTGCCGCCAGGTCGAGCAGGGCGTGGAAGGTTTTCGGGTCGGTGCTGTACCGTCTCCGCTCGGGGACGGAGGCCTCCTGCTTGACGGAAACAGGCTGAACGGAGGGCGCGGGGAAGCGCTGGGGCAGCGTCAACAAAATGGGATAGGCCGCCAGGTAGGCCAGCCGCACCGCGCCGGGGAAATCCCCCGTCGAGCGGTCACTCCACAAATAAATCATGTGGCCCGCAAAGGCCAGCGTTAAAAACGCAACACCGTTTCCCCATCCGCTTGGCCGTCGGATGAGCAAAATCAACGCGCCGATCAACGTCAGGCCGATGGACGCCATTTGCCACAAGCCATCCTGAACGGTGGGGTTGAACGAGGCCTGCGTGATGGAGTTGATGTCCGTCAGGCTGAGCACCGCAACGGACGCGATCAACAGGCTGAGCAGCGCCGCGGCTGAATCCGCCGCGCGGCTCGGTTCGGGGAAAGCCCACAGCCACGTCACCCAAATCAGGCTGAGCAACACAAACGCGCGGTCGAGCGGCGGGAGCAAGACATTCAAATTCAACACTTGTTGCCATCCAAGCGCGCTGATCGCGAACATCAACAAATTCGCGGCCAGCAAAATGCCCAATCCCACCATCGTCCGCCGCGCCTGGGGAAAGTCACTGGAACGCCAGTGGTTGAAAGCCGACTGCATTCCAAACGCAATCGAAGAAACCAGCAGGATGTGATACACCACACTGCCCTGCTGGCTGGTCATAAACGAGAAAATCTGACTGGAAAGGGAACCCATACAAAGGCAATTATACTGCCATTCAACGGATATAATTATTATGACATGCGTGCGCTTCTTCATCGGACCCTCATCCTGCTCGCCCTCCTCGGACTCATCGCGGCCCCCGTGTTTTTTTCCGCCCAGGCCGACATCCGCCGCGCCGACGCGGCCCTCGCGGATGCGCGTCCCCTCGACGCGGCCGCGGACTACGAACACGCCTCCATCCTCCTCTTCTGGCGCGCGGACCTGCCCGAGCGCGCGGGCAACGCCTTTTTCGCGGGCGGAGACCTGTCCAACGCGGTGCGCCTGCTTTCGCGAACCGATTCCCTCTCCGTGACGGGCTGGCGAAACCTCGGTGACGCCTATTTCCAACTGGAACGCTTCGATGATTCCGCCCGCGCCTATCAGCGCGGCGTGGACGCGCGCGGAGCGGACGCGTCGCTCTATCGCGGCCTCGCGCTGGCGTACAACGCGCTGGGAGATTTGGAATCGGAAGCCGCGGCCTTGCAAAACTACGTTGCCCTCGATGACACGGACGCGGCCATCCGTCATCGGCTGGGACTGCTCCTTTCCATCTTCGATCCCGAAAACGCCCTGCCCGAATTGCTCGCGTCCGCCGACCTCGATGAGGACTACGACTCCGAAGTCCAGACCATGCGCTCGGCGCTCAATCTGGCATCCATCGAATCGAACGAAGCGGATCGTTTCATTGCCGTCGGCCGCGGGCTGGGACTCGTCAGCGAGTGGCAGTTGGCGCGCGAAGCCTTTCGGCGCGCGTCCCTTGCGGACGGGGCGAACGCCGAAGCGTGGGCCTGGCTGGGCGAGGCCGACCAGCATCTCGGTCAGGATGGAGGCGAGGAACTGGAACGCGCGGTCGCGTTGAATCCGTTCTCGGCCAATGTCCGCGCGTTGTACGGTCTGTATTGGAAGCGTCAGAACGAGCCGCAAAAAGCGCTGGCGCAATTCCAATGGGCGGCGGCCATCGAACCAGAAAATCCCGCCTTTCAAGCCGCGCTGGCTGATGCCTTCGTCTTCGCGGGTGACCTGTCCTCCGCACTGGCTGCGTACCTGCGCGCCGCCGAACTCGCGCCCACGGAAGTTTCGTATTGGCGCATGTTGGCAATTTTCAGCGCGCAATACAGTTTTCAGGTGCGGGAGGTGGGCATTCCCGCCGCGCAACAGGCGCTGGCGCTCGCGCCCGACGAGGCCTCCTCGTTTGACCTGCTCGGCTGGACGTATCTGGCCGCGGACATCACCGGGCTTGCGGAGGGGAATCTGAAGGCCGCCCTGCGCCTCGATCCTGACCATGTGGCCGCGCACCTGCACCTCGGCATGACCTACCTCCAGATGAACCAGTTGGAGGATGCCCGCCTGCATTTGATCCAGGCGCAGAGACTGGCTCCCGAAAGCCCAGAGGGACAGCAGGCCGCGCAATTGTTGCAACTCTATTTTCCGTGATTCTCCAACAGGATTTCAATATGAAAATTTTCCGTTTCTTTTTGGCGATTTCCTTTTTGCTCCTCCTCACCTCCTGTGCGCTCTCGGACGGGATCTCTGGCTCGACGGTGGAGCCGCCCGTTCCCGCTTCGGGGACGGTCCTCTTTCAGGATGATTTTTCCGACCTGACCAGCGGGTTCAAGCATTACGCCATGACGGAGGGGATCGCGGATTACGACAGCGGTGTGTATCGCTTCATCGTCAATGCCGCGCCCTATCATTTTTGGTCCACGCTCGAACGGCAGTTCACCGACACGCGCGTCGAAGTGGACGTGGCCAAACTGGGCGGCCCCGATTCGAATTTGGCGGGCATCGTTTGTCGTTTTCGTAACGTGAACGGGATTCCAAATTTTTATTTCTTTGCCATCAGCAGTGACGGCTATTACGCCATTGGACGCACGAGCAATGAAGGCTCCATCCTGCTCGGGCAGGACCAGATGGCGAGTTCTCCCAACATCAACACGGGTGTGAACATCAATCACCTGCGCGCCGATTGCGCGGGCAACAGGCTCACGTTCTACGTCAACGGTTTCCCTGTGGCACAGGCTACCGATTCCATGCTGATGAGTGGGCAGGTGGGACTCCTGGCTGGCTCCATCGAAGAGGGCGGCGTGGACGTCATCTTCGACCAGTTCATTGTGTTGCAGCCGTAGCGCAACATTCATGTTGCCTTGCTTGCAAGATGAATCTTGCGATACTGGAGTCAACGCTTGAAAATCTACCTCGATACCATTGGCTGCCGATTGAACCAGAGCGAGATCGAAACGCTGGCGCGTGGATTCCGCGCGGCGGGACATGAGATCGTTGCCTCCGCCGCGGGCGCGGACCTGGCGGTGGTCAACACCTGCGCGGTGACCGCGGACGCGGCGGCGGATTCGCGGCAACTCATCCGTCACCTGGCGCGCGCGGGCGTGAGTCAGATCGTCCCGACGGGATGCTGGGCCACGCTTCAGCCGAAAGAGGCGGCGAACCTTCCGAATGTTCTTAAAGTTGTAAGCAATGATCAGAAAGAGAATCTTGTCGCGCAATTCAATTCAGAATTCAGAATTCAGAATTCAGAATTTGATCTCGAACCCATTTCGCGTCAACCCATTCCTGGCTTGCATCGGCGGACGCGCGCCTTTATCAAAGTGCAGGACGGTTGTGACAACGCCTGCACATTTTGCATCACCACCGTGGCGCGCGGGCAGGGACGGTCGCGTTTGCTGGCGGATGTGATCGCGGACGTTCAGTTTGCGCTGGCAGGCGGGACGAAGGAGATCGTGCTGACGGGTGTCCATCTCGGCTCGTGGGGGCAGGAGTGGGGACGTCACCTGCGCGAACTTGTCAAAGCGATTCTCGACCAGACGGAAACGCCGCGCCTGCGTCTTTCCTCGCTCGAACCCTGGGACCTCGACGCGGACTTTTTCTCGCTGTGGACGGATCGCCGCCTCATGCCGCACCTGCATCTGCCTCTCCAATCGGGGAGCGAATCCACGCTGCGGCGGATGGCGCGCAGGACCACGCCCGCCTCGTTCCGCGCGTTGGTCGCGGCCGCGCGTACGAGCATCCCCGACGCGGCCATCACCACCGACATCATCGCGGGCTTCCCCGGTGAGACGGATTCCGAGTTCGCCGAAACGCTGGAGTTTGTCCGCGAGATGGATTTCGCAGGCGGACACGTATTCACATATTCGGCGCGGCCCGAAACGGCCGCGTCACGCATGAGAGGGCAGGTCCGTCCCGAGGTCCGCAAGAAGCGGAACGCCATTTTGCGGGAGGCGCTCGAAGAGTCCGCGAAAGTCTATCGGCAGAAATTTGTCGGGCGCAGGATGTCAGTCCTGTGGGAATCAGTCACCGAACTGGACGAGTGGGGCTGGCAAATGGAGGGTTGGACGGAGAATTATCTGCGGGTGCGCGCCGCGGCTTCGTCCCCGAGGTGGAACGAGGTGGACGAGGTGGAGTTGGCGGAGGTGAGCGGCGAGGCGGCGCGCGGCGTAATTCGGGATTCGGGATAAGTGTCACTTTTATGGATGGGGGAGGTATTGTATAATATTGGTGCGTTTTTTCACAGAAAATCCACGAAGGAGCAAACCATGACCGCTCAGATCATTGATGGAACCGCCATTGCCCTGAAAGTCCGCAATGAAGTGAAAGAGAAAGTCGCGGCGCGCATCGCGGCTGGAAAGTCGCAGCCCGCGCTGGCGACCGTGCTGGTGGGCGAGCGCGTTGACTCGGTCGCGTACGTGAGCATGAAGCAGAAGGCATGCGCCGAATTGGGGATGACCTCCTATCACAAGCCTGTCCCCGCTGACATTTCTCAGGAAGACCTGGAAAACCTGATCAAGGAATTGAATGCCGACCCGAAAGTGAACGGCATTCTCGTGCAGTTGCCGCTTCCCTCGCATCTGGATGAAGAGCGCGTTCTGCAACTCATCAACATCGAGAAGGACGTGGACGGTTTCTCGCCGATCAACCTCGGCCGCCTTGCCCAGAAGGGACGCGAGCCGCTTTTCGTCCCCTGCACGCCATACGGTTGCATCTACCTGCTCAAGGAAGCGGGCGTGACGATCAAGGGCGCGAACGCGGTGGTGCTTGGCCGCTCGAACATCGTCGGCATGCCCGCCGCCCTCCTGCTGGTCAAGGAAGACGCGACGGTGACCATCGTCCACTCGCGCACGAAGGATATTCCCGCTGTCTTAAAGAATGCGGACATCATCATCGCGGCCATCGGTCGCGCCCAGATGGTGCGCGGCGATTGGATCAAGCCAGGCGCGGCGGTGATTGACGTGGGCATCAACGGCATCCCCGTGCTCGACGACAAGGGCAACCCCGTCCTCAGCGAGAAGACAGGCAAGCCGAAACAGAAACTCGTCGGTGATGTGAACTACGACGAGGCTAAAGAGGTCGCTGGCTTCATCACCCCCGTCCCTGGCGGCGTCGGCCCGATGACGATTGCCATGTTGATGGTGAACACCCTGCGCGCAGCGGAGATTCAAGACCAGTAGTCAGTGATCAGTGATCAGTGTTCAGTGATCAGTGTTCAGTGATCAGTGTTCAGTGTTCAGTCAGTCCCGTCACGAGGCGGGACTGTTTTAAATTGACGAGCGGAGTGCAGAGTCTCCAGACTTTGGAGTCCGAAGTGAGGAGCGATGAAAAGACTCGTGAAATGGGTGGGAATCCTCCTTGCCGCACTGGTGGGACTGTTTGCCATTGCGTTGGCCGTCATTTACGTTAAAACCGAATCGCGCCTGAACCGTGTGTATGCCGCGCCGCCCGACGCGTTATCCATCCCCGCGGGCGGGGCGGCCATCGCGCGCGGCAAGCACATCTTCCAGTTCCGCGGCTGTGAGGCCTGTCACGGCGAAAAACTCGAGGGGAAAGTCTATCTCGACGATCCCGCCGTCGGGCAAGTGATCGCGGGGAATTTGACGCGCGGCGAGGGCGGGTTCGGCGCGTCCTTCTCCGACGCCGACTGGGTGCGCGCCATCCGTTACGGCCTCCGCCCCGACGGGACTCCGCTCCTGTTCATGCCCTCCACCGAATTCTATTTTCTGAGCGACGACGACCTCGCGTCGGTGATCGCGTACATCAAAAGCGTCCCGCCTGTGGACCACGTCCAGCCGCTCAGTTCACTTTCTTTGACGGGCCGCGCGGTGATGACGCTCGTCCCCGCCATCACCTTCATCCCTGCTGAGTTGATCCCGATGGCTGGTCCGCGTCCCGCCGCGCCCGAAGCGGGAGTCACCGCCGAGTATGGCGAATACCTGACGCTCTCCTGCAAAGTCTGCCACGGGCTGACGATGTCGGGCGGACCCATCCCTGGCTTCCCGTCCGATTGGCCGCCCGCGCCGAACCTGACGTGGGGCGCGGGTTCCAAACTGCCCGCCTGGGAGGAAGCGGACTTCATCCACTTCATGCGGACGGGGATGCGGCATGGCAGTCAGGTGGATGCCAGGTACATGCCGTGGAGTTCATACCAGCACATGACCGACGATGAACTGTGCGCGGTCTGGTTGTATTTACAGTCGTTGCCGAAATTGGATTATGGAAATAGATAGCTTACTCGTACCTAAATCTCCACACTCCCACCGCAAAAAACACCGCCGCGAAACCGAGCAGAACTTCCGCTTCGGGCAAAATATCCACTAGGCCGCGGCCGCGCAGAACAATGTCGAGCAGACCCTGCATGGCCCACGTGGTTGGCAGGATTTTCACTGCGCTCTGCACCACAGGCGGGAACAGTTCGAGCGGATACCAGCATCCGCCCATCAGTGCGAAGACCATGCCGAACATGATGCTCAATCCGCTGGCCTGACTCTCGGTCTTTACAAATGTTCCCATTGTCGTGCCGAAGGCGGCCGCGGCCAGCGCGGCGCAGGTCAGGATAACGAACAACGCCAGCGGCTCGTTGCCCCAGGCCAGTTTCATCACGAAGATGCCGAAGAGAATGAGCAACGTCATCTGCACGAGCGCCATCAACACCTGTCCCGAGATCGTGCCGAACAGATACGTGGCCTTCCGCGTCGGGGTTGTCAGGACGCGGCGCAGGGTTCCCTGCTGGCGTTCGTATGCGAACATGGCCGAGATGCCAAACAGCGGGATGAAGACCCACGTG
Source organism: Anaerolinea thermophila (assembly GCA_020722375.1). Lineage (GTDB taxonomy): Bacteria > Chloroflexota > Anaerolineae > Anaerolineales > Villigracilaceae > Denitrolinea. The sequence goes on from DYKX01000048.1 coordinate 14,874, forward strand.
ATCAACTGTCCCGCGGACGAATTGGCCCTCGGGTCATACTCCACCTGGTCCGGGGTCGCGCCTTCGACCGATTTCACACGCTCAGGCGTTTCCTCCTGAATTTTCTGCGCCATCTCCAACGAACTATCGAAGTAGGCTTGTCTCTCCGCGTCGGACGCGAACGGCTGTTTGGCCTCGCGCTGCGCCACCGCGTTCTGTGCCGCGCTGATGGCGCTGGACACGCGTCGGATGGCGGTCAGCACGGCGCGCTCGACTACCGTTGCGTTGATGTTGTTGGGTTGCTTGAGCAGTTCCACTTCCGCCGTCCCCGCTTGCAGAGACTCCGCGTCCACGCCCGCGGGGATGATGAACACTGTCGAAGCGCGGCGCTCGTCAAACTCTTTCTCTGCTTCGGCGCGCTCAGTCACCTCGGGGCGGACAGCGGTGGAGCGTTCCAGTTCCTCGATGATCTGTTGTGAGATGGCCGTGTTTGCCTCGTCCACCACCAGCAGGCGGATGCGCGGATCTTCCTCTCCGCTGGGAGTCCCACCTGCCAGCAGGAAAGTGAAGACCACAGGCAGGATGATGAAGAAGATCAACTCTGAAAAACCAGAGAAGCGAAGCAACGCGTCTTTTCGTATGATCGAAAGGATTTTTTTCATAATATCTTCCTAACCACAAAGTACACGAAGTTCACAAAGGGGGGGAAAGGCCTCTCGATAATCGTGCCTTTCCTTCGTGGCCTTTGTGTCCTTCGTGGTTGAAAATTTTTATTTCTGCGCCAGTTTCTTCTTTCCAAAGATGATCACCGACACGAGGAACAACAACACGCCCATGATGAGCAATGCAACGATCGGCTCGGTCAGTTGCGCCAGTCCGCCGCCGAGGGCGAGGGTGGTGAACCCATCCAATGCCCAGGCATTCGGCGTGATCTTGCTGATGAATTGAACGGCGGGAGGCATCATCCCCAGGTCAATGAAACTGCCGCCGAGGATGCCGAAGATGAGCATGATGGCCGAACCGATGCTCGCCGCCTGATTCGGATTCCGCGCGAAAGTGGTGATCAACATGCCCCATCCCGTCGCGCCGAAGACCGCCGCCAGAATCAGCACGGCCATGCCAAGTGGGTCGCCCCACTTTACCTGGAAGAAGATCGCGCTGGCGAGAATTAGGATCGAAATTTGCGCGACGCCCGTCAGATAAATGCCGAAGACCTTGCCGCCCAAAATCTGTGCGGACGAAGTCGGAGAAACAAGCAGGCGCGGCAGGGTGCCTTGCGCGCGTTCCGCGAGGATCGAGCGTCCGCCGTAACTGACGGTATACATCAGGAATAGCAGCGCCATGCCAGGCGCCATGTAAGCCAACACGTCAAATTCCACGGCCTGCGCGCCTTCGTCATCCGTTTTCAGTGTCAGGGCAGTGGGCTCGGTTTGGTCAACATCTTCGAATAACGAGCGGCCTTCGGTCTCGGCCTGTTGCGGCGTGATGATGCCCGTCGCGAGCATCTGGAAAATGGTGATCATTCCGCTGGTGCGTCCCTCATCCACGCGGCTGACGAACTCGTCCACGATGGCTTTGACCACGCCCGCGCTGGTGGGCATGGCGGGGTTGACGTAGACTTCAATCGAAACGGGGTCCGCTTCGGCGTAGGAGGAATCGAACATTGTCCCTTCGGCGGGAATGATCGAGCGGGTGAATCCCTCGGGGATGATGACCGCGGCTGCGGCTTTGTTATCGTCAATTAACTGGCGCGCCGCTTCGGGGTCGGACGAAGAAGCGGGTTCCACCAATTCGGCCAGATCCTCCGAGTGGAAGACGTCCACGAGCGCGTCGCCCAACTCAGCCTGATCCAGATTGACGATGATGACGGGGATGTCTTGTAGTCCGCTGTTGCTTGTTCCGCTGAAGCGCCCCGTGACGAAGCCCATGCCGAGGGTGAGCAGGAACGGCGCGAGGAGCATGAACGTCAGCGCGGCGCGATCGCGGAAGACGAGGCGGACATCCTTTAAGCCAATGAGAAAGGTTTTTAGCATGGTAATCTCCAGGAGAACGAATTAGTAATTGGTAAATGGTAATTACCATTTACCATTTACTAATCTCTCAACGCCCGCCCCGTCAGATGCAAAAACACCGCTTCGAGATTCGGCTCGCGGATGTCAATGGAGTGAATCTTGATGCCGCGCTCGTTGGCCTTGGTAACCACCGCCGCCAGCACATCCTCCGCTTCGTGCGCGATGACGGAGACTTCGTGATCGGTTGCAGTGGCTTCGAGAATATCCTTCACGCCGTCGAGCGATTTCGCCAGCGCTTCGGCGTCGTCGTTCTCGCCGAGGTGGAGGATTAGCGTCTCGGTCTGACCGACTTGCTGGGTGAGTTCCTTCTGCGTGCCGAGCGCGATCAACTCGCCGTGGTCAATGATGCCAACGCGGTCGGAGAGTTCCTCGGCCTCTTCCATATAGTGAGTCGTGTAGAGGACGGTCATGCCTTTTTGATTGAGGTCTTTCACCGTGTCGAGGATAGCGCGGCGCGACTGCGGGTCAATGCCGACGGTGGGTTCGTCCATGAACAGGAGGCGCGGCTTGTGGAGCAGACCGACGCCGATGTTGACGCGGCGCTTCATCCCGCCCGAATAGGTCTTGACACGGTTCTTGGCTTTGTCGGTCAAGCCGATCTGTTCGAGAACCTCGTCCACGCGTGCATGAAGCGATTTGCCGCTCAGTCCGTACATCTGCCCCCAGAAGAGCAGGTTTTCGCGGGCGGTCAGGTCTTCGTAGAGGGCGATGTCCTGCGGCACCACGCCGATGACGTTGCGAACCGCCATCGGGTCGCGCGTGACCGAATGTCCCGCGATGGTCGCGTTACCTGCAGTGGGGGTGTAGAGAGTCGAGAGCATGGAAATGGTGGTCGTCTTACCCGCGCCGTTGGGGCCGAGCAGGCTGAAAATCTCCCCCTCCTGGATGTCAAAGGATACGCCTTTGACGGCGGCGAAATCGCCATAATTTTTCTTGAGTTCTTTTACTTCGAGAATGGGTGGCATGAGGGAACCTCCTGACAAGGATGTATTTATTTTACGTTTAAACTTCCAATTTGTTGCAAGGAAAAGGGTACAATCAGTGGAATTCCTGGCGTCTAGTACCTCCACAAGCTAAAGTTGTAGGGCAAATTGCCAATTTGCCGAGCGCAATTTAGCAAATTGCGCTACAAGTTCACCTGGTTGCGGTACTAGCCAGAACAAGGAGAAAAAATGACAGCAACAACAGTGACAGATGGCCAGGTCGTTTCGTTGGAATACACCCTGCGCGTGGATGGCAAGGTGGTGGATACGTCGGAAGGCGGCGAACCGCTGGAATATTTGCACGGCGCGGCAAATATCATTCCCGGGTTGGAGCGCGAGATGGATGGCATGGTGGTCGGCGAGAGCAAGACCGTGGTCATCGCAGCCTCGGACGGATACGGCGAAATGGACGAAGAAGCCTTCATCGAGGTGCCGCGCAGTGAGTTTCCCGACGATATGCCGCTCAAGCCTGGACTGGAAATGGAATTGAGCGGTCCCGAAGGCCAGCCCATGTACGCCCGCGTGGAGAGCATGGAAGGTGAGACGGTGGTACTCAACATGAACCATCCGTTGGCGGGCAAGGAATTGCACTTTGATGTGAAGGTGGTTAACCTGCGCGACGCGACCGACGAGGAAATGGATCACGGTCACGCGCACGGGGCGCATCACCACTAATGAAAAAACAGGGGGCTTGAGTTGGGATAAAAAAGCACGAAGGGCGCGGAAGCGCCCTTCGTGTTCAT
>DYKX01000207.1 GCA_020722375.1 Anaerolinea thermophila
TTATCGAAGCATTCGCGCAGATTAGCGGATAAACCGAAGGCTGAACAGATACCATAAATCTTGATTTTCTTTGCACCTTGGCGGCTTCGCGTTAAGTTTTTGGGACGATTTGTGAATGTGCAGAATTGTTACTTTTGCGAGAAGTCAATAAGTCAATTATAACCCTTGACAATATTTGGGGGTTGCATAAAATTACGCCCGATATGTACGCCTCCCCGGTGATACCAAAAGACAAAGAAAAAATCACTGCCCCGGAGTGTTTCTGTTTCAGGAAATCAGAGAGTCGCCAAAAGCGGCTCTCTTTTTTTATCCTCAAACCAACCCGGAAGGAGAGAAGATGTCCACCCAAACCAAGTCCCCTGTCATGGGCTACCTGCCCGATGACACCCCGCCGCTCGGAGCCATGCTTTCGCTCGGCTTCCAGCAATTCCTGACCATGTTCCCCGCCACGGTGCTGGTCGCCATCCTGACCAAGTTCGACGTCGGCATCACCCTGCTGGCTTCGGGCCTGGGCACGATCGTGGCCCTGCTGGTCTCCAGGCGCAAGATCCCGATGTATTACGGCTCGTCGTTCTCGTACATCGCGGTCATCATCACCGTGATGAACCGCTTCGCCCCGGATTGTTACAACTCCGGCGCGGCCTATTGCCCCGAAGGGGTGAAGATCGTCCAGGTGGGTATCGTCCTGACGGCGGTGTTCGAAATCCTGGTTGGCCTGCTGATCATGCGGGTTGGCAAATCCGCCCTCGACCGGGTGCTGCCGCCCATCGTCACCGGCTCGATGGCGATGGTGATTGGCGTGGCCCTGGCCAACGCCGCCCTGGGTCCCGCCGGGAACTGGGCCGCGCCGGAAGTCGCCGCCAAAACCTGGCTGGTGGCCTTCATCACCCTGCTGGCGACGGTGCTGTTCTCGGTTTACCTGCAAGGCAAAGGATTGATCGGGATGCTGCCGATCCTGCTCGGCGCTATTTTTGGCTACCTGGTCGCTATCCCCTTCGGGCTGGTCAATTTCGGAAACGTCGCGGCTGCGCCCTGGTTCGCGGCGCCCAAATTCACCTTCCCGGCCTTCACCGATCCCAATGCCTGGGGCATGGCCCTGAGCGTCGCCCTCATTTTCATCGCCACCGTTCCCGAATCCACTGCTCACCTGTACCAGATGAGCCTCTACATTGATGAACTGGCCGTCGAGTTGAAGCGCAAACCCTTCAACATCAAGGAACTGATCGGTCTCAACCTGGTCGCCGACGGCGCGGACGATCTCGTGGTCGGTTTTCTCGGCGGCTGCGCCGGAACCAACTACGGCGAGAACAACTCACTCATGGCAATCACCCGCAACTACTCCACCGCCGTGCTGCTGGCTGCCGGGGGCATGGCGATGGTCTTCGGTTTCTTCGGCAAGCTGGTGGCGCTGGTCAACACCATGCCGGCCGCGGTCGTCGGCGGGTTGAGCATCTACCTGTTCGGCGTGATCGGTATGCAAGGTGTCGCCCTGATCCAGTCCGAGAAGGTCAACCTGTTCGACCCGAAGCAGCTGGCGGTCGGCGCGATCATCCTCATCCTCGGCATCGGCGGCAACCTGACCCTCGCCAACGGCGTCTTCCCGTTCCCGGTCCCGTTTCTGTTCCCCAACGGTATCCCCGCCATCGTCTTTGCCGCCATCGCCGGCATCCTGGTCAACACCATCTTCCTGGTCTTCAAAGCCCCTGCTGTGCGCGGCGACTGAACCGCAAGCGACGATAAAGTTGTACAATGGGGATTGGGAGCGGACTCCGCGCCCAATTCCCTTCCGTTGCCCGGATTTGTCTCTGCCTGGACCTTTCCAACCGGATCGCTCGCCCCGCAACCCTTATCTCGTTAAATTGAACTTTATCCTTTGCTGGTCATTTTTCCACTAACATCCCGCTGATGTACTTGTGCAGTACGCTGGAAATCAACGTCTGGTAAGGGATACCCTCCCGCATGGCCCGTTTTTGCAGGTCGAGCAAATCCTTTTCCGAAATACGGATGTTGACTCGCTTGTCCTTGCGGAGCGCGGCGCGGGCATAGGCACGGTATTGCGCCGTTTGTTCTTTGACATTTTTTGCAGACTGCCACTCGTCATTTTCGAAGGCGGCCAGCAATTCGAGTTCTTCTTGTGATAAATTAAGGTCGCTCATTCTGCACTTCCCTTCAGATATTTTCGGGTGGCCTTGCGGCTCGGGATGATTGTTTTCAAGAAAATCTCATCCTCAGATTCGACAAAAGGGACGAGATAAACATAATCGTTCACTTGCACCACGAAAATCTTTTGTCCAACATATTTTTCCTGGTTGGGATGTTCCAACACATCGAGCAAGAAACCTCGCTCGATGAAGAAAAGAACATCTTCGAAAGACACATTCCTTTCAGCCTTAAGTAATTCGTTCTTTTCTTTGCTCCAGGAAAACAATTTCATGCTTCAATCATATCACTGCGTGTGCCTTTTGGCAACAACTTTCAGAGAGACTTATGCTCAAACTCCCCGGCCTGATAGACTCCCACGTCCACGTCCGCGAACCCGGACAAACTCATAAAGAAGATTGGGACACCGTGACCCAGTCCGCCCTGGCAGGCGGCGTGACGATGATCCTGGCCATGCCGAATACCAAACCTCCGATATTCGATAATTCGACCCTCGATATCGCCCTCGAAGCGGCCAGTCAAAAAGCCCGCTGCGACTACGCCCAGTTCCTCGGCGCAGGACCTGGAAATGCCGAATGGGGTAAGCGCGAGGAACTGCCCCTACGGGCGGCCGGGCTGAAAATGTACCTCGACTCGACCTTCGGCGAAC
>DYKX01000049.1 GCA_020722375.1 Anaerolinea thermophila
GTAGACGACAAAGGGAGGAGAGACGCTGGTCGAGTAGACGACAAAGGGAGGAGAGACGCTGGTCGAGTAGACGCCGAAGGCGTCGTATCGAGACCAGGCGTCAAGGTGGATGCATCGTTTTCGCGGTTGCCTGATTTGATCATCATTGACGGTGGAAAGGGTCAACTCGGCCGCGTCGTCAAAGTCCTGGAAAATGCGGGGCTGGCAGAGAAAGTCCCTGTGGTCGGTTTGGCGAAGCAGGAGGAGGAGATCTTCTTCCCGCATCGCTCGAACTCACTGAAATTACCGCGCCATTCGCAGGGACTCTACCTCATTCAGCGCATCCGTGACGAGGCGCACCGCTTCGGCATCACCGCGCATCGGGCGCGGCGCTCGAAGCGGGGCATGGCCTCCGCGCTGGATTCGATCCCTGGCGTTGGCCCCGTGCGACGAACAGCCCTCTTGAAACATTTCGGGTCTGTGGATAAGATAAGGTCTGCTACAATGGAAGAGTTGACCGCCGTGAAAGGAATCTCGGCGGATGTGGCCGAAAGTATAAAGGCCAGTCTGGAATAGGAGCCAATATGATGTTTGATACTGAAACAGTTGTCTTGCCCAAATCAGTCCATAACGTCTTATCTCGACTGACAGGGCAGTCCCGCTCCGATATTGCCCTGTCGCTTGCGATCAAAGATCTTGTGCGGCTGCGTCTAAGCGAGGCTCAAGCCCGCATTGCGGAATTTGAGAAGAAGTACAATATGACATTCTCTGAGTTTGAAGAAGCGTGTGAAAACGGAAAAATCCAGGATCCATATTCCTATGAAGTTGAAAAAGACGATTGGGAATGGGAGGCGGCCGTCACCGACATGGAAAGCCTGGAGGAAATTTCGCGATGGCTGATTTGAACGTTGATGAATTTGAAGAGAACGTAATCTTCATTTGCTCAGAGTCTTCTTCGGTTCGCAGTATCGTCAACTATGGCTTGGGAGCAGATTGGCGCAGTGTCCGCGCCTATTTGGTGGATGATAGCTTTGTTGACATCTTCTATAATCAGAAAACAGGCAAAACAGCCTTTACCCAGATTCGAGATGGGCGTCGCATCTTTGGCGCAGACAGCAGAAAAGGTTGGCACTGGCATCCGCGTGAAGACCCGTCGAAGCACATCCCCTCCGATCACGAAATCACGTTCGAAGAGTTTTTCAGAGAAATCGAAAAGACTTTGAAATGAAACGTATCTGGGTCGTAGATGATGACGAGGAAATGCTGCGTGCCGTGCGGCTGATGCTCGGTGTGCTCGACCACCACGCGACCACCTTTTTGGGTGCGCGTTCCGCCGCGCAGATGCTGTTGGACGGTGACCGCCCCGACCTGATGATCCTCGACATCAACATGCCCGACGTGACGGGATTGGATATGCTGGAGTTTTTGCGCCGCCGCCCTGAGACGCAGTCCCTGCCTGTGGTGATGCTGTCCACGGAAGCCTCGGATGTGATGGTGGATCGCGCCCGTGCTCTCGGCGCGGACGCGTACGTCTCGAAACCTGTCACCGTGGAAGAACTCGAGCGCGCCATCAATGACGCGTTCGAGAAAAGAAAAAAATTAATGACAAGTGAGATGAAGAAAAATGTCCAAAAGTAAATCCCCTCGTAAATTGACCACTGCGCAGATCATCTTTTACATTCTGTCTGCCATGCTCGTGCTCGCCATGATCCTCTCCGCGTTCGTCAATACATAGCGGTCGATTCGGGTGGAGATTTTCTCGGTGATGATATAATCTCAGTGCGCGGCGCCCCTGCCGCGCTATTTTGCGCCATGTTTTCATCCGTCATTGCGAGCGGAGCGAAGCAATCTCGGTGTCGGCGAGGAGATTGCTTCGCTCGGTCTCGGTACGCTTTGCCACTCGACCATCGCTCGCAATGACGGGAGAAATCCAAAGGAATCCATGCTCGAAAAATTATCTGGAATTGAAGCACGCTTCAAACAAATAGACAACGAACTGCTCGAAGCGGGCGGGAACTATCAACGCGTGGCCGAACTGAACAAGGAACGCATCGAACTCGAACCCGTGGTCGAGAAGGCGCGCGAGTACCGTCAGGCGCTGAAAAACCTCGAGGAGGCGCGCACCATGCTCGAGTCCGAGGAGGATGCGGAGTTGCGAGCGCTGGCCGAAGCGGACATCGCCTCCCTCGAACCGAAGATCGAAACGCTCGAAGCCGAGATCAAATCCCTGCTCATCCCCAGGGATCCGCGTGACGAGAAGAACGTCTTCATGGAAATCCGCGCGGGCACGGGCGGCGACGAAGCCGCGCTGTTTGCCGCCGACCTCTTCCGTATGTACACGCGCTATGCCGACCTGAAGGGCTGGAAGACCGAGATTGTCTCGGAGAATGCGATTGGCATCGGCGGCTACAAGGAAATCATTTTCCAGATCAAAGGCAAGGGCGCCTTCTCGAAACTGAAATACGAGTCGGGCGTGCATCGCGTCCAGCGCGTGCCTGCCACCGAATCGTCGGGACGTATCCACACCTCCACGGCCACGGTCGCGGTGCTGGCCGAAGTGGACGAGGTCGAGATCGAGATCCCCGAATCCGATCTTGAAATTGACGTGTATCGCTCGGCAGGCGCGGGCGGGCAAAACGTGCAGAAGAACTCCACCGCCATCCGCATCACACACAAACCCAGCGGCATCGTGGTGGCCTGTCAGGACGAACGCTCGCAGTTGCAGAACAAACTGCGCGCCATGTCCATCCTGCGGGCGCGTCTGTACGAGATCGAAGAAGAGAAGCGTCGTTCCGAACTCGAAGCGGACCGCCGTTCGCAGGTCGGGACAGGCGAACGCTCGGAGAAGATCCGCACCTACAACTGGCCGCAGAACCGCGTCACCGATCACCGCATCGGCGTTTCCTCCTACAATCTGCCTGGCGTGATGGCAGGCGATATTGATCAGTTCATCGAAGAACTATCCACGCGCGATGAAGCGGGACGCCTCGCCGCTTCAGGTGTGGCCGATGAAGAAGACTAATTGAAAACCACCCGCGTCCGCACTGAAATGGACGTAGCCACCCTCCTCGAACAAACCGCCGAACGTCTGCGCGGTGTGACCGACACGCCCGACCTGGACGCGCAAGTCCTGCTCGCGCACCTGATGGGGAAAGCGCGCACGTGGCTGGCCGCGCATCCCGAAACGCCTCTTTCGGACCCGCAACGGGACGCCGTCGAAGAGGCCGTTTCCAAACTGACAGCGGGGACGCCGCTCCCGTACATTCTCGGCCATTGGGAATTTTTCGGTCTCGATTTCAAGATCACTCCCGATGTCTTGATCCCACGTCCCGAAACGGAATTGCTCGTGGAGCAGGCGATCCTGTGGTTGCAGTCGCGTCCCAAAACAGCGAACTCCGCTTTGCGTGCCGCCGACGTGGGCACTGGCTCTGGCTGTATCGCCGTCTCGCTCGCGAAGCAAATTGACGAGCTGCGTGTCCTCGCCACCGACCTTTCGCTTCCCGCGCTCGAAGTGGCGCGCCAAAACGCGATCCATCACGGCGTCGCCTCCCGCGTGGACTTTGTCCAATGCGACCTGCTCCCGCCGCATCCATTTCCCCTGCCCACCGAAAGCAACTTCGACGTCATCTGCGCCAACCTGCCTTACATCCCCACTGAAACGCTCGAACACCTTCCCATCTTCGGACGCGAACCCACCCTGGCCCTCAACGGCGGAAGCGACGGTCTCGACCCGATTCGCCGCCTGCTCAGGATTGCGCCCGAATGGCTGGCGCCCAACGGCCTCATCCTCCTCGAAATCGAAGCGGGGCAGGGCATGGCCGCCGTCTCGCTCGCGTATGATGCCTTCGACCACGCCACCATCAACCTGCGCCGCGACCTGACAGGCAAAGAGCGGTTGGTCGCGATTCGATTATGACCGTCATTGCGAGCGATGGTCGAGTAGCAAAGCGTACCGAGACCGAGCAAAGCAATCTCCTCGTCGCAGGGGGAGATTGCTTCGAGCGGAAGCGCACCGCTCTCGCAATGACGGAAGGCAGATAACATGCGCACCGAAATCCTCCTCGCGGATAATCCCCTTGCCATCCCTCGCGCGCTCGAAATCCTGCACGCGGGCGGACTGGTCGCGTTTCCCACCGACACAGTTTACGGACTGGGCTGTCTCGCGTTCGATCAAGCGGCCATCGAATCCATTTACGTTGCCAAAGACCGCCCGCTCGAAAAAGCGATTCCGATTCTCATCGCGGACGTGGATGACCTCGACCGCGTCGTGCGTGACCTGCCCGAACGGGCGCGCCGCCTCGCCTTCCGCTTCTGGCCTGGACCGTTGACTCTCGTCCTCCCCAAACGCGTGGACCTGCCCGCGGCTATCTCTGCCACCGACACCGTCGGCGTGCGCGTCCCCGATAACGACATCGCACGGACGCTGCTCCGCGCCGCGGGGCCGATGGCCGTCACCTCCGCGAACTTTTCGGGACGCGAGAATCCGCGCACCGTCAGCGAGGTAATCCGCCAATTGGACGGCCGCATCCCGCTCGTCCTGGACGGAGGCGAGACGAGGGGCGGAGTCCCGTCCACGGTGGCGGACGTCTCAGGCGCGGAGCCAGTCATCCTGCGCGAAGGTCCCATCACGCTGGAGCAGATTAAATCAACCTGATAAATTGGGCGAAATTCTCTTAACTGGTTCTAAAACTAATTTCAGCAAACGTTTAGGCGCTTATGTGAAAATACAGGAGCATTCTCCTCAACAAACCCCGCAGGCTCGTGGCAGGCCAAACGGGGTTTGGGTTTTAAATTCACAGAAACCCGTTTTCTCAAAGAAGACGGGTTTCTGTATAATGGGGGCATGACAATCGTCGTCATCATCTCCGCCAACGCCGAGTGGCGCGTCGTCAAAGAACTTTTCTCCAATCTTGCATTGCAACAAACTCCGTTCGGGGAATCCGCTCACTTGAAACGTGGAACGTGGAACCTGGAACTTTTTCACGGCGGCTGGGGGAAAATTTCTGCCGCGGCCAGCGCGCAATATGCCATTGACCATTTTCATCCCGACCTGCTCATCAACTTCGGCACATGCGGAGGCTTCGCGGGACGCGTCGAAACAGGGACGGTCATCCTCGTGGAGCGGACGCTGGTCTACGACATCATCGAGCAGATGGGCGACGCGGACGAGGCGATTCAACATTACGCGGTGGATGTGGATTTGTCGTGGCTACAGGTGGATGGGAAATGGTTAATGGATCATGGCGTGACGCGCGAGTCGCTGGTCTCTGCGGATCGCGACATCGTCGTCGAAGATATTCCCATGTTGATCCAAAAATACGACGCGGTCGCGGCCGATTGGGAATCGGGCGCGATCGCATGGGTGGCAAAGAGAAACGGGACGCGCCTGCTCATCCTGCGCGCGGTCAGCGACCTGGTTGGCGCGGATGGGGGGGAGGCGTACGAAAATATTGGCCTGTTCCATGAGCGTACCAAAACGGTGATGAGAAATTTATTCGCCCAGTTGCCCGACTGGTTAAATCACATTCAACAATGAGGAGTAACGATGAAAAGAAAATTTGATGCGCGTCCCTGGCTGGTTTTGATTCTGATCGTGGCGCTGATTCTTTTGGGATGGTACGCAGGCCAGACATTTTCTCCGAAACAGGCGGCCGAAGCGACAGCCACCGAACAGCCCATCGTCACGATCCCGTTGACAGGTCCGCTCGCGGATCGCAACGCGGAGGTCTCTGGCATGGCGTGGTACGGCGATACGCTCATCCTCATGCCGCAGTATCCCAACTTCTCGTCCGAATACAAAGGCGATGGATTTTTATACGCGCTGTCCAAAGCGGATATCGTTACCTTCCTTGACGGAAAGAATTCCGAGCCGCTTTCCCCGCGTGCGATCCCATTGAACGACGCGGCGCTGGTTGAGACGATCAAGGATTATCAGGGCTTCGAAGCGATTGTCTTTTCGAGAGACCGCATCTTTCTGACCATCGAAGCGGGCGAGGGGACTAATATGAGCGGTTACCTCGTCTCGGGCAAGATCGAATCCGACCTGAGCGCGGTGACGCTGGATATTGACAGCATGGTCGAGATTCCGTTGCAGGACCAGCAAGATAACAAATCGGACGAAGCGATGCTCATCGTGGACAACCGCATTTTGACCTTCTATGAAGTGAACGGCGCGGGACTCGTTCCCGTCCACGTTGCCAACGTCTTCGACTTCGACCTGAACTTCGTGGAGACGATCTCCTTCCCGACCATCGAGTACCGCGTCACCGATGCCGCCTCCAGCGCGGACGGGACGGCGTTTTGGGTCATCAACTACTTTTTCCCCGGTGACGAGGACTTGAAGCCCGCGTCCGATCCGCTTGCGGAAACATTCGGGCTGGGACCGACTCACAGTCAGAGCGAAACGGTCGAACGTCTGGTGGAGATGCGTTACTCCGAGGGCGGAATCACGCTCACGGATACGCCTCCCGTTCTGCTGACGTTGATCCCCGAGGACAGCCGCAACTGGGAGGGACTCGCCCTGCTGGATGGACGCGGTTTCCTGATGGCAACGGATAAATTCCCTGAAACCATTCTGGCATTCGTGGCGATGCCGTAAAGGATGTAACCCAAAAAGTGACTGTCACTTCCAAAGTGACAGTCACTTTCTATTTCCGCTGTTACTGCGCGGGGTTGACGACTCTTCCCATGAACAAAATCTGCCCGCTGACCGTGTCGCGGATAAGGAAGATGAATGGACGGTCAATTGTCAGCGTGATCTCAGACAGGGGCGCCATCGCCAATTCCATGATGACGGCGGTGGCGGCCGCGGCTTCGGTGCCTTTTTCGTCCACGGCGACGAAGGCCTTGTGGATCACGTCGCTGATGTAAAGGTCGCGGTTGCCCGTCATGCCTGAGAAATCGGCGACGAACGGCTGGAAGGCGTCTGTCATGCCCAGCGCGGAGAGTTGATCGGGCAGGCTGAACTGGCTTTCGAATTGGAATTTCGGGAGTCCCAACTGGACGGAGGCGGGTTGCATCGAGTTCAGAATTTCATCCAATTTGGCCGCATCCAGCGCGGACTCGAATTCTGCGAAATTGCCTTCGTCTGGGACGAGGATTGTCATTGCGGCAGTCCCGCCTGCGTAGGGCAGTTCAACAGCCTGATATCCACTTCCGCTGGCATAGAAAATGCCGTGCAGGGTGTTGGACATCATTTTCACCTGGGTCTCCGAGCCGTCCAGCGAGTGGAAGGGGGCATCGTAGGTGTTGTTCGGATCGAAGACGGTGAGCCAATCGGCCTTGAAGTAAATGGCATTGACCAGCACCATGCGCGTGTCGGAATTCAGCACGCCCTGGGGAAGCAGGTTTTGAATCTTGTCCTTGGTCTGGTCTTCCACCCAGCCGTTGATCTCCCTGCGGACGGGCTCGTATTGGTTGACGAAATCCGCGAGACGGATCCCCGCGCCGTAGTTGAGCGCGATCGTGTCGAGGAAATCCTGCACGAAGGGATAGGTCTGCTCGGCCCAGACGGCATTGACGATGTTGAGTTGCAGGGGCGTCTCGTCCTTGCTGGCGCTTTCGCCGCGTTTGGCGAGTTCCAGGTCGAGGGCGTTGAACGCGGCGTGGACATCCTGCCCGCTGAAGTGGAGCACGTCCGCCATCTGCGATTCGGTCTCGCCGCGCGCGCCCGCGTACGTCATCGCGAGGGCGAGGGAAATGCTGTACGGAGACAGGATCAGGTTCCCGTCCGAGGAACGAAGCGAGCGGTACAGGTCGAGGGCGAAAGCGTTGTTTCCCTGCACGAGCGAGTCCATGCGCGCCGCGTCCACGCTGGGATTGGTCTCGCGTTGCAGGTTGGATTGCGCCACGTTCGCGGCAGGGGCGGGTCCGCAGGCCGAGAACAGGATGGCGAGGGCGGTCAGTAGAATGAAACTATTTTTCATTGCGACTCCTTTTCTGCAAGGACGCACAGAGGCGCGCAAAAGTTTCGCGTTTTTTACTGTTCCGTGATCGTGATGCTCTCGATGGCGTCGCCTGGGGTTGTGGCTGTGTCGGGATCGCGGCGGGTGATGCCGTTGACCACGTCCATGCCTTCGATGACTTCACCAAAAATGGTGTGCAGGCCGTCCAGCCACGGCGTGGGCGCGTAGGTGATGAAGAACTGGCTTCCATTGGTGTTCGGGCCAGAATTCGCCATCGCCACCAGCCCCGCGCGGTCGAAGGTCAGGTCGCTGATTTCATCCTGAAATTCGTAGCCAGGTCCGCCTGAACCCGTTCCCGTCGGGTCGCCGCCCTGCGCCATGAACCCGTCAATAACGCGGTGGAAGGTGGTGCCGTTATAGAATCCAGAGCGTGCCAACTTGACGAAATTGTCCACGGTGATGGGGGCTTTATCGGGGAATAACCGAATGACGAACTTTCCGCCTTTTTCCATCTTGACGGTGGCAAAATATTGCTTGTTCACATCAATGGTCAGGCCTTCGGGTGTTTTGTCCTTGGACAACGCCGACCAGAGAGTGACGATGATAATTACTGCCATCGCGCCGATGGCGACCCATTTGATGATCTGTTCCTGGCGGGCGGCCTTGGCGCGCGCCTCGCGCAGGGCCTGTCGCTTGCTTTGTTTTGTCGGCATATTCCATTTCTCCTTTTTATTTCCCTATTTTACCCAAATGCAGGCAAAGGCAATAACCGCCCATGAAAGGCGCAAACCGATTAGAATACCCTTCCAAAGGAAACTGCCATGCCTCGTCCCCTCATTGGAATTACCGCCCGACACGTCAAAACGGAAGGTGGATTTTCCGCCGTGCGGATTTTGCGCGCCTATGTGTCCGCCATCGTGGACGCGGGCGGCGCGCCGATTCTCATCCCGCCCGACCTGCCCGAAGACGGCTGGCGCGTCCTTCTGGACCGATTGGACGGGGTGCTGTTTTCTGGGGGCGCGGACATCGGCCTCGAGCATTTCGACGGCCAGCCGCATCCCACCGTGGACGTGGAACCCGTCCGCGACGCGCTCGAACTTCCGCTCCTGCGCGCCGCCGTGGACGCGGATGTACCCACGCTCGGAATCTGCCGCGGCTTCCAGGTGATGAACGTCGCCCTCGGCGGGACGCTGTACACGCACATCCTCGACCAACTCCCCAACGCGCTCCAGCACGATTGGCATGACAAGCCGCGCGAAACCCTCGCCCACTCCATCCGCGTGGAGGAGGGGACGCGTCTCGCGGAGATCCTCGACGCGCCGCTGTTGCAGGTCAACAGCCTCCATCACCAGGGCATCAAAGGCCTGGCTCCGAACCTGAAGGCGACCGCCTACGCTCCCGACGGCCTTATCGAAGGAATCGAACTCCCCGACCGCAAATTCGCGCTGGCCGTGCAATGGCATCCCGAATGGATGACCAGTCACGAGGAGATGAGGAGGTTGTTTAAGAGGTTTGTGGAGGCGGCAGGGCGTAATGCGTAAAACGTACTGCGTAAAACGTAATGCGTAAAACGTATTGCGTAATGAATTGCTTCCTCGGGAGACTCCCTGCCCTGCAATAACGGATCACGCAATACGAAGTACGCAACACGCAACACGGATCATTTTTTACATATGTCATCTTCCTTCAACCCCATCGGCGTATTTGACTCAGGCGTGGGCGGACTGTCCGTCCTGCGCGCCATGCGTCAGTTGATGCCGTCTGAAAATGTGATCTTCTTCGGCGATCAGGGACATGTGCCATACGGGCCGCGTCCGCTGGAGGAGGTGCGCGCCTTCTCGGAGGGCATCACGCGCTGGCTGTTGGACGAGGGCGCGAAGTTGATTGTGGTGGCCTGCAACACCGCCTCCGCCGCCGCGCTGACGTATCTGCGGCAAACCTTTCCTGACGTGAAATTCGTGGGGATGGAGCCTGCCGTCAAGCCCGCGGCGGAGTGGACACGTTCGCGCGTGGTGGGAGTCCTTGCCACGCCCGCCACGTTCCAGGGCGCGCTGTACGCCTCCGTGGTGGAGCGCTTTGCCAACGGCGTGGAGATTTTGCAGGATACCTGTCCAGGTTTGGTGCAGGAGATCGAGAAGGGGAATTTGGAAGGGGAGGAGACGCGTCGAATTTTGGAATCCGCGTTGCTTCCGATGCTGGAGAAAAATGTGGATACGGTGGTGCTGGGATGCACCCACTATCCGTTCGTGATTCCGCTCATCGAGCGGATCGTGGGAGAGTCGGTTCGGGCGATTGATCCTGCCCCCTCGGTGGCGCGGCAGGCCGAACGTCTGCTTGAAGCGAATGGGACGAGGAATATGTCCACGAGCCGCGGACGCGTCCAGTTTTATACGTCGGGTGACGCAGACGCGGTCGAGTCGCTGCTTCCGAAGTTGTTGGGAGAGTCGGGCAGGGTGGAGAAGCTGGTTTGGGAGGCGGAGACGCGGCTCGTCAGGCGGTGATCGAAGCGGTTTTCCATTCGGTTTTGGTTTTGTAATGCAGGGTGAAGGTGACGATGGGTTCGGGGGCATCGAAGTTCACGTTCACGAGGCCAAAGTTTTTGAAGGCGCGATAGAAATGGCGCTTTTGGCCTGTGAGCCATTTCGAGAAGAGGGGAATGTAACCGAAACTCAGCCAGACGCTTTCCTGTTCAAAGGGTGAGGAGCAAAATTCGGCGATGGGGATGCGCTTGCCGCTGGGACATTTGAGTTGCGCGGTGACGGCGTGCCCCGAGTGCAGGTCGCCTGTGAGGATGCGCACGCCCTCGATCTCGTTGACCGCCAGAAATTCGAGCAGGCGTTGTTGTTCTTTGGGGAAACCTGACCAGCGGTCGTTGGCGACGTCGAAGAAAAACGGGTGGAGGAGCGAGCAGGAGGAAACGATGAACTTGACCTTGTACTCGTCTTTCACTTCCCGCAGCCATTGTTCGAGCATTGTCCATTGCCCATGGCCGAGCATGGTTTTGTTTCCGCGTTGGTTGACGCGCATGGTGCGCGTGTCGAGGACGAAGAAGGCCGCGCCGCCGACCGCGAAGGTGTACGCAAATGAGGCGGGGTGCTGCGGATGCAGGATCAGATTGCCGCGCTCGTCATCTTCGAAAGGGATGAGGGGCGTGGGCGCGTGGATGAACTGGTGTTCCTCGCAGGCTTTGAGCGCGGCGCGCACGCGTTCGGCGGAGAGATGACGCTCCTCGGGTGGGCGGCCTTTGAGCCAGCGCGTGAACTTTTGCAAAATGGAAATGTCCGCCCAGCGACGCGAGGGTTCGCACCAGTGCCAGTCGTCGTCCACTTCGTGATCGTCGAGGGTCATGTAGAGCGGCAGGCTGGGGAGAAATTCGCGCATAGCGGGCTGCGACCAGTTGTGTTCGTACACGCTTCGATATTCGTCGAGCGTGACGGCGACGCGGCCAAGGCCGTTGTGGTCTTCCGCGTCGGCGTAAATTTGGTCGCCGAGCAACATGCCAAAGCGCAGGGAGTCTTTGTGTTCGAGCGCCTTCCGCAAGACCTCGCCGCTGTCCGCTTCGTTGGAGGGGCGAAAACACGAGCCGAAGAGAAAACTGAAACTCTGTTCGACGCGCGGCCTGGGATGCGTTGTGAATCCGTGAAAATCCTTTTTCGACGGACGGGTCTTTTTCAAACTGACGGCGTAGAAATATTTTGTATCGGGCTTGAGTTTTGCGAGACGAAAAATTCCAGCGCATCCATCTTCGACGGGCAGGTCGGCCGCGCCGAGATATTTTGCGTCGCTGGCGTCTTCCTTCGTCGCGAGCCAGACGTGCATTTGGGCAGGAGAGTCGGCGCGTGCCCAGATTTTTGCGGCGTTATGGGAGAGTCCGCCGAGGAGGGGAGGGAGGAGGAGGTTCATGGTGGGTCAGTGACTTGTGATCAGTGTTCAGTGGATATGACAGGATACGTGTTGCGTATTGCGTGTTGCGTATTCCGTGTGTACCTGTGTACTTGTGTACGTGTGTACCTGTGTGCGTGTGTACGTGTGTACCTGTGTCCGTGTGTACGTGTGTACCTGTGTCCGAGTATTTACGGCTTGATCGTCCGATACACGCCGTTCACCCAATCCTCCAGCCCCGCCTTGTAAAACGGCGAGAAGCGCACGCCCGAAGCGCCGCCCGCCAGGTTGAGATGCACTTCCTCGCCCGCAAAATCGGTGACCATGCGCAGGGTGGCTGCGAAGGAGCCGTCTCTGCCCGCGCTGCGATACAGTTGCGATTGCGGGATGGTGGCGCGGCTCCCGATGTGTTCCATCGGATAATCGAAGCCGAGGAGGCGCGGAAGTTTTCCGCCGAAGAACAGATTGTTGATGTAAACCTTGCGCGTCTCTCCGTGACGTGGAGCGGGCGCGGCCAATCCGCGCGTAATCGCCTCTTTGAACAACTCCTCGCGCGTCCTGCCCGCGAACCAGGCGGACGATTCGCTCAGCAGGATTTTGTCCATGTTGCCGTGCAACATCGAGAACAGGATCGTTTCCTTCATGATGAAGTCCATCGTCTCTTTGCCGAATCCCATCTCGCCGAAGACGAGCTTGACCAATTCGATATAGACATTCTCGAACAGGGTTGCGCCGACCGAGTCGGCGGTGTAGCGCATGTCCCAGTCGCGGAGAATTTTTCCATTGGGCGAATCGGGCAGCAGCGGACGAATGATCTGCATGAACGTTTCCGCTTGCAGGGAATAGCGGTCGTAGTGGAGACGCTGCATGTCTTCGGGCGTGAATTTTTCCTGTTCGGTCAGCCGCCTGCGGATCATGTCCGCGCGGTAACTGGACATGGGCAGGTTCATCGGTTTCACTTCGCCGAACTCGTTCAGGTCGTTGTTGGCAGTGATGACGATCCCATCTTTCGGGTTGAGGAGGCGCGGCAGTTTGCGCGGGTCCACTGCGCCCGTCCAATCGTCGGCGGGATCCCAGCCGAGGTAGGGGAGCAGGCCCGAGGTCCCCGCGCGTTTCGAGGGGAAGAGTCCCGCGAGTTGGTAGCCGATGTTCCCGTCCGCGTCGCCCAGAATCCAGTTGAACGGGGAGAAGGTCAATTGTGCAAAAAGGTCGAGGCCCTTGTCCACGGTCTTGCAGTGGAAAATTTGATGGAAGGCGTTGATGCTTTGTGCGGCCGCGCCGAGGTACTTTTTGATCGAGAGCGCGAACGAAAGGTGATAGCCGTTCTCTTTTGGTTCGGCTTCCAACATGCCGTGTTCGGTGGCGCAAATTTTCAGCGTGATGGGTTCGCCCTTCTTCGGGCGGATGACTTCCTCTCGGACGGTGAGCGGCAGCCAGTCCGCGCCGCGGCGGTATTTTCCGTCCTTGATTTCTTCGATGTAGAAGTCGCTCAAGTCCAGCGTGCCGTAGGTGGCGGCCCAGGCCATGTGTTTGCTGCGGCCAATCGCTACCGCAGGGACGCCTGCCACCGACGCGCCTGTCAGCGTGAAGTCGCCCGCTTTGAGAACGGCCACGTACCAGATGTTGGGGAGTTGCAATCCGAGGTGCGGGTCGGAGCAGAAGAGGGTTCGGCCTGAGGCGGATTTTTGCGGCGACACCACCCAGTTGTTGCTGGCGGTGAACATCGGCGCGAATTTTTTCCATGCCACGCTGTTCGGGATGATCGGCATGCCGCTCTTTGTCTTTTTGATGATCTCGATCCGTTCGGGCGGGATGTCCTCTTTGATGTACGGGAACAACTCCTTGACCCGCGCCGCGTCCACGCCATTTTGCAGCATCTGGAAGATGAACTTTTCCGCGTCCGCCTGCGTGGACGCGAGCCCGACGTAGCCGATCATCTTCGCCGCGAGCAGGACGTCCGCAGGAGTCCACTCGTCGGGTTTGTAGCCCACCATCCGAAATTCCAGTGGCAGGCTGGAGGCTTTGACGCCCGCGTTCGCGCCCGCGCAGTACGCGTCCACGGCGGCGCGGGCGTTTGCGTCGAGCGCATTCACCTCACGTTTCGCGTCGCCCGCCAGATCGATCCAGCGCATGTACTTGTCCGCTTCGATCATGTCGGGCGAGGCCATCAGCAACTCGGAGGCGCGTCCGTTGCCGATGATTTTCATCAGCCACATCTGCACCATGCGGTCCACGGCGTGCATGTAGCCGAGGCCGTAGTACAGGTCGAGTTCATCGTTTGCCGAAATATGGGGATAGCCGTTCACCAGCCGTCGAATCTTAATTTCACCCCGAACCCCTTGAATGATTAGGTTGTCCTTCATGCCTCCGCCTCCAGTGGTGAGATTTGTTCCCATTATACATCTGGCGTTGTAAAACAAGTCTATTGGCGTTGTAAAACAAGTCTATTGGCGTTGTAAAACAAGTCTATAGACTTGTTTTACAAGCGCGTTGGAAAAGGGATACAATCAAATGACGGAGCGCGGACTTGAGTCCGCCACACGAGCGGACTGGAAGTCCGCGATCCGTTCTGGAGGCACAATGACCACACACGATTTGAATCAATGGATCGAAAAAGACAAACATCAACTGCATCCCACCTATCATCCCAAGAGTCACGCCAACGCGCTGGTGATCGAGCGCGGCGAGGGCGTTTGGCTCTACACCGCCGACGGGCAGAAAATTCTCGACGGCATGGCGGGGCTGTGGAACGTCAACGCGGGATACGGCAACGAGGAAATCGCCAAGGTCGCCTACGAGCAGATGAAGATGCTGGCTTTCACATCCAACTTTTCGGGCATGACCAACCTCCCGTCGATTCAACTCGCGGACAAGTTGGCGGGCTTTGCCTACGAGGGCCTCAACACCACCATGTTCACCTCGGGCGGCTCCGAAGCCAACGACACCGCCTTCAAAACCGCGCGCTACTACTGGAAGCGCAAAGACCAGCCGACCAAGTACAAGGTCATCGCCCGCAAGGGTTCGTATCACGGCGTGACTCTCGCGGCGACGTTCGCGACGGGACTGGAAAAATATCAGACGATGTTTGGCCCCAAAGTGGACGGATTCGTCCACATCCCCGCGCCCAATCCCTACCGATATGAGGGGTCGCTCAACCCGGGCGAATCGGTCGGGCATGCCGCGTCCCGCGCGCTCGAGGAAGCGATCCTCCACGAAGGCGCGGACACCGTCGCGGCGTTCATCGCCGAACCGATCATGGGCGTCGGCGGAGTGATCGTCCCGCCCGCGGACTACTTCCCGCTCGTGCGCGCCATCTGTGACAAGTACGGAATCCTCTTCATCGCGGACGAGGTCATCACTGGCTTCGGTCGGACGGGGGAATGGTTCGCGCTCAGGCATTGGGGCGTGAAACCCGACATCCTTTCGTTTGCCAAAGCCATCACGAGCGGATACGCTCAACTCGGCGGAATCCAAATCTCGGACGAGATCCGCGCGACGATGGACTCCGCACCCGAGTCCGAGGCATACATGCACGGCTACACCTATTCAGGTCACGCCATGGCTTGCGCGGTGGGACTGAAAAATCTGGAGATCATGGAGCGCGAGAATTATCCGCAACGCGCCCGCGACCTCGGCAAACGCCTGCTTGATGGACTCAAATCCCTGACCGAATTCCCCTTCGTCGGCGATGTGCGCGGACTGGGCCTCGTCTGCGGCGTGGAGATCGTCTCGGATAAATCCGCCAAAACTGCCGACCCCGCCATGACGATGCGAATCTTCAAAGCCGCCCAGGAACGCGGCCTGCGGACGCGTCCGCTCGGCAACACGCTGGCCTTCTCCCCGCCGCTGATGATCACCGAAGACGAAGTGGACGAGATCGTCAAACGCCTCGGCGCGGCGATGGAGAGTGTGATGTAGCGCAAGATTTATCTTGCGCGGCGATGTGCGCGCAATAGACGCTCTCTAGCGTCGGACTGTTTTATCCCACCTCAAGCCTTCGATAGATTTCTAAATTGGCTTCCAGTTCTTTTTCTGGGGTAAAGTGCTCAACGATTGTCTGACGTGCGGTTTCAATCATTTTATTGCGCAGTGATTCATCTGTCAGCACAGTTTCAACGGCTTGACACAGCGCGTTCGCGTCGTTGACGGGAATCAGCATTCCATTTTCGTGGTCTCTCACCACATCCAAAACCCCGCCAACGGGAGTTGCCACCACGGGCACACCGCAGGCCATCGCCTCCAACACCGCGTTCGGCATCCCATCGCGCAGGGACGGGTGGACGAAGACGTCCATCAGCGCGTAATAGGCGGGCATGTCTTTGTAGGGAACTGCGCCTGTAACCGTAATTGGTAATTGGGGATTGGTAATTTTAAATTCATCAAATGCTTTTTTGTCTTCCCCCTCGCGTACCTCGCCAACGATGAGTAGGGAAGCGGGACGAGATTTTGCCACTTGCGCGTAGCCAGAAAGGAGAGTTGCCATCCCTTTTTTCTCTCTCAACTCTCCAACAAACCCAATCACAGCGCTTTTTTCTTTGTGTTCCTTTGTGCCCTTTGTGTTTAAAAGCATTTCAGCCAATTCCCAATTCCTCTCTATCGGCTTGAACAACTCGGTATCAATCCCGTTTGGAATGAGGAAAATTTCTCTGTCAAAAAACGCCTTTACCTTCCTCGCCAACTCGGACGCGTTCGTCGTCACAGCGGACGCGTTTTGCAGCGCATACATCACGTGCGAGAACTTGGACGGATCAAACGCGGCGCGCTCGATGTCGTTGCCGCGGATGGAGACGACGCTCGGCACGTTGAGGTATTTCCCCGCGTAGGCCGCGACGAATCCCGCCTGGGGGAGGAAGTAGGCGTGCAGGATGTCGAACGGATCGCGGCGGTGCTCCGCGGCGACGAGTTCGAACCAGTCTACGAGGGTGTCGTCCACGCGTTTGTGCGCGCCGAAGCGCGTTAGGTGGATCCCGTTCGAGTGGAGAGTCCGCGCTTCGGACGGCGGCGCGCTCAACGTCGGCGCGAAGACGCGGATTTCGTGTCCCGCGGAAGCCAGCAGGCGCGCGAGTCGCTCGGTCGAGATTGCCAGTCCGCCGATGTCGGGTGTATACTTTTCGGAAAGCAAAGCGATTTTCATGAGGTGTCTCAATGGCTGAACAATGTGAAATGATTATCGGTTATCTCGTGCCGCATCGTTGCGAAAATCCCGCGTTGGGGAAGTGTAGTAAGTGCGGGCGCGGATTCTGCGAGGAGCATTTGGTGGATTCTCCCGATGGGAAAATTTGTCTTGCAGACCAGCAGGGACTTGATCAGCCTATAGCCCTGCCGCTCACGGCCGCGACATTTTCACAGGCCGATATGGATGCGTTCAATCGCGCCTCCATGTTCGACAGCGACGACACCGCGGGCGATATGTTTTCGGATTTGAGTTAATGCTTTAACCACGAAGGACACGAAGTCCACGAAGGAAATTCCTTTGTGCCCCTTTGTGTCCTTTGTGGTGAAAAATCAATACGGCCCGATCGCTTCCCAAATCTTTTTGTTCTCGTCAATAAAATCGTCACAGCGCTGGCACATCGGCAGGGCGGGGGGATGCATTTGCAGGCGGATGCGCTGATAGGCGCGGCTTTCCCACACTTCCTTGAACGTGGACGTTTTTAGATCGCCTAGCGGGGGGATTTGGTCGCGCGTCATACAGCAGACGTAGACGAGGCCGCGGTGGTCGATGAGCGTGTGCGTCCACGGCGCGTAACACGGATGCGACTTGTAGTAGCCGAGCGCGTACCGCCCCGCCCGCGCCAAACGGACTTCGGCCGCGTCCTGTCCGAAGGGGAACGCATCCTCCTCCGAAACGATCAGACCCAACTCCAATGCCCGAGCCGCGATCTTCGGCGCGATGGACTCGTTGAAGAAGGCGATGTCCTTCTTCCGCAGGGACAGGTGTTCGCCGCAATGGTCATCCACGGGGATCAGGTTGATCCCGTCTGCGCCGAGTCGGTGCGCCACATCGGGGAGCGTTTCGAGCGAGTCGAAGTTCTCGCGGCTGACGACCGTGTTGATGCGGATTCCGATCTTCCCTTTGCGCGCGTACTTGCGGAAATATTCCACCGCGCGCGTGGTCAACTTCCACGAGCCTTCGATGCCGCGAATCTTTTCGTGAATCTTTCGGATGGGGGAGTCAATCGAGATGTTGATGCCGCGCAATCCCGCCTCGACCAACGCCTTGGCTTTGACCTTGTCTATCAACGTCCCGTTGCTGGTCATGCACACGCGGATGCCAAGTCCGTGCGCGTGCGCTGTCAGTTCAGGGATATCGCCGCGCAGCATCGGTTCTCCGCCCGTGAAGTGGACTTTGCGACAGCCGAGTTCAGCCAGGTCGCTGATGATCTCTTTGAATTTTTCGGTCTTCATCGCCAGCCCGCGCGACTCACGCCAGTGGTTGCACATTTCACATTTG
This sequence comes from Anaerolinea thermophila, assembly GCA_020722375.1. Taxonomy (GTDB): domain Bacteria; phylum Chloroflexota; class Anaerolineae; order Anaerolineales; family Villigracilaceae; genus Denitrolinea. The sequence continues at coordinate 18,220 of DYKX01000049.1, forward strand.
AGGTTGCAACCGTAGATCACCTTGATTTTGGCATACAATGGGCGGAATGGACGCGCGTTCAATACCGCGTTGCGGAAGGTTTCTGGGTTTTCGGTGACTTCGGTTAAACTGTACATGTTGGTTATTGGTAAATGGTAAATGGTAATTTCAATGAATCACGGTTTTGCAGCAATACCACTGGATTCCGTCATTGCGAGCGTTCGTTGCGAAGCAATCTCCTCGTTCGCGCGGGGATTACTTCGTCGGGAAGATCGCCCTCCTCGCAATGACGGGTAAATCTGTGATTCACTATATTTGGTAAGATTTCGGAATTGTATCACTTCGAGTTTCATCTTTCATCTTTCATCTTTCATCTTTCATCTTTCATCTTTCA
>DYKX01000050.1 GCA_020722375.1 Anaerolinea thermophila
AAGAAACAGGTCACGCTTTTAGCGTGACCTGTTTCTTTGTGTTACTCGGTCTTTTTGGGCGGTTGTTTCCGCTGCATGGCCGCGTTACGGATGAGCACAATCACAAGGATCAGCACTGCCAAACCAGCCGCTATTCCTGCGGCGGGCAACACCCAGAAGGGACGCTCCACCGGCGCAGACGGTTGCACAGGGGCGGGCTCCGCGGGAGGTGTCTCCACGCCCACACCACTCGGCAGGGCTGTCTGCCGCGTATCCGCCGTAATCATCTGCTGGTCTGTCACCGCAACAAAGTTACCCGACAGGCGGGAGCGCAAATTGGCTTCCACCAGCGCGGCCGCGGACCAGGTCACGCCCTGCGCGGTATTCCCAAGCACCGCCAGGATGTTGTTGTCCGTATTCCATGGAGATGAAAGCAATTCGATATAGCCGACGGGCGCTTCGGGCGGGATGCGGAAGATCACCTGCATGTCGCGTTCCTGCGCCACGTCGCTCCCCGCCGCAAACGGGATCGGGAGCGAGTCGTTCATCGCGACGACGGGCGGTAATTGGCTGGGGCGTCCAACCATCACAAGGTCGTACCCTGCCAGTTCCTCGTCGGTGACGCTGCTGGCAAAGAACGCATTTGGAGCCAACAACGATCCACCGGCGCGATCCCCGAGGAAGGCCGCCAGGTTGAAGGCCGCGCGCCACGCCGCCAAATCGTTCTCGGGCAGGATGAATGCGAGATTGCCCAAGGTCGGATCGTAGTTGAAGGGCGCGGGGTAGAAATCCAACGAAGTGGCAGTAACGTCGCCCGCCTGGACCGGCTGAAGCGGCAGGTGGAGACGAGATTGAGGCCAGACAATCGCATACAGGTCATCGAAGTTCGGCGCGCTACAATCGTAGATCGGATACAGCGCGGCGGTCACATCCAAACGGTTGTTGCCGGTCAAAACCGCGGCGGGCGGGATGGGGATTTGGATGAGGTTGTTGGGATTGGCAGCCGTCGCATCGGTGAAGCGCACGCTTCCAATCGGCTGGCCGTTCAGGGAGACCACCAATCCAGAACGCTCATAGTTGAGCAAGGCTGAATGTCCCATCACGAGTTCGAAGAACGCGTCGAAACTGACGGTTTGGCCCGGAGGAATGTAAAAAGTGTAGGAAACCGTGCTGACTCCGAGGCGCTCCAGCATGTCGCGGTTGTAGCCCAGATCCGCCAGGGTCTGATCCACTGGAATGGTGGCTGGATTGGGGACAGTTTCAACTATTTTGACGATCGAGAGATTGGGAGAAGTATTGGGGCGCAACAGTCCCGTGCTGACGGCGCGCGCGGCCTTGATGGTTCCTTCGTCCGTGTTGCCCGAAACCACCAGAACGACATGCGACAGGCTCCACGGCGAGTGGACCATGGCCACAACGCCGTCATTTTCGCCTCCCGCCTCCAGTTTGAACTGGCCGGCGCTGACCGTGATGGGCATTGTCAATTCGCCCAGAACCGGCAAGGAAGCGGTATTGCCAACCAGAATCAGGTTGCCCGCGGCTTTTTGTTCGGCTGTCAATTGGCCCAGCGTGGTCATGCTGAGCAGGATGTTGCCGCCTGTCAGGTTGCTCAGACCCGCGGCCACCGTCAACGCGCTTTGCATTTCGGCGGCATTGGGGTTATCTGGAATAACGACCAGGGCGGAATCTTCCGTGATGGTATCCTGATAAAGCGGTCGCGGGAATTTGGTCAGGCTGGTATCTGGCTGGCTCAACTCGTGCGGAAGGGTGAACTGCGATGAGGAGTGAACGATGATGTTCAGATTCTGGCTGATATCACAGTCAATGCCGCTTTCCAGCGAGAGCACCAGTTCCATACGCCCGTCCGCCCGTTGGGATGTCAGCGCGTAGGCTGGGATCGCCACGCGTTGGGCGATCTCGCCGGTGGCATTGATGGGCAGGATGGCAACGATATGGCGATTCAGGCTGACCGTCAGAGTGCCGCCATACGCCTGGGACATTCCAGTCCCCGTAAAGGTCACATTGAACGAGACGCCCATCAACAGGTCGAGGGTCGCGCCGCCTGTTAATTTCCATTCCGAGGGCAAACCGAACAGAATGGTTTGAGAGTCATACGGTCCGCTCAATTCGATCTCGGATTCGCCTAGCTGAAAGAACGTGACGACATCCTCGCCAGCCGTTGCCTGGGCGCTGACCGGTTGGGCGACCCCGCCAGCCAGCGCAAAGCAAAAGAGAAAAACCAACAAAACATTGAAAAATCGGTGTTTCATACTGCCTCCATTAAATCAATCCTGCAAAGGGCGATTGGCGGCCGCTATCAATGCAGGTTCAAGACGATCTACGACACGATCCCACGTAAATTCCTTTTCCACCAATGCACGCGCCATTTGCCCCATCCGCTTGCGCATGGCAGGCTGGCTCAACATGCGGATCAATGCGCCCGCCAGGTCATTGGTCTGGCTTTGATCCACCAGCAAACCAGTTGCTTCATGTTGAATTATATCCTCCATTGCCTGTCCACGCACACCCACACAGGGGACGGCAAACGACATGGCTTCCAGCAAAACATCGCCCCACGTCTCCAGCCGCGAGGGCAGGACGAACACGTCGGCGTGACGGTAATGATCGGCAATGACTTCGCGATTCCACGAGGAGGGAAAAACTTCCACATTTTCGAGGGAATATCCCATGGGGATGGGACCGCGCGTCACGATGCGTAATTTGGCATTCGGAACATGCAAGCGCGCCTGGGCGAACGTGCGCAGGAGCAGGTCGCCGCCCTTTCGATGAAACTCCTCCCCGATGAACAGGACCGTAGGCGGCGCATCGAGCGGACGCTCCGCGGGTTCGGGAAGAGGCGAAAAATTGACTCCGCCTCCGACCACCGAGATACGCTTCCCGTCCACGCCGTAATCGTTGACCAGGGACGTCCGCACCAGGTTCGCGCGGACGGCGATGTGGCTGGCTCCGTGGTACAACTCGCGCTCGTAGGAAACCCAGCGCTCCGTCTCCTGGTGGGAGAGGGCCAGCCGCCCGCTTTCAGGTCGGCGGCTGGTGATGCGAGTGGTGTTGTCGGTATAAAGCACAAGCGGCAGGCATTCCTTCCCGCATCCTGAATTAAGCAACGCCCCAATTTGCAAGACCACATCAGCCTTCGATCTGAATTGTTTCAGGTGGGCGGTGGTCTGCCTGGAGCGAAACTTAAAGGCTGGCACGTTTTTAAAAAAGTGCTCCTTCCAAACGGGAATGGACGGGTGGTATGTCCACAGGGCGTTCCAATAACGGGAGAGGCCGCGCAAGGTGGCGTCGTAAATATCCACCACATCAAAGCGGCGTGAAAGCGCGGCAAAAAAAGCGCCATATTTTACGCGCATGTCGGCCATGCGCTGAATATCTCCAACTAATACTATTGCTACACGAAGTCTGCGGTTTTTCATCCTGAGGCTTTCAATGTTGCAAAACGAGCCGACAACAAAACGAATTTCGCCGCAGGAGCAAGGAGAAATACCATCGCACCCACGGACGGAGAACGATCCCAGCGAAGCGGGCCATACCAGCGGCGAGATGTCTTTCGTTGATCATCCATTTGTCAAGCGCCACAACAGCGCAATAAAAATCCAATATCGAGGCATCGTACGGCTCGTCAGTAAAATAACCGTCCAGAATGGACTGGCGTGAGCGCTCGAAAAAACGACGGGGAAGCAACAATCCACCCGTCAGAATCGAGGCCACCCTGGCGGCAGGGTCCAACAACAGAGTCGCAAGATCGGCGTAAATCGGGTTGCGGACAGAACGGCGGCGGGCATCCAACCCGCAGACGCGGCCATCGGGTGAAACAAGCACGTTCGAGTAGTGATAGTCGTCGTGAGTACGCGCCACAGGGACGCGCCAGCCGTCAGAAACGGAAGCCAGCATCGAGGTCCGAATGGAGGCGGTGTCCACGCGCCCGCGCGAGTATTTGGCGAGGTTGTCCAGCATGGCATCCAGCGCGGTCTCGATCTCGGCGCGGGAAAACGTTTGCACGTTCATTTCGCCGATGCGCTCATGAAAGATTCGCACCCAACGCGCGGCATGGTTGAGATGAGCCTGAAACTCGCCCGTCTGCGGCGGCCTGCCCAACACAAGCATATCCTTAAGTGGACGTCCCTGCGCCTCGAGCATGACGATCGCATTCCATTGCTCGAAATACTCAAGCGGACGGATCGCAAAGCAATTCGCATCCGCATCCATGAAGGCGCGCCAGGTGGCAAGCATGAAGTCAAAATAATCGCGGGTATGCGCGCGCAGATAGTCGTTTTGCAAAGTATCCGCGATAGACTGGTGCGTTGGTTTGCGCGGAATTTTTACAAGCAATACAGGCTGGTTGTTTTTCGAGCGGACGCGCAGACGCAGCATGAACGAATTGGGATAGAGGCGCAATTCCGCAGAGGCAGGTTCCAGTACCGCACCCGCGTCGAACCACTCCCCCACACGCGCGGCAAGCGTCACGGTGATCTCATTCACATAGGCCTGATTGGAATCTAATAAACGCACAAAACACCTCTAAGTTCACTCATCGACTCGAAAAAAAGTGCAATCTGCTTCATCCGATTTTTACAACTGTTCGATACACCTGCATCAAATTTTCAATCATCTGTGCGCGGGTAAAGTCCTGTTCCACACGCCGCCGCGCATCCGCGCCCATGCGCCGCGCCAGTTCCCGATTGGTGAGAATTTTCAGCACCGAGGCGCTCATCCCGTCCAGATCGTCCACAGGATGAAGATAGCCGCTCTCGCCGTCCGTCAACGCCTCCGCGATGCCAGGCAAATCCGATGAAACGGTCGGCAGTCCACAAGCCATGGCCTCGAGCAATGCCAGCGAAAATGCTTCCCAGCGCGAGGTCATCACGAACACGTCCAACGCTTGTAAATCGGCTGGCACATTCGCACGTTGTCCCACAAAGTGTAGCACACTTTCCACCCCCAACTCAATAGCCAATTGGCGGGATTGCTTTTCGAGCGGCCCTTCCCCAATCCAGACGAAATGTGCGCTGGGATTTTTCTGATGGACAAGCGCGGCAATGCGGACAAACGCCAACGGATTCTTTTGCTCACTAAGACGTCCCACCGCCCCAACCACTTGCGCCTCACGCGGGACGCCCAAAGCGGCCTTCTGCTCCGAGGGGTCCACGCGGCGGCTGAAAGCGGACAAATCCACGCCGCTGTGGACGGTGGTGAAAAGTTCAGGCGTCCCCACCCCAAACTGACGCGCCATCGTCTGCTCGCCATTCGAGACCGTTATAATTTTTGCAGTCAAAAAGCGCGCCGCCAATCTCTCCACAAAGGCAAAAATATTTACCTGCCAGCGCGGCATCCCTTCATGGAAGGAAAAATTGTGCGGCGAGTACACCACAGGCACGCCACTGCCAATCGCGGCCACGCGGGCGATGAATCCGCCCTTCGAGCCGTGCGTGTGCACCAGGTCGAATTTTTCGCGGCGGATGAGTTTGAAGAGTCGCCAGATCACCTGCGCGTCGGTGAAGGGATTGATCTTGTAGCGGTTCATCTGCCAGGCGAGCGCCGTCCAGCCGCGGGCAGACAACTCGTCAGCCAGCGCGGCCGCCCCATCGGAGAGGCAGACGAAGGTCAGCGCGAAGCGGGAACGGTCAACGCCATCCGCCAGCCAGCGCATGTACGTCCCCAGTCCGCCCGTGGACTTGGAGACTTCAAGCACGCGGATTTGCGACATGGTTCCAGAGTTCCTCATAAAGAGCCAGCGTTCGATCAAGCATGGAGTCCAGACTGTATTTTTCGCGCATGCGAGAACGCGCCGCATCGGAAAGTTTACGCGCCAGTTCGGAATCGCGCAACACACGCACAACGGCGTCTGCCAGCACAGAGGCCATCCCAGGCGGTACAAGCAACGCGGACTCGCTCTCTCCAACCACGCCAGGCACGCCGCCCACCGCCGTGGAAACGACAGGCTTGCCTGCCGCCATCCCCTCCAGCAACGTGACGGGCAATCCCTCCCAGCGCGAGGAAAAAACCAGCACATCCAAGGCGGCCATCACCGCGGGGATGTCACTGCGCAGGCCCGCGAAGATCGCGGCTTCGCCAAGTTCGAGCGAACGCGCCTGCTCGATCAAACTCTCGCGCAAGACGCCATCGCCCACGATGAGAAAACGCGCCTTCGGCAATTCCGCGCGAATCCGCGCGGCGGCCTGCAAAAATGTGGCGTGATCTTTCTGCTCGCTCAAGCGTCCGATAATTCCAACCAGCGGCGCGTCGGCTTCAATTCCAAACTCAGCGCGGACAGCGCGGCCCGCGTCCTCCTGCCCATCAAAGCGGCGCATGTCCACGCCGTTGTCAATCGTCACAATTTTTTCGGGCGGGATGAAGGTGTACTTCAACTGATATTCGCGCACCTCCTCCGAAACCGCGATGATTCGATCCGCAAGCCGCGAGGTGCGTCCATACAGCCAGCCCAGCGGAGCGCGCCTGGCCCAACTGTCGTTGTTATGCGCGGTCGAGACCACCACAGGCACGCCCGCCAGACGCGCCGCGAGCCGTCCGTGCAGATCGCTTTTGAACAAATGCGTGTGAACCAAATCGGGTTTTTCGCGGCGCATCAAATTCATCAATCGAAAGAGCAGAACAGGATCGACGCGCGCCAAACGCGGCAGGCGCGTCAGCGTGACGCCCATCTCGGTCAGCCGCGCTGACATTGGTCCAGGCGAACTGTACGCCACCTGAACATCGTGCCCCGCCTCGCGCAGCCTGCGGACCAAATCCACCAGCAGCACTTCCGCGCCGCCGATGTTCATTCCGTCAATGACTTGCAGGATGCGGAGACTCTTCATCGCGTCAACTCGCGGTAGAGGGACTCGTATTGTCCGCCTACGATGGAGAAATCGTATCGCTCGCGGACCCTGGCGCGGGCGGCCGCTCCCAAACGTTCGCGTCGCTGCGAGTCGTTCCCCAACTCCGCCAGCGCCGCGGCCCAAGCGGATTCGTCGCGCGGCGGGAGGAGAATTCCACACGCGCCATTGTCCAGCGCCTCCGCGTTCCCGCCGACGGGAGTGACCACACATGCCAATCCCGCGGACATGGCTTCGAGCAACGCATTCGAGATGCCCTCCGAAACCGACGGCAGAGCGAAAATATCCGCGGCTTCGAGATAGGGACGCACATCACGCTGCGAGCCTGCAAACGTGACCTCGGACGTGATGCCGAGTTTTTCGGCTTGAAATTCCAGGTCGCGGCGAGAAGGGCCGTCACCCAGCAAAATTAAATGAAGGGATGGACAGTCTTTTCGAGCGGTTGCGAACGCGTTAATTAATGTCGGCAGGGATTTTTGTTCGGAGAGGCGCCCCATGAAGAGAACGATGATTTGTTGGTCATCGGAGTGCAGGCTTCCAGTCTGCAGAGCGGGCGGACTGAAGTCCGCGATCCGAGCAGGATTGGACGAAAACGATTCAAAGTCAATGCCGTTGTTCATGCGGCGCAAACGGCGTGAATCGAATCCCGCCGCGAGCGCCTCGGCTTGCATGGCGTCATCGAGCGCGATGACCGCGTCCGCCCAGCGGCGCAGGGCGAAAAGACGTACGCGTCCGCGCAGGGTCTTCTGTGAGACGCGGATGTCGCCGAACTCGCCGCTGTTGCCAAGTTTGACGATGACGCGCTTCCCCAACAGCCGCGCCGCGATCACAGCCGCGAAGGCGGGGCCGAAGGAAAGATGGGCATGGAGAACTTTGTAATCGCGCCGACGGCGGAAGAGAGTCCAGAGCGCGCCGAGGACAAAGGTCAACGATTTCAGTTTGCCAGGTCCGTGCGGACGGATGCGGAGAATCTCGAAACCGTCGCGCATTTCGCGCGAGGGCAGGGACGCCGCGCCGCGCGTCAGCACGGAAATCTTCCAGCCGCGGGCGGCCAGCCAGCCCGAAAGCCGCTCGGCCTGCCGCTCGGCCCCTCCGACGGGAAGCGGAGGAAATTCATTGACGAGCATCACCACGCCATCAGGCATTTTCCACCTTCTGCAAAATTGGTTTGGCGCCTGGGGTAAATTTGGAATAGAACTTGAGCAGGTTGCGCGTCCACGCTTGCGGGCTGTAGTCTTTTTGAGCGCGGGCGCGGGCGGATTTGCCCAGTGCGTCGCGGCGTGCGGAATCGGACAACAACCCGATCAGTGCGCCGGCCAGTTTTTCTCCCTGCGCAGGCGGGACGAGAACCCCCGCGTCGGATTCCAGCAAATGTGGCGTGTCGCCGACGCTGGTCGCCACGATGGGCAGTCCCGCGGACATGGCTTCGAGCACGGAGACGGGCGTCCCCTCCATGAGCGAAGCATTGACGTAAATATCCGCAACCGCCAGCAAGCGCGGCACATCGTCGCGCTGGCCGAGGAGGAAGGCGTGACCGTCCAGGCCGAGGGAATGAATCTGTGCCATGAGAGACTCCCGCTGGCGGCCATCTCCCGCGATCGCCAGCGCGGCGTGGGGATGTTTTTCATGAACACGCGCAAAAGCCTGCAAGAGATGATCGAATCCTTTTTGGGCAGTCAGCCGTCCCACCGAAAGAAGCAGCGTTCGAGACGGGTCGCCAATCAATTCGCGGCGGAGGGACTGTTTCTCGTCCCCTGAAAGTTGCGGGACGAGCGTCGCGTCCACCGCGTTGGGGAGCACGTCAATCGAGACGTCCGCGCCGATCTGACGATGTCCAAACTCCGCGACGGCATAGCCATTGGCGAGGATGCCGTCCGCGAAGTGACGCAGGCAGAAGGCTTCCATTTTGGCGCGGCGGGCGTTGACGCGTTTGGGGTCGTATCCAGCGTTGCGGAACGATCCGATGAACGGCGTCCCGCTCAGGCGTCCCGCGAGCGAACCGAGGATGTTGCTATAAGTCAGGTAGCCGTGGATAAAGTCAAATCGTTGGCGGCGGAGAAAATTCACGAGATTGAAAAAAGAGATCGGGCTGAAAAAACGGGGGAAGGGAAAAGTCACGAGGCGGGCGCCAGCCGCTTCCAGTTGCGCGGGGAGCGGAGAGTCGGGTTCGGCGTCAAGGCTGATGATGGTCACGTCCGTCCCCAGCGGGCAGAGAGACTGAACGAGAAAGAGTTGCATCTTCTGCGCGCCGCCCCAACTGAGAGTATCAAGCATCTGCGCGATTCGCATCGGAGCCTGTCATCAGGGAGGAGCGCAAATTTTTGATCAGCGAGACCACCATGTCGCGTTTGAACAACCAGAGCGCGCCGACATAAGTGATGCCGCCCGCCAGGACAGCGAGGATCAGTTGCCACAGCGAGGACAAGGACTCGGTCCAGACCAGGACGCCGAGGGTGATCGCGACCATGAAGGCAGTGGCCATCAGGGACGGGAAGATGGCGTCGCCCAATTCGCGCAGAGGCAGACCGAGGAGACGCGCAGCCGTCAACAAGTTGATGACCCCAGACACAAAGGCGACCAATGCCTGCATCCAGCCAACGGCGACGATGGATTGTGCGGACGTCGTTGCCCACCAAAGCGCAGGGAATAGCATGGCAAGGCGGACGAGACTCAACCAGGTCAGCACCTGCGGACGTCCCTCGGCTTTGTAGGCACTGCCCGCGTTATAGGCGAGCGAGAGGAGCATCGAATAGACGGCCAGCCATTGCAGAACAGGAATGGCTTCCGCCCATTTGTCGGTGAAGGCCACCAGCGTAAACGGCTTTGCGACCAGCGCCAGCCCGACGCCCATCGGCAGAGTCACCAGCGAAACATAGCGCGTGGTCAAATAGAATCCGTGTGCGAGACTCCCAGGGATATCACGCATGCGCGTGTAAAGCGGAAAGAGTACCGTGCTCAGGACGCGCGCAAATTGGAGGACCACCAGATCGGGCAGGCGGAAGGCGAGGGTGTAAACGCCCAATGCTTCCGTGCCGAGGTAACGCCCCACCAGCAGGTAGTCCAGGTTTTGCAGGAGCATGGCGATAAATGCGACGCCGACGATGTGAACGCCGTAGGAGAGCAGGCCCTTTGCCATGCCAAAATCAAATTCGAGGGACGGGTTCCAACCTGTGATGAACCACATCACAGCGGAGGAGGCCACCGCGCCGGCGATCTGTCCCCATACAAGACTCCATGCTTCGTAACCGAGCGCGGCAAAAACGATGGAGGCCGCCCCCTTGGTGATGGCCGACAAAAAGTCAGGAATGACCGTGCGGCCAAACTCGAGGCGCTTCCGCAACGTCCAGCCGTGGATGTCGCCAAGCGCATCAATGGGGAACGTGGCGGCCAGCGCGCGCGTGATCGGGATGACGCGATCGTCGCGGAAGTAAGCCCCTGCCAGAGGGGCGAGAATCCAGGCAACCCCGAAGAGCAAGGTCCGAACGAAGAGGTTCAGCCAGAAGGCGGTGTTGGCGCGGCGTTTGTCATCGGGATAGTAAACGAGCGCGGCGCCGATGCCGAAATCGCTGACCACATCCAGAAAACTGATGGCGGTGACGGCATATCCGACCAGCCCGAAATCGTCCTTGGCGAGCAGGCGCGCCAAAACGATGGTGCTGATGAAGACCATCAATTTGCCGCCAAAAAAAGTCAGATATCGCCAGGCTGTACCATGTATGGCCACCCTTGCAAAATCGGGACGCGAATTAGCCGGACTCACACGCTCTGCCTCAAGATACCGTCATGCTCCTCGGTGATGGAGTCAAAACTGGCCTGCGCCACCTGAATAGCCGCGAGGGCTACTCCCACCAAAATCCAGAACACGTTGGAATAGGCGCTATTCTTGAAAATGGCCTCGAACATGTACGCGCCCAAGCCGGCGAAGATGGCCGCGGTAATGTAGGATTCGTCGCGCAGTCCCGCGAGCACAAAGTGACGCCGCGCTCGAAGCAGTCCGAGGAAAATGTAAATCATCAACGCGCCAAAGATCAGCACGCCGACCATGCCCTGTTCCGCCAATAGTTCCAGGTAAAGACTGGCTGGCGAACGCGGTTCGCGTCGATCATCGATGCCCAGGTTGCGGGAGTAATCCTGATAATTGACGCGATAATTCCCCAACCCAACCCCTAGAATTGGATTATCCTGGAACATGCGGATGGCGACAGTATTTTCGCTTAGCCGCCCACGGAAGGAGGTGTCCACCACCTGGTCATTGCCCGAGGGAACCAGTTGGAACAGGGAGTTTATGCGGTCGGCATACGAGGCTGGCAGGAACTGTATCAACATCAAGCCGACCACGAACGTCACCACCACAGGGATGAAGTTGAAACGACGCTGGGTGAGCAAAATTGCGACGCCGAACACCAGGCTGAGGAATCCACCGCGTGAGAAGGTGAAGAAAATTGTCAGGACAATGACGACCAGGGCCCACCCCGCAACGATTCGCAACCAGATGTTCCGCTCGTGCCAGATACGATCCAATGCCAGAGGCGCCAGCACACACAACGCCTGGGCATAAGCATTGGGATTGGTGTAAGGTCCCGTCAGGCGGTGGCGTTCCACCGCGCCGCTCACTTGCTGCTCCCAGCCGCCAAAGCCCCAATAAATGTTGTTGAAGTCACTGGTCAAATACTGGAATGCGCTGATGGTCCCCATCAAGAGGCCCGCGCCGATCAACACCCAGACCGCGCGCCGCAGGGATCCCTGATGCTGGATGAAATACACCACGATCAACATTCCCAGGGCGTCCTTCGAGAAGCCAATGAAGGCGTCATTCGCCAGCAGTGAATCTTCAGCGTGGAGCAGGGAAATCAACCAGGAGATGGCATAGACCAAAAGAAACAGTCCGGCGCGCGCCCATCCCAACGGCCGCTCACCATACACTGCCATTCGGATCAAAATTACGATGATCAACAACCCGGCCAGGGGTTGTGCAATCGAAGGGAGTCCGTGATAGACAATGCCAACGTTGGAAAGCTGGGTATAGGTAATGATCAGAAATCCCGCCAGGCCCAACTCGGGGTTGCCGATCGCGCCAATGAACATCAGCGCGGCTGGCACTGCCAGTATCGCCAACAGTCCCAACTGGTTCACCGCGAATCCAATCACAGCCGACAATGCCACCGCCAGAACGACGACAAGTACTCCCAGCCAATCAAATTTACGGCCAGATTGGGACATCGAATCGGAAATTACGGATTGTTGTGCGCTCATTAGGACACCAATATTTTCATGTCCGCCTCATGATAAGGCGGACATGACACTCGCAAATATACAATTAATCGGTCTCGGAGGGATTGTTGACCCAGAAGGGATTCTTCATTTCCCACACATAGATGGGATGGGCATTATCCTTTCGAGCCTGTTCCAAAGCGCTCTCGGCCTGCTCCATCAACTCGGTGGACTTGATATCGTTACTATACACCGAGCCGCCAACGCGCGGATCTGCATTGACCGTGACGCCGTATTCCGGTAACGGGATGGCTTGAACGAGCGACTGGTAGATGCGGTCAAACGTGCGGTTCGCCGCGGACCCTGGAGTGGCTGGCAACATCACAATGAAGCTTGTCTCACTCCAGCGACCGATGACATCATTACCGCGCAGTTCTTTGCGTAAACGATCGGTGATCGTCCGAAGCAGGCGCTGCGCCGCAGACATCGGGATGGTCTCCAGTAGATCATGCAGGCCGTACAATTCCACGATCCCCACAGACAAGACATCGTCCGGGCGGCGCGCCAGTTCATCCTCCAGCAGGGTGCGGAAGTAACGCGCGTTGTACACACCGGTCAGGTTGTCCATGCGCGCCCGCTGGCGGTAGGCCTCCAACGGAATGCGAATCTGTTCGCTCAAGATCACGAGCAGGGCGCCGGCTGCGGCTCCAAGAAGAAGCGCCAAACCAGCATCACGAAGCGGTTGTGGGCTGAAAGGGTCCTCGGGAACAACGGCAGTATCCAGAAAATTCAAATCGTAAACCTGGTTAAAGCCGCGCGAAAAGGTGATCGCTTGAGCGCCGATCGCGTTCGCCAGATCTGCCGTCATTTTCGGGTCTGGCCCGGAGATGTCCAACTCTAAAACGCTCGATTCTGGTAGAACGACTGCTAGAATCTCGTAGTCTTCGAGTCCTTTTTCGTCCAATCCGACAGATGTGGCTGCAGCCGTCACGATGCGACGGCTGTTCATCACCTCGGCAAACGTGGCAACAATGGATCGCCTATCCAATGTATCGAGACTATTCACCACATCGCGGCCAACGGTCAGGGTGGCGCTGGGTGTGATGATAAAACTGGCGGTAGATTGATATTGTGGCGTAGCCAGATAAGAAAGTCCCAGCGAAAAAGAGACCGCCACCAGTGCGGCTAACAAGATCACCCACCAGCCACGTTGCAACATTTGAAAATAAAGTCGGGTTTCCATATTTCATGCCTCCAGAAAATTCGGTCGGTAAGTCTCGATCGGTTAGTGAGCGCCGCGTTGTTTGAAAACAGCAAAAACGGTTTGGAAAAGGATGTTGATGTCCAACCAGATACTGCGACGTTCAATGTAGGCAATATCCAGTCGTAAACGTTCGTCGAACTCCATCGAGGCCCGGCCGATGATCTGCCACAAGCCCGTCATACCGGGGACAACGTCCAGGCGTTCGGTGTGCCATAATTTATAGGTATCCGCCCCAAAGGAGGTGGGACGCGGTCCCACCAAACTCATCTCGCCGCGCAAAACGTTAAACAATTGGGGAATCTCGTCCAGACTGGTCTTGCGCAATATTCTTCCAATGGGTGTGATGCGCGGGTCGTTGGTGATTTTGAAATCAGGCCACTGCAATTCATTCAAGTGGGCGTATTTGGCCTTCAGTTCCTCGGCATTGGGAACCATGGAACGGAATTTGAACATTCGAAAACGCTGGCCGCCTTTGCCCGTTCGGTATTGAACGAATATCGCCGGCGCCCCCGGTGAGGTGACACGAATGACAAGGGCAATCAGACCAATCAACGGCAGCCAAAACGGAAGGGCAAGAATCACAATCGCCAAATCCATCAGGCGTTTAACAACATGATAGTACGGGCCGGTCAGGACTCGTTTTTTTGAATCGAACTTTCTAACCCAGGCATAATCAATTGCCATGACTGGACTCGCCTTAGCGCTTATTTCCATGATAACCTGTTTTTTTAGTCGCGCACCAATAAGAAAAGGGGTCGTTGTCCTGATAACTGATTTATTATATCAAATTATGACAAATTCTGTATTATTTGAGTTGCTTTTCTTCGGCCTGCACGGGAATGGAGGTTTGGGTGGCAGAATTAGGCTGGGTAAGCCGCTGTTCAGCCCGTTCGATCAACTCGTCAAACGTCAGCGCTTCGTCCGGGAAGGAGGCGGAACTCCAGGCCACTTCTGCGTCCATATGTTCGGCCACTGCCTTCCGAATCCGCTCGCCGAAAATGACGGAGCGTTCGAAATCCATCTCGGGGCAAAGGAGGATAAACCGCCCGGACCGGTCGCGCAAGATCAGGTCCGTTTCGCGCGCTCCCTCGCTGATGATCTGTCCAACGCGGGCCACGGCAAAACGCTGGAGCAGGTCCTTTTGAAGTCCATCCAGGTTCTCGCGTTTGTATTTATACCTGTTCTTCTCCAGTTCAACGATCAGAAGAGAAAGAGGGTGATGGTAACGGCGGGAACGCGTCAATTCCGCACTGATGCGATCCTCGGCCTGTTGAATCTCGAGCGTGCGGTTTGGGTAGGTGGTTGTGGATAACCCTTCGAACAACGTTCCCATGTTGCGCAAGTGTTGGCCAACATCGAAGGCCAGACCGGCAGCAATGGCAACCAGAATGTATTGGATGCCAAGCGTCTGTATATTCGATGGATGTTCCAGAGTCCGCCAATAGAACCACCAAACCAACCCATACACTATCGTCCAGAATACCAGATAGATATAAATCGAAATCTGCGAAACGGAGGGAAGATAGAATCCGATCAAAACAGCCAGCGCAATTAAAATAAAAAACGCGGGTTCGAAATTGAGAATGTTTTGCTCAATATAGTTGACCTGCGCGATGCCAAAGACCAGGATCAGGTAAGAGAAGAGGAAGGCGATGGAATTCTTGAGATTGGACATGCTTGAAATTATATCCTATCGTTACCCCCAGAGACAATACTGTTACTGCCTTCCCGCAACAGCGCCAGGAACGCCTCAACCACGCGCGGATCGAAGTCGATGCCTGCCCGCGATTTGATATAGTTGACTACCGCCGGTTCGCTCCACGCGGGACGATAGGGCTGGTCCCGCGACAACGCGTCCCAAACGTCGACGATGGAGAAGATCCGCGCTGCGAAAGGGATCTGTTCCCCGGCAAGGCCATTCGGATACCCGCTCCCATCCCATTTTTCATGATGCCTGTAAGGAATGACCGCCGCTGGCCGCAGATAATCAATGGAGGAAAGCAGGTCGTGCGCGATCACAGGATGGGTACGGATGATGGTCATCTCATCCTCGGTCAAACTACCCGTCTTGAGCAGGATCTGTTCGGGAATGGCGAGTTTCCCAATATCGTGAAGCATGGCGCCGCGATGGATTTGCTTCAACTCCCGTTCAGGGACCTGCAAGCGGCGCGCCAGTTCCACCACCATTACCGCGACTTGCTGGGTATGACCCAGCGGCTCGATCTTGCGGATCTCTAAAAGACGGGCCCAGCCTTCGATGGTGCTGTCATACGCCACGGTCAACTCGGTGTAAGACTGTTGCAACTGCTCGAACAGGTAGGCATCGTCAATGGTCACTGCCGCCTGACGCGCCAGAGTCTCGACGAAGTTTTGCCATTCCCGATCGGCGTTGAACTGTTTTCGGAAGCACAATTCCATGACCCCTTTCATCTTTCCGCGCGCGATCAATGGGAAGGCGTATATGCTGACAAATTCCTCGCCGTCAATCCGTTCGGGATGCGAGATCAGTTCCCCGGCCAGATCGACGCGGGAGACGCCCACCATCGCACGGTCCAGGGCGGCCTGACCGGCGGCGTCCTCCCCGATCCGCAGGCTGACGCGGCGGACGCCTGTTCCGCGAAAGCCGCGACCAGCCGCAAATTCCAATACTTGTAGATAGGGATTGAGCAAAAGGACATCTGCCGCGTCCACGTGCAATTGCGATGTGACCTGTTCCAGGAACACTTTCAGGGTGACCTGCAAGTCAAGGCTGGAGGCCACGGCGATATCCACCGTGTGCAAAATGGACAGGCGTTTCAAACGCTGCTCGGTCTCTGACGCGAGGCGGGCGTGTTCGACCATCAGGCTGGCGCGTGCGGCGAACTGGGACAGCACCCTCACCTCATCGTCGGAAAATGCAGATATCTCGGAACTTTGCAAATCTAATGCCCCAATAACGATCTCGCCGTTTTTCAGGGGCAGCACAAGTTCCGAACGCGAGGCCTCCCATCCTGGCAGATAGTCGGGGTCTTTGGATACGTCTGGAACATTGACGATCTGACCGTGTCGGACCGCTTTGGGGATCAGCCCCGTGCCCACAAGCGTCAAGGGTTGCAGAGCGATCTCAGCGGAAGTCTCCCCAGCCAGCGCCATCCGCCGCAGAGAAAGCGACTCGCCGCTCACCAACCACAAACTGCAATTGGACTGGCGAAATTCCGTCACTACAATCTGAGCGATCTTTTGACACACTTCTTCGATGTTGGAGGAAATCACCCCGATCAACGCGTCGGAAGCCCGATACAAGCGGTTTAGTTCCTGATTGCTTTTCTGGATGGCGTCGAACAGGTTCGCATTATGGACAGCGCTCGCCGCCTGCGCCGCGAACAAAGACAGAAGGCGTTTATCCTGCTCCGTGAATTCCCTGGTCGTATTATCCACCTCGGCCACTCCCAACACGCCAATCAACATTCCTCCAAACAACATGGGAACTTCAAGAACAGACGAATAATTGACAGCATTCAACTTTCGAAGACGGTGACGCCATTTTCGATATTCCTTTATCATCGCGGACTTATGAGTCAGCGCCACCCGTCCCGCAAGACCTTCCCCCATCTTAAGAGTCAGGCTTTGCTTGTATCCGATCCCGTTCGAGATGGACAGGTCGAGGGCATCGCGATTTTTATCATACAGATAGATAAACGCACTGGGAACTTGCATGATCTGACTGACGGCATCCACGATCATGGACAGGATGGGTTGCAACTCACGTTCCCTCGACAGGCCAACGGAGACCTCGTGCAGGGCCGCGAACTCGTCGCCGCGTCGTTGCGCATCGGCCAGCAGGTGCGCTTTCTCCAATGCAATGGCCGCCTGCCCAGCCAGGGTCTTTAACAGTTGCCTGTCATCGTCGGTCCAGGTGCGTGGGAGCGAATCCATCACCAGCAGAATTCCCTGTTCCCCGGATCCCGCCATCAGCATTTCCGCGAGGATGGAGCCCACGTTCTCCCGCGCAATGATGCCCGCCATTACCCGAGGGGCGTTTCGAACGTTGTTCAGTGCAAAACTCGCAAGCCGGATATTCTCCCCCCTGGAATTCGCTTCTTCTATTTCACAGGCCAGTTCTTCAGGAAACTGAATGCCGAATGTCGCCTCCACATACCATTTCGCCGTGCGCGTGGAAATGATGGCCGCCTTCGAGGTTCTCAAAATGGAGGCCGCACTGCGGCAGACCAGTTCCAGGATTTCGCCCGACTGGCGCGCCGCCAAAATGTCCCGATCGATTCGCGTCAGCGCCTGCAAGGCTGCAATCTTTTCGCTCAAGGATGAAGATGCCTGTTTCTGTTCGGTGACGTCCTCGATCACATCATCAAAGTACAGGATTTGACCGTCCTCCCCGCGTACGGCGCGGGCGCTTTCGCGGACGTGGATCAGTCTCCCGTCCTTCCGCGTCCACACCGTTTCATATCCGCGAATCTCGCCCGAGGCCTCGAGCAGGTCAAGGAACTCACTGCGCGGATGGGCCTCTGTGAACCCTTCCTGCTGCAGATTGCGCGCCTGCAGATCCTCCATGCTGTCAAAACCCAGCATGCGGACCAGGGCCTGATTGGCAAACAGAATGCGTCCATCCAGTGTGGTCCGCGCGATCCCAACCATGGAGTTTTCGAATAGAAGGCGCAGATTTTCCCCGTTGGCAATTGACATTGGTGCGGGCGTTGCATCCACTCGACTCGCCACAGCAGAAAGGACGGACGTTAGATTCCCCACTTCGCCCGCCTTCCTGGCAACGAACCCCGATATCACCCCTGCGTCAACAAGACGAACCGCCTTGCCCTTTTCCCTGTCAGCGACCAGCAATACCAGCGGAAGACGGGCATTCAGTTTTTTGAGCGTCCGAGCGCGTTTGGCGTCGTCCCCGGGCAGGCAGGCGTATTCCACCAGCCCGACGTCAAATCCTCCCTGCGCCGCGTCCTCCGCAAAGTCAGATAGCGAAGCGACCGTCTTCAGTTTAAGCGAACCATTCCGTTCTTTTATCACGTTCAGAACGGATAGCCGACTTCGAGATGTCTTACACAGAAACAATATGCTGATATTCTGTCTCACACCTCGCGCTCTCCTGCTACTATCATACAACAAGAATGAAGATTTGTAACGCGTTCCAGCATCATGTCATAGCGCGGTTGTACCGCAAAATTCATTTTGCGCCTCGGGGAGCAAGATAAATCTTGCGGTACTGAGGCAAGATAAATCTTGCGG
>DYKX01000208.1 GCA_020722375.1 Anaerolinea thermophila
GCTGGGAAGTCTGGCTCGACGGGCAGGAGATCACCCAATTCACCTACTTCCAGCAAATGGGCGGCGTGACCCTCGACCCCGTCTCAGTCGAGATCACCTACGGGCTTGAACGCATTCTCATCGCGCTCAACAACGCCAAAGCCATCTGGGACGAAGAGTGGGCCCCCGGCGTCACCTACGGCGAAGTCCGCCGCCACGAGGAGTTCGAGCACAGTAAATACTACTTCGAAATCGCCGACGTGGCCCGCATGCGAGAGATCTTCGAGCATTTCGAAGCCGAGGCAGAAACCTGCCTCGAAAACGGCCTGATCGTTCCGGCCCACGACTATGTGCTCAAATGCTCGCACACCTTCAACATCCTCGATACGCGCGGCGCCATTGGCGTAGCAGAGCGCCAGGGCTACTTCCGACGGATACGCGAGCTTGCCCGACGAGTGGCGGTGGCGTATCTGGCGCAGCGCAAGGAACTCGAATATCCGCTTCTCAGAGAGAGTAGAGAACAGAGAAAAGAGAACAGTAAACCATCCGTTGACTATTCTCTGCTCTCTACTCCCCAATCTCTTCTTCTCGAAATCGGTGTCGAAGAACTGCCCGCTGGGGATGTGGATGCGGCCCACGTGCAGCTCCTGACCCGCGTCCCGGCCCTGCTCGATGAACTTAACCTGACCCACGGCGGTATTCGGATCGCCGCGACCCCGCGCCGGCTCGCCGTTTCGGTAGCGGACCTGTCCCCCGCGCAGCCCGACCGCGAAGACCTCGTCAAAGGTCCGCCTGCTGATAAAGCCCTTGTAGGGCAAGTCTCTGACTTGCCCACTCCTGCCATCACAGGACAAATCAAAGATTTATCCTACACGCCTGCTGCAATCGGTTTCGCCAAAAAGAACGGCGTGGCCGTCGAAGACCTCATCGTTCGCGAGGAGAATGGCGGCAAATACGTCTTCGCCCTGGTCAAGCAAAAGGGACGTCCCGCGCCCGAGGTCCTGGCCGAGGCGCTGCCCAAACTCATCGCCGAAATCAAATTCGAAAAATCAATGCGCTGGCTGCCTGCGTCCCGCGCAGCGGGAAATGACTCAGGCGTCTTCTTCTCGCGTCCCATCCGCTGGCTGGTGGCCCTGCTCGGCGAGACGGCCATCCCGTTCGAGTACGCCGGTGTGGTCGCGGGCAATGTCACGCGCGGCCTGCGCCTTTACGGCTCGCCGGAAATCGTCGTTCCATCTGCCGACCAATACTTCGACGTGGTTCGCGAGGCGGGCATCGTGATTGACGTGGAAGAGCGCAAGTCTTCGATCGTGGAGCAGGTCAAAGCGGCTGCGGCCTCTGTCGGCGGCGAAGCCCTCATCCCTGACGACTTGCTGGCCGAAGTCGCCAACCTGGTCGAAATGCCGACGGCTGTCATGGGCGGCTTCGATCCCGAATTCCTGCAACTGCCGCGCGACGTGCTGATCTCGGTGATGAAGAAACATCAGCGGTATTTCCCCGTCGTTGGGACACCCCTTGCGGGCGTCCAGGGACAGGGGCAAGCCCTTTCCCTGCTGCCTTATTTCATCGCCATCCGCAACGGCGATAACCAATACCTCGACCTCGTCCGCCAGGGCAATGAACACGTGTTGAATGCCCGCTTTGCGGATGCCAACTTCTTCGTTCGTGAAGATGTCAAACACCCGTTGGAATATTATCGTCCGCGATTGAGCGCGCTTATTTTCCAGACCAAGCTGGGTTCCATGCTCGATAAATCCAACCGCATATTGCAACTCGGCGCGGAATTAGGCGCATTGGTCAATATGAAAGACGTGATGCAGCTCAAGACGCTGGCACGGGCTATCTACCTGTCCAAAGCGGATTTGGCCACCCAGATGGTGACCGAGATGACCTCCCTGCAGGGTATCATCGGGCGGGAGTATGCCCTGCGCAGCGGTGAAGACCCCGCTGTGGCCGCCGCCATTGGCGAACAATACCTGCCTGTCCCGCAGACGGAGACCGGCGTGATGCTGGCGTTAGCGGACCGGATCGACTCGCTGGTTGGCTTGTTCGCGGCCGGGTTGGCTCCCACCGGCGCGAAGGACCCCTTTGGGCTGCGCCGCGCCGCCATCGGCGTGGTCCAGCCGTTGATCGAGCATGAGATTGACTTGGATTTGCGTGAAGCCGTGGCGGAAGCCGCCATACTCCAGCCTATCGAAGTCAGCCAAGAAGTGCAAGCCCAGACGCTGGACTTCATCGCCGGGCGTTTGTCCGTGCTGTTGAAGGAGCGTTACCGCTACGACGTGGTGGATGCCGTCCTGGCGGCGCAATCGGATAACCCGTCGGGCGCGGCCAAAGCCGTGGCGCAGTTGCAGGCCTGGGTCACGCGCGCCGACTGGAACTCCATTTTGCCGGGATACGCGCGGTGCGTCCGCATCATCCGTTCGGCGGGAGTATCCAGTGTTCAGTATTCAGTATCCAGTGACCGGTTGGTCGAAGCTGCAGAAAAGGCGTTGTATGCCGAAATCCAAAAAATGGAACACGCTCCGCGTTCCTCTATCAATGAAATTCTGGAAATCGTCGTCCAACTCCTCCCTGCCATCAACAAATTCTTCGACGAGGTGCTGGTCATGGCCGAGGACGAGGCCTTGCGCCGTAACCGCTTGGCGCTGGTCGGGCAGATCGCCAGTTTGTCAGACGGCATCGCCGATTTGAGCAAACTGGAAGGATTCTAAAAAGCAACCATGCGCCTCGTCGCATTCAACTATGACTCCACTGCAAAAGGTATTTTCAACGCAAAGGCGCAAAGCCGCCAAGATTTTTGCATTTTTCTTGCTTTTC
>DYKX01000051.1:0-2285 GCA_020722375.1 Anaerolinea thermophila
CCCGACCTCTTCTCCGCAAACGACAAAGCCCTGCTCGGTTCGTTCGCAGGACAGGCCGCCATCGCCGTTCACAACGCGCGGCTCTACGGACAGGTCAACATCGAGAAACAGAGACTCGACGCGCTGTTGGACTCCGCCGCGGACGGGATCCTCATCCTCAACGCGGACTTGACCATCGAGCGCGTCAACGACGCCTTCGAGCGCATCTTCGGTCGGACTCACGACCAGCTGGCTGGCACGCCTCACGCGGACGTCATCCGCTGGGCGCGTGACCCGATCGGCGTCCCCCTCGAGGAGGCCATCGCGGACGGTTGGCCGCTGACTCCCAACGCGACGCTCTACATCGAAGGCGACCTCAAACGTCCCGAGCCGCCGACCATCCCCGTGGGCATCACGTACGCGCCCCTGCTCAACGCTGAGGGGAAACTACGCAACGTCACCGTGACCGTGCGCGACATCACCCACTTCCGCAACGCGGACGAGGTCAAAAGCACCTTCATCTCTGTGGTCAGCCACGAACTGCGGACGCCCGTCGCGCTGATCAAGGGTTACGCGTCCACGTTGCGGCGCGACGACGCCAAGTGGGACAAGCGCACGATCAGCGACAGTCTCCAAGTCATCGAAGAGGAAGCGGATCGTCTGGCGAAGATGATCGACGACTTGCTGGACGCGTCCCGTTTGCAGGCGGGCGGTCTCAGCCTGAACCGCGCCGATGTCGCCCTCCCCGCTTTGGCGTCACGCGTGATCGAACGGTTCGCGGTGCAATCGTCCAAGCATCAACTCGTCGCCGACTTCCCCGAAAAATTCCCCGTCATCCTGGCGGACGAGACGCGCATCGAACAAGTGCTTGCCAACCTCGTCTCGAACTCGCTCAAGTACGCGCCCAAAGGCGAGATCCGCATCAGCGGACAGGCGCGCCCTGAGCAAGTGATCGTGTGCGTCAGCGACCAGGGCGCGGGCATCGAGGCCAAAGACCTGCCGCACATCTTCGACCGCTTCTATCGCTCCACCAACGCCGTCAAGCAGACCAAAGGCGCTGGTCTGGGACTCTACCTCGCCCGCGCGATTGTGGAAGCGCACGGCGGGCGGATCTGGGCGGACTCACCCGCAGGGGCGGGGACGGGCGCGAAGATTTGCTTCTCGTTGCCACGGTAAAGAGCCTAAACACAAAGGACACAAAGGCAACGAAGGAAATTCACAAAGAAAAAAGAAGGCCTCCGAGTTTCAACTTCGGAGGCTTTGACTTTGTATGGGATGGGATGGCTTGGCTTGATGGCTAGTTTTACCGATTCAAGTATTCCTCGGGAGTCATCACAGGCAGGGACGATTTTCCCTTGAAATGTTTCGCATTCCACGTGACAAAACATTCCGCGTCTGGCGTCCGTTCGGCAAGGCCAAGGATCATAGCGTCCATAAACGCCATGCGATGTTCACGCATTTTTGCAAAGGGACGCTCGTAGATTTCGCCACGGAACGTGGAGGCAATCGCCTTCTCATCGGGATCAACCGACCAAATCACCGTCAGTTGATAGGCGTTCACCAGCCAGGATTCCCATTTCTCCAACTTTTCGGGCGAGAGATTAAACGACAACTGCCCAAGCACTTCCATCACATTGTAAATTGTGGTGGCAGGTTGGGCAGTTTGAACCGCGTCCAGAAAGGCTTCGTTCACCGCATGTCGTTTGTCCGACTGAAAGGCAAACGCCAGCAGGAGAACATCCGAGTCGATTATGACCACGCGCGTCCCCTCAATTGTCGCATGGAATCATCGAGCGAACCTTTCTCAGCCGAAGCCTTGACTTCCTTGCGAACCTCATCCGCCAATTTCCGCGCGGACAGGATAGCCGCGGAGGTCTTGGCAGGCCGAACCAGAACGACGCCCGTCAACTTGGCAAGTTCGCCCTGCAATTTGCGCTGGTCTCGGCGAGAGAGACGCAAGACTTCGCTGAACACCTTTTGATAAGTTGGCCGATTGCGTGTGTATGTTGCCATACGCTGATTATACGGCAAAAACGCGGAGACCTGCCGAAGGTGTCTCCTCCGCGCCGTGATTAACCAAAACCCTCGCGTGGACATCGGCTATAATCCATCAGACTCTCGCGGAGACATGTCAGGTCTTTGCAGGATTTCTCGACCAGCGGATTCTAAACGGATTAGCGGATACAACATCCTCCATCCGTTTATCCGCTTCCTATCCGCTGGTCGCCTCGCCACAATTAACCAAAACCCTCGCGTGGACATCGGTCATAATCCATCAGACTCTCGCGAAGACATGTCAGGTCTTT
>DYKX01000051.1:2385-5151 GCA_020722375.1 Anaerolinea thermophila
GGACATCGGTCATAATCCATCAGACTCTCGCGAAGACATGTCAGGTCTTTCCAGTTTCACATCCGTGTATTGACCGAGCGGGCTTTTTCGTTTATAGCCACCAAACCCTTCTCCAACAAAACTTCTCCATCCTCGCCGCTCCCGATGATAAAATGGCGGAAAGATATTCGCGTTGAAAGTAAAATAATCCCCTTCGTGCTCCCTTCGTGACCTTCGTGTTTAAAAAGAAAAATCCGTGCCATCCGTGAAATCCGTGTCCAAAAGGAAATCAAATGTCCTCCCTCCCCCTCCGCTCCACCGTTGACAAGTCCTACACTTGGAACGCCGAGTCCGTCTTCGCCACGCCCGAAGCCTGGTCCGCCGAAGTGGACTCGATCCTCGCCTCCCTGCCCGAGATCAAGAAGTTCGAAGGGACGTTGAAAGACGCCGCGACTCTCCTCTCCGCCTTCGAGACCATCGAGGGACTGATGGCGCGCATGAACCGCGCCTACGTCTACGCGGGCTTCTCCTTCTCCGTGGACACCACCGACCAGAAAGCCGCCGCCATGAACGGCAAGGCGCAGGGACTCTACGGTCAGGTCATGGCGGCGGCCGCGTTCCTGAATCCCGAAGTACTCGCCATCGGCCAAAAGAAACTCAAGCAGTGGATGAAGGACGAGCCACGTCTCGCCGTCTACGGACAGTTTTTCGACAACCTGTTCCGCAAGCATGAGCACGTCCGCTCGGGGGAGGTGGAGGAGATCCTCGGGATGTTGGCCGACCCATTTTCAGGGGCGGGCGAAGCGTCCTC
This sequence comes from Anaerolinea thermophila, assembly GCA_020722375.1. Classification (GTDB taxonomy): domain Bacteria; phylum Chloroflexota; class Anaerolineae; order Anaerolineales; family Villigracilaceae; genus Denitrolinea. The sequence continues at coordinate 3,176 of DYKX01000051.1, forward strand.
GTTGTTGCGAAACGCCGATATGAAAATCCCATCCATCAAAGATAAGGATGGCAACGAGGTCGAGTTGTCCGAGTCGGTCATCTTCAACCTGATGGCCAAAGATGACCGCGCCGCCCGCCGCGAATCGTGGGAGAACTATCACGCCACACTTTACAGTTACAAGAACACACTCGCCGCGGCGCTCTCCACCTCCATCAAACAGAACGTCTTCCTCAGCCGCGTCCGCAAGCACACGAACGCGCTGGAGATGATGTTGTACGAACACAACATCCCTGTGGAGGTCTTTCACAACCTGCTTGCCACGTTCCGCAAGCACCTGCCCACCTGGCATCGCTATTTCGAGATCCGCCGCAAAGCGCTGGGACTTGAAACGCTCGAGCCCTACGACATGTGGGCGCCGCTCATCCCCACGCATCCCAAAGTCCCGTTCCATCAGGCCATCGAATGGATCGCCGAAGGCCTGCTCCCGATGGGCAAGGACTACGTCGGCATTCTGCGGGACGGCGCGCTCGAAGAACGCTGGGTGGACGTCTACCCCAACAAGGGCAAACGCTCTGGCGCGTTTTCGTGGGGCGCGCCTGGCACGCATCCCTTCATCATGATGTCCTACACCGACGAGGTCTTCAGCGTCTCCACGCTCGCGCACGAACTCGGTCACTCCATGCACTCGTATCTCACGTGGCAGAACCAGCCCTTCGTCTATTCCGACTACTCGCTCTTCGCGGCGGAGGTCGCCAGCAACTTCCATCAGGCCATGGTGCGCGCCCACCTGCTCAAGACGCACACGGATCGCGATTTTCAAATCGCCGTCATCGAGGAAGCCATGGCGAATTTCTATCGCTACTTCTTCATCATGCCCACCCTCGCCCGCTTCGAACTCGAGACGCACACCCGCGTCGAAAACGGCCAGCCCCTCACTGCAGACTCGCTCATCAACCTGATGGCCGACCTCTTCACCGAGGGCTACGGCGGCAAGGTGGACGTGCGCCGCGAGCACGTCGGCATGACCTGGTCTCGCTTCGGCCACCTCTTCAGCGACTACTACGTCTACGCCTACGCCACAGGGATCGCGGGCGCCAACGCCCTCGCCAGGCGCGTCCTCAGCGGCGAACCGAACGCCGTCGAAGACTACCTCGGCTTCCTCAAGGCGGGCTGCTCCGACTATCCGCTCAACGCGCTCAAACGCGCAGGCGTCGACCTGACCTCCCCTCAACCCGTCGACGCCGCGTTCGAAGTGATGGCGGATTATGTGACGCGACTGGAATCCTTGCTCGCGTAGAACAAGTCTATAGACTTGTTCTACCACCGCCCTCGCTTCATCCCTGACCTCTAGCGGGCTTCCGTTTCGACGCGCGTTTCCCTCCCCGCGCCCCGCCTTCAGTACCGCAAGATTTATCTTGCCAGGGGCAACATGAATGTTGCGGTACTGAAAAAAATCCGCGTCCATCCGTCCAATCCGTGAAATCCGTGTACCACCCTTCCCCCGATGGTACAATAGCCCAACCTCAGCACGTCAAACAAATCGAAAATCCACACTCATAAATCGGAAATCTCCTCATGCCTCAAACCCAAGTCTCCTGCCCGCGCTGCCACCAGTCCGTTCCCGCCAACGTGGAACAACTCTTCGATGTAACCGCCGACCCTGGCGCGAAACAACGCCTGCTGGGCGGCGTCTCCAACTACGTGCGCTGTCCCTACTGCGGCTACGAAGGCCGCCTCGCCACCCCCATCGTCTACCACGACAATGAAAAAGAACTCCTGCTCACCTTCTTCCCGCCCGAACTGGGATTGCCCCTCAACGAGCAGGAAAAACTGATTGGACCGCTGATCAAGCAGGTCATGGATCGCCTGCCCGCCGAAAAGCGTAAAGCCTACCTGCTCAAGCCCACGGCCAACCTGACCTACGAATCCATGGTCGAGACCATCCTCGGCAAGGACGGTATCACGCCCGAGATGATCAAAGGCCAGCAGGATCG
>DYKX01000051.1:5251-14887 GCA_020722375.1 Anaerolinea thermophila
CGCGAGAAACTGCTGGACCTCGTCATCGCCGCGCCGAGCGACGCGCGCATCCGTGCCTACGTCAGTTTGGCGCGCGGCGGCATGGATTATTCCTTCTTCCAAACGCTGACCGATAAAATCGAAAAGGCCTCTGGCGAAGAGAAAACCAAACTGGAAAGCGTGCGCGAGAAACTGTTGGAATATACCAACGAGGTGGACCGCCAGATCGAAGCGCGCTACAAGCAGGCCCAGCAGTTCATCGAGACCCTGCTCAAACAGGAAGACATCGCCAAAGCCACGCAGGACAACCTGCAAAACTTCACTCAGGACGCAGTCGACATCGCCCAGCAAATGTTGCGGCAGGCGTCGGAGAAAAACGACTACGCCATGATGGGCAAACTGCAGAAGATGATTGAAGTGTTGCAACAGGCCAGCGCCTCGCCCGAAATGTCCTTCATCGAGCAATTGCTGGAGGCCCCCAACGCGGCCGCTGTGGAGAAAATGCTCAACGACAACGCGGCCATGGTCAATGACCAGTTCCTCGAAGCATTGAACGGGCTGGTTGCGCAGGTCGAGCAGCAGGGCGGGAACAATCCCGAAGCCAAAGCCCTGGCCGAGAAACTGGGCATGGTATACAAGGTGGCGTTAAAATTTTCGATGAAGAAGAATATGGGATGAAGAATAACAACAGGCCGAGATAATATCTCGGCCTGTTGTTTTATGCTTCGTACGCTTCCAGGAAATCGTCCCTTGAAATCCCCGATTGCTGGAGAATATTTCGCAAAGTTGAACTTTTGATTGTGCGATGGTTGGGCAAAGTGAGCGGGATTCGCGTCCCATCCGCATTCTCCCGCAGCATGCCGATGTGATTTCCTTCGCGCACGAGACGAAAGCCAAGCCGTTCAAACGCCTTGATGACTTTCGCTTTCGGTGCGTCAATGGGAAATTTGGGCATTACACTGCCACTCCCGCTTCCGCGACAAAGGCCTCAAGGACTGGCGTCTCGCCACCAAGCGTCACATCCTTTCCGAATGTTTCGATGTGAAACTGGATGGCAGATTTGACATCAGCCAACGCTTCTTCATACGTATCGCCTTCGCCGACTACAACGCCATTTATTCCGAGGGGATAAGCCACATAACCATCGGGATGTTTCTCAACGATAATTTTAAATTGTTGGATCATTCGAACTCCTTTTGTCTGCCGTATTATACTCCGCAAGTATGATTCAAAGCGCGTATCCCCATCGGCCTGCCTCAATCCCTCGAATAAATCCGTCTCCACCTTTCGTCCCCCATTCACCAAACTGAAGGCGCGATAGAACGCGCCCTGCAATGCCAGCACCTGCGCGGCCATCTCCTCGGGCATGTCGGCGAGCGCGCCGATGGTGGTCATTTGACTCTCGTGGCACTTGATGGCGCGGAAGGCGGTGACGCAATACGCGGACATGTCAATGCGCGTGGTGACCATCCATTCTTTCCAGGCGAACTCGCCGCGAATTTGATCATCCACGGGGAAGGTCATGTCGCCCATGAAGGGGGCGATGAAGTTGATGAAAGTTTCGCCGTCCACCATGTAATATAGTTTTGAGACGCGGTGCGGCGGGAGATTCTGCGCGTCCGCGAACGACGCGTCCACGGCGCAGAGGATGGCGGCTTGGGTGAACTGTCCGATGGCGATGTGGTCGGGGTGACCGTAGTTGCCGTCGGGCGGGAAGGTGACAATCACCTGCGGCTGGATGGCACGAATGTGGGTGACGATTCTCGCGATGACTTCGGCGGGGTCGGCGCGGTCGAGGTCGCCATCCACGTAATCGAGGAAGTGGACGGATTTCATGCCGAGAGTCTCGGCGGCGCGGCGTAACTCTTTCTCGCGCAGTTGGCCGAGAGCGCTCAGGCCAGGATTCTGCTCCTCGGGGCCGAACCAGCCCCTCTGTCCGCGCGTGGCGCAGACGAGGTGGGTGTCCACTCCTTCGGCGGAATACTTCGCGAGGGTCGCGCCCATCCCCATGGATTCGTCATCAGGATGGGCGAAGATGCAGAGCAACTTTAAGGCAGTCATGGGAACTCCTATCTAGTACCGCAACCAGGTGAAGATGTAGCGCAATTTGCTAAATTGCGCCCGGCAAATTGGCAATTTGCTAAATTGCGCCCGGCAAATTGGCAATTTGCTAAATTGCGCCCGGCAAATTGGCAATTTGCCCTACTTTAACTTGTTGGTCTACCAGAACAGGTTCCTGCGAGAAACCTGGGTACTGGGTATTTTACCTTCGGGTACAATTGCCACATGGATTTTTTCGCGACCGACCGCCTGCGCATCATCCACGATGACATTTTGACGACCGCCGCGCTCGCGCCTGAAAGCGTGGATCTGATCGTCACGTCGCCGCCGTACAACGTGGATATTCAATACAACTCGCACAAGGACGATGTGTCCTATGAGGATTATCTGGAATTCAGCAAAAAGTGGATGACGCGCTGTTACGAGTGGACGAAGGACAACGGGCGCTTCTGCCTGAACGTGCCGCTGGACAAAAACAAGGGCGGACAGCAATCCGTGACCGCAGATTTGACGACGATCGCAAAAGAGATCGGCTGGAAATATCACTCGACGATCATCTGGAACGAGCAGAATATTTCGCGCCGCACCGCCTGGGGATCGTGGCTCTCGGCCTCCGCGCCGTACGTGATCGCGCCTGTGGAAACAATCATCGTGCTATATAAAAACGAATGGAAACGCGACGCCAAGGGGAAACAGTCCGATATTCTGCGCGATGAGTTTTTGCAGTGGACGAATGGCGTCTGGTCGTTCAACGGCGAATCGAAGAAGCGCATCGGCCACCCCGCGCCGTTTCCCGTGGAATTGCCGCGAAGATGTATCAAATTGTTTTCCTTCGTGGACGATGTGGCGCTCGATCCCTTCCTCGGCTCAGGGACGACCGCGCTCGCGGCTTTGCAGAACAACCGCCGCGCGGTCGGGATTGAAGTGGACGAGAAGTATTGTCAGTTGGCGGTGGAGAGGTTGAAAAAGGATCAATCGCTATGACCAACCGCGACTCCCTCGAACTCGGCCGCCGCGCCGAAGACTTGTTCGTTGCCACCGCGCGTGGACGCGGCTGGACCGTCACCCCCGCGCCAAAAGAAGCGGACATTCACGAGCATTGGGATTTCGAGATTCGCAAGGACGGCTACGCGCGCAAGGTGGAAGTCAAAGCCATGAAGCGCGAGAGCCGAAACGATGAATCGCTGAATCAGGGATGGGTGTGGATCGAGTTCAGAAATGTCAGGGGCGAAGTCGGCTGGCTGTTCGGCAAGGCGAATTGGATCGCCTTCGAGACGGCGGATTCGTTCCTCATCATTGACCGCCACGATTTGTATCAGCATGTCCGCCGCACTGTGGATCGGGAGGCAAAGGTCGAGTCGGCGCGGGATGCCAAATACAAGACGTACACGCGCAAAGGCCGTCCCGACCAGATCGCGCAGATTCGGCTGGACGATTTACGGAAGATTAAATTGGAGGAGTGGGAGAAATCGGCAGGCTAAACACGAATTGTTAGAAAAACTATTCGGCTTTTTTGTTGGTGGGGGAAACCAGCGTGAAATACAAAATGCGCCGCGAAGATTTCGTCAAACGATAGGAATAGGAGGGCTGGTAGCCAGGAATCCACGCCACCTGCTCGCCCGCGCAGAGAAGCGGCCAGCGGTCGCGCGCCCGTTGGGGCAATTTGACGTTCGTGAAAAAATCGGACAACTTCTGCGAATGGCCATCGAGACCGAGCGGCTCGAAGCGGTCGCCTTCGCGGCGGATGCGCAGGACGAGGTCCTCGGTGAGCGCGTCCGCATCCAGCCAGACCTGATGCGGATCCTCGTTCTCCTGCATCTGTTCGCGGGCCAGCGCGGGGATGTTCCACAGTTCGCAGGTGAAACGCCAGCCGCCAGGCAATTCCGTCTGCGACGGAATCGGGATGGGGATCGAATCCACGTTGGAGGGCAATTGCGGCCAGCGTTCGAACGGGAGCGTGGCATCGGCGCCCGCGACATAGATCTGTCCCGACTCGCGCAGGAGGCGCAAACCTCCGCTGAGAGGCAGGAAGCCATTTTGTTTGTCATTGGCCAAAAATTTGGTCATGCGCTCCAGCGCGGCGTAGGTGACGTCGCCCGAAGGTTGGATCCGCTCCAGGGCGCGGCGAAACAGATATCGTTGGAGTCCGACCGAAAATCCCATCAGCGCGGAAATGTCGAAGGCCACGAGTCCCGCGCTCTCGTTCACGACCGCGCGCGTCCAGGCCGCGTCCACAGACTGGGACAGGATCTCCTGGTCGGCTTGCAGCGATTGCGCCGTGCGCCAGACCGCCTCGCGGAATTTCGGATTGTAGGTTTCGAGATTGGGGATGAGCAAATGGCGGATGCGGTTGCGGAGGAAATTGAGCGAATCGTTGCTCGGATCGTAATGCGGGCGAAGTCCCTGCCCCGCGCAGTACACGACCGTTTCCTCGCGCCAGACATCGAGCAGCGGACGCACGAGGGGAATCTCCACATCGAACACCGAAAGGACGGTGCGATAACTCATGCCCTTGAGACCGTTCAACCCCGCGCCGCGCAGGAAGTGCATGAGCACGGTCTCCACCTGGTCGTCCGCGGTGTGACCGACCGCCACCGCCTGCGCGCCGCGCTCCCGCGCCAGCGTAAACAGGAAGCGGTAACGCAGTGTGCGCGCGGCATCCTCCACGGAAAGTTTTTTCTCGGTTGCAAACGCGCGCACATCCGCGCTTTCGATGATGGAGGGAATCCCGTGCCGCGCCGCGACCTGTTCGACGGCATTGGCTTCGAGGTCCGAATTCTCGCGCAGTTTGTGGTTGAAATGGGCAACAACGATGGGATAGCCCGCCTGGCGGAGGAGGTCCATCAAACACAGGCTGTCGGGCCCGCCTGAAACGGCAACCACAATCAATCGTTTCGGATCAAGGCGGCACTGCTCGTGGAAAATGGAGTCCATGCTGGGAAGCATGAGCGCAATTAAACCACAGAATACAAAATACAGCCCCCATCTCCAACCCTTCCCCAAAATCAAAAAACGGATTTGGGGGAAGGGAAATGTCAGAGTTGATACAACTCCACCAAAACGCCGCCCGTGGATTCGGGATGGATGAAGGCGTACTTTTTTCCGTCCGCGGCGGTGCGCGGCTCTTCATTAATGAGGCGGATGTTCTTCGCCTTCAGTTGCGCCAACATGCCCTCGATGTCATCCACCTCGAGGCAGAGATGATGCATCCCCTGTCCGCGCCTGGCAAGATATTTGGCAATGCCCGAATCGTCGGTGGTGGGCATGACGAGTTCCACTTCCGCGCCCGCCAGCGGCAAAAAAGCCACCTGCGATTTTTCGGCGGGGACATCCCGCAGTTCATGCAATTCGATGCCGAGCGCGTCGCGCCAGAACGACAGCGACTGCTCCATATCCGAGACGACGACCGCGACGTGATGGATGGATTTGACGACGGGCATTAGTTGACTCCCATGAAGCCGAACAGTCTCCAGCCCGTCTCGCGTTTATCCGAAACGCCAACAACGGCGATTTTCTTTTGGGCGAGGAAGTCACGCACCATGTTGTCTGTTTTTGTCATGTTAATTCTCCTGGGTACGAGTCGGATTATATAACCATCAATGACAAAGTGACGAACATCACTTTGACGGTAAAACGGTTTGTATTTTTATATGCACGGACGAGGCGAACTTCCCGGCTCTCTTGCATGAATTGGAAGCGCGTTTTGCTCGTGATATACTTCGCACAACTCGAAGCCGCCTGTCTTGTTTTGCCGCATTGAAGACGGCGGTCTTCACCAAAGGAAGCGACAGCGCGCCATGCTGTCGAAATAAAAATTCAGTGAGGAGGATGGTATGACGGCGAATGCTTCTTCGCAGGGCGCCATGTCCACAAAACGCGAACGGGTGGCATGGTATTTGTACGATTTCGGGAATTCCGCATACGCATCGGTGGTTCTGCTGGCTGTGTATTCCGCCTACTTCAAAAACAATGTAGTGGGCGGCGCGGAGGGGTCCCGTCTGTGGGGGTTGACGATTTCGATCGCGATGATCCTGGTGGCCATCGCCGCGCCGATCATGGGGGCCATTGCCGACTATTCAGGCGCGAAGAAAAAGTTCCTGCTTTTCTTTACGATTGTATCCGTTCTGTTCACCGCCCTGCTGTTTTTCACGCAGAAAGGGACGATTGCCCTGGCGATTGGCCTCTTCCTCCTCGCGGAGATCGGCTATCGCGTCGCACAGGTCTTCTATGACGCGCTCCTGCCCGAGATCGCCGCGCCCGCCGAAATGGGCCGCGTCGCGGGGACGGGGTGGGCGGTCGGCTCGGCAGGAGGCATCGTCATCCTGCTGGTGATTCTCCCTCCCATTCTGATGACCGACTCCAACCTCATCGTGGTGCGTGGAGCGTTGGTCGCGACTGCCGTCTTTTTTGCGCTGTCCGCCATTCCGATCTTCCGCTGGTTGAAGGAACGCGCCCAGCCCCAGTCTTTGCCGCATGGCGAAAACTACCTCAGCGTGGCGTTCAAGCAACTTAAAGAGACCATCCAGGCCGCGCGCGGTTTCAAAGAGTTCCTGAAATTCATGCTGGCCTACCTGATTTATAACGAAGGCGTGATCATCGCATTGGACTTCGCGGCTATTCTCGGCGCGGTGCTGTTCGGCCTCGAGCAGACGGGATTGATCATCTTCTTCATCATTGTGCAGGCCACGAACGTGGTCGGCGCGATCATGTTTGGAAATTTGCAGGATCGCATCGGCGGAAAGCGCGCCCTCACCATTTCGATCATGTTGATGGTGGCGTGCATCCTTGCGCTGTACTTCGCCCAAAATCAAACCCACTTCTTCATCATCGGCGCGGTGGTCGGAGTGGCAATGGCGGGCGTTCAATCCGTCAGCCGTGCCATGGTGGCCACGTTTACCCCGCCTGGAAAGAGCGGCGAGTTCTTCGGCTTCTTCGCGTTGACTGGACGCACGTCCTCGTTCATCGGCCCCGCCGTGTTCGGCTTTCTTGCGGCGGAACTAACCCTCTGGTATGAAGCACAGGGACAATCCCTCGTGCTGGCCGAGCAATCGGGACACAGACTCGCCACCCTTTCAATCGCCGCGTTCCTGATCTTGGGCTGGGCGTTGATGTCGTTCGTGAATGAAAAAAAAGCGCGCGAAGCCGCCACGATGTCCACGAACTCTGCCAAGTAAGAGATGATTTTCTTCTGCGCGGATATAAATCTGGACGCGGAAAACGCGGATTGACGCGGAGAAATTTCTTTTCCAGGTTCATCTGCGTGCTTCGCGATCCGCGTCCCATTTGAATTTTTGAAATGATCCCCAAAACCATAATCATCACAGGCGCTGCCAGCGGAATCGGCAGGCATTGGGCGAACGTTTTGCTTGGTCGCATCGGTGAGTATCGTTTGATGCTCACCGATGTCAACGAACCTGGTTTGCGCGCCGCGTTCACGTCGGACGAGTCGCTGGCGCTGCGCGGTCACGATATCCGCTCGGCGGAGCAGTGGCAGGGCGTCATTGACGCGACGCTCCAAAAATTCGGGCGCATTGATTATCTGTTCAACATCGCGGGGGCAAACCGTCCCGCTTTCCTGCAAGACCAATCCATCCAAAGCATTGACCAAACCATAGACGTGAACCTGAAAGGCCCACTCATCGGCATGAGGCTGGTGGGCGAGATCATGCTGAAGCAGGGCGCGGGTCACATTGTCAACGTCGCGTCGCTGGCGGGGCTTTCTCCCACGCCAGGCAACGCGCTGTACTCTGCTGCGAAAGGCGGATTGCGGAACGCGTCCATCGCGGCGGCCATCGAATGGCGCGCCCGCGGCGTGGCGGTCACGGTCATCTCGCCCGATCTGGTGGACACGCCTGTTTTGCAGGAGCGGCTCGAAACCGCGGGCGAAGAAGCCGCGCTCGCGTTTTCAGGCGCGACCTTAACTGTCGAGGACCTCGAAACATCCTTTTGGAAGGCCATGCGCGACAAGCCGCTCGAACTCAACCTCCCTCGCTGGCGCGGCTGGCTGACGAAACTCAATCACGCTGTCCCAGCGTTGATGCTGTGGCTGTATGAGCCGATGAAACGTCGCGGCATGAAAAAATTGGAGAAAATTCGCAAGGAGCGGTTGGGTAAATGAATATTGCGTACTGCGTATTGCGTAATTGTTGAGATGATGACACAAACTCGCTATCACAAAATCTTCATCACTGGCGCGCTCGGATTTGTGGGACGCGCCCTCGCCGCGCGTTACCGCGAACTTGGTGCACAGACCTGCGGCCTCGACGTGCGCGCGGACGCCGAATGGGATGTGGTCGCGGGCGATGTGTCCAAACCCGAAGCGTGGCAGGATCACGTTCGCGGGTGCGACCTCGTCATCCACACCGCGGCTATCGTGACCAACAATGTGACGCGGAAAGAAGCCTGGCGCGTCAACGTGCTGGGGACGCGGCGCGTGCTGGACGCCGCCGTCCGCGCCGGGACGCGGCGCTTCGTCCACCTCTCCTCGCTGGCCGCCATGCGCTTCCTCCTCGACGATGGGGCGGATGAGGCCGCGCCCGTCATGCCGACGGGCAATCCCTACGTGGACACGAAGATCGCCAGCGAACAGACCGTGCTCGCCGCGCACGCCGCGGATGAGATTCCCTGCACGATCATCCGCCCCGCCGATATCTACGGCCCAGGCTCGCGCCCGTGGACGGTCATCCCCGTGCAGATGATCAAGAAGGGTCTCTTCCTCCTGCCCGCGCACGGGCAGGGCATCTTCCGCGCCATTTACATTAACGACCTCGTCAATGGCGTGATGCTCGCCGCGGAAAAAGACGAGGGCATCGGGCAGATCTTCATCCTCGGCGGCGAGAAGAAATTGACCTGCGAAACTTTCTTCGGCCACTACTATCGCATGTTGAACAAAGGCAAGCCGCGCACGATGAGTTCTTCCGCGGCAATTGCAATCGCCGAAATCGGGCGAGTGATTTTCAAATTACTCGGCAAACCCACCGAGTTGGGGCGCGGCGCGATGGAAATGCTCTCGAAGAAGAACACCGTCTCGAACGAGAAAGCGCATCGCCTGCTCGGCTGGCATGAGCAGGTGACCCTCGATGAAGGCATGCGCCGCACCGAAGCCTGGCTGCGCGCGGAGGGGATGCTGGAATGAACACCCAATCAATGGGACGCGGACGAGCGCAGAGAAAGAATCCGCGTCCTCCGCGTTTATCCGCGTCCAAAAAATAGCCACCTTTTTGAAGGAGTTTCGCATGACCGAAATAACCGTTGGTGAATTGCTCGCGAAGTGTTTGCAAGCCGAGGACATCGAGATGATGTTCGGCATCGTGGACGGGGCGCATATCCCGTTTGCCACGCATGCGCCGCGCTACGGCATCCGTCACATCAACTGCCGCCATGAAGAAGGCGCGGTGCATCTCGCCGAGGGATACTCGCGCACCAGCCGCAAGCCGAGCGTGGTGATTGGCAGTCCTGGCCCAGGCGGGGCGAACATGCTGGCGGGGTTGACGTCCGCCTACGCGGAGGGGATTCCCCTGCTCGCCATCGCGTGTACGCGTCGCCGCCTCACCACGGACCCCGAGCGGGGCGGCGCGTGGCAGGCCACCAACCTGG